>CP092079.1:833771-1146952 GCA_022226955.1 Nitrospira sp.
TAAACAATCCGGCTCGCGCGCGGCCTAATCCCGCCCGCGCGCTAAGACCAGGTAAGCTTTCCCGAGGTCGCATCGATTTTCACGGCAACCTCCCCGTTTAACACTTGAAGCAGCAGATTCCCGAGCAGGGTTCTCCGCCAGCCTCGCAATAGCGGAAGGTCAGGTGTGGTGCCCTGGATCCGCGCATCGACCAGCGCCTGGATATCGGCGGTGGTTGCGAGCAACGTAGGCGCGATTTCCTGCTCGGCCGATTGAGCCTTCATCACGGCCTGAAGTAATTCCACTAATCCCATCGATTCGGGCTCGGGCTTGCGGTCTTTGGGGATCTCCGGCCAGGCGGAAGACGGCAGCGCCTGGGCGGTGTGAATCGTTTTGAGGATCGTCTCACCGTGCCGGTCTGCTTCCGATCCATGCAGTCCGCGGACGGCGCGCAATTCATCGACCGATCGCGGCGGATGGCGGGCGAGCTGAAGCAGGACTTCATCGCGCATCACGCGGCCGCGCGGCACATTGCGGCGTTTGGCTTCGCTTTCGCGCCAGGCAGCCAGCTCGCGCAGGACGGCGGCCGACTTCGGCTTCAAACTATCCCATCCGCGAATGCGCTGGTAGCGTTCCTGCGGTTCGCGGCGTGTGTCGCCGACGATGGTTTCGAGTCTGGAGAATTCTTCGTGCGCCCACTCGCTTCTCCCGAGCTTGGTGAGGCGCGTGCGCAGGTGGTCGTGAATGGCCAGCAGAAAGTCGACATCTTCCAAGGCATAGGACAGTTGATCGGTCGAGAGTGGCCGCGCGCTCCAATTGGTGAAGGTGTGCGCCTTGGCCAGCCGTTTCCCGTGGACGCGCAACACCAAATTGGCATAGGCGACTTGCGCGCCATAGCCCACCATGGCGGCGGCAATTTGCGTGTCGAAAAACGGTTTGGGAATTGTTCCGGCATGGGTGGCAAACAGATCGAGGTCTTGCCGTCCGGCATGGACAATCTTTTCCACCGCCGGATTGCGGACAATGTCCCAGAATGGCTGCACCGCCGGCGATTGCTGAATCGCAGGGAAATCGATGATGGCGGACTGGCTTTCGGTGGCGACCTGAATCAGTTCAAGGCGCGGGACAAAGCTTTCTTCTCCGACAAACTCGGTGTCGAGGGCCAGGCGCGAGGCGGTGGCCAGGTGGTCGCATAAGCGCTCAAGGCCGTCTGTCGTCGTGATGTATTGTGTGGAGTCCACGAAAATTCAGTCTCCTACTCGGTTGGACGATAGGGATGGTCGGCTTGGGGCATCGGATCGACGTTGCTCAAGCTCAAATATTCCTTCAAGAACTGATAGGCCTCCAGCATGCGCCGCAAGGCCGGTTCGGAACTGCGATCACCCTGGTTCGAGTCGGGGTGCAACTGCTTTGCTTTTTGCCGGAATGCGGCGGTGACATCGGCGAGCGAACAGCCGAACTCGACGCCCATGATCGCGTAGGCGTCCATCGCATTATTGACGCCGGTGCCGCCCTGGGAAAGATCGCCGCTTCCGCTGGCCGCTTTGAGCATGTCCGCGAGGCTGACTTTCTTCCGGCGGCGGCGCGGCCGTTCGCGGATCTCGCTATCGAACTCATCCCAGCGATCTTCAACGAATTCGAGGCGCGATTCAAGGCGGATTGCGCCGGAAAGGTCGCGGATGACACCGAGCTCGTCTTCAATTTCAATCAGCGATCGAATAACTTCTTCCAGTCCCTGCTCGACCTGGAAAAAGCTGTCGACGCGCGATTCCATCATCGTATCCACGGCAAGTTCGAGGCTGGTCTCCGCCTTGTGGCGCAGCGAATCGATCCGCTGGCGCATCCCCTGCTGGAACTTGATGAATTTGCTTTGTGTAAAAGGCATGGTCTGCCGGCCCACCGGCCCCGGCATTGTAGCACAGTGGGAATCCCAGCCGTAGAGGGTGCATGGTGCGATGCAGGACTGCTGGCGGCGCACAGAGAAATGCGTGCGCCGTTCGAATAGGCCCGGTTATTCCAGGGGTGACTGAATATCGGTTGGGGCTCGCCGGCGAGCCACGCCGCTGTCGCGCGCGGCGGCGGCAACGGCTCGAGCGACCAGGGGAACGACAGTTTTATCGAACAGGCTGGGAATAATATATTCCTCGCTCAAGGCCGACGTTGGAATCACACGGGCGATGGCGTCGGCGGCAGCCAGCTTCATTTCCTCGTTGATTTGGCTGGCTTGCACATCGAGCGCCCCGCGAAAAATACCGGGAAACGCCAGGGCGTTGTTGATCTGATTCGGATAATCGGATCGTCCAGTGGCAAAGATACGGCAATGCGAGGCGGCAAGTTCCGGCGACACTTCCGGATCTGGGTTTGCCATGGCGAAGACAATGCGGTCGGGAGCCATCAGGTCGAGGTCTTGTTCGGTGAGCACATTGCCGATGGATAAACCGATAAAAACATCGGCGTCTTTGAGCGCGTCACGCAACGTTCCTGCTGGGGCGTTGCGCCGAATGCACGTCGTGAGATCGGTTCTGCAGGCGCGCAGCTGTTCTGGGCTGCCGGATAAGATAAGGCCTTCCTTGTCGCACCCCACCAGATGTGTGGCGCCGCCTGCCAGCAACATTTGGCAACAGGCCGTGCCTGCAGCGCCCAAGCCGTTGACTACGATGCGGATATCTTCCATCCGTTTGCCGGTGACCAGCAGCGCGTTGGTCAGGGCGGCGAGAATGACGACGGCCGTGCCGTGCTGATCGTCGTGCATCACTGGAATATCGAGGGAGGCCTTCAGTCGGCGCTCGATGTCGAAACAACGGGGCGCGCCGATGTCTTCCAGATTGATCGCGCCGAACCCCGGCGCGATGCCTTGCACAATGCGGACGATCTCGTCCGGGTCCTGTGTGCTCAGGCACAACGGCCAGGCATCGATTCCGGCGAGTTCCTTGAACAACATCGCTTTGCCTTCCATCACCGGCAGGGCCGCTTCAGGGCCGAGGTTGCCAAGTCCCAACACCGCCGACCCATCGGTCACCACCGCGACGCTGTTGCTTTTGCTCGTGAAGGCATAGACCTTGGCAGTATCCCGTGCAATCGCCTGGGAGACCCGTCCGACTCCCGGGGTGTAGACCATCGACAGGATGTTTCTGGTGTTGATCGGGATTTTTCCTTCGACGCGAATTTTGCCGCCGAGGTGCATGAGAAAGATCCGGTCGGAAGCCGACAGCACGGTGACGTCAGGAAGAGCATTCAACCGAGCCAGGACCTTCTCGCCATGGGCTTCATTGCGGACATCGAAGGTCACATCTCGAATCATGTGGGTTTTAGTGGCTGAAACAATATCTACCGCGCCGAGATTGGCGCCCTCCTCGGCCAGCATCGCCGCCACGCGGGCAAAGATGCCGGGCGTGTTTGACAGCTCAAGTCTGACGGTGAGGCGATAGTTGGAATAGGGGCCGAGGTCGACCATCGTGGCGACTCCGATGAAATCTCATTTCTGAGCTTATCACATAACTCGATTTAACCCCATCGATGCGTCCGAGAAGTTGCTGAGGCCGGTACGAGACCGAGAGACGAACCTTGTTATTTGGCGAATAAAAGCAGTTGACTTTATCCATACCTTTGACATACCGTGCGCGGAATTTGCCTGATCGTGACAGGCACTCGTGTCTAAACTTTCAACACCTTTCAGGGGGAGAACAGTTATGAAGAGCATGTTGATGGCAATCATGGCAGTGGCAATCGCAGTGACGTTCAGCGCGCCTTCCTTCGCCAACGATGAGAAGAAGAAGGAAGAGAAGAAGGGCGGCCACGTCGTGTTCAACGACGAGAAGAAGAAAGACGAGAAGAAGGGCGGTCACTGATCGGCGGGTACCGCGAGGTACCGTTTCTCTGTGTCGCTGAGTGCATAGACGACAGGCCTGCGATCTTTATGGTCGCAGGCCTGTTTTCTTTTCTGCGCCGTTGACCCTCCGCAATCGGCGATGCTACGGTGCGCAGCATGTCTTCTCCATCTACTCGCCAACCCAATCGCCTGCATACCGAAACGAGCCCCTATCTCCTCCAGCATGCCCACAATCCAGTGGATTGGTATCCCTGGGGAGCTGAGGCGCTGACAGCCTCCAAGGAGTCGAATAAACCGATCCTCTTGTCGATCGGCTATTCGGCCTGTCACTGGTGCCATGTGATGGAGCGGGAGTCGTTCGAGAACGAGGCGATTGCCGCCATCATGAACCGTCACTTTATCTGCATCAAAGTGGACCGGGAGGAGCGGCCGGATCTCGACGAGATCTATATGGCGGCGACGGTCGCCATGAACAACGGCCATGGCGGCTGGCCGATGACCGTGTTTCTCACGCCGGATCAAGAACCGTTTTTTGCCGGCACCTATTTCCCTCCTGAAGACCGCTGGGGGCGGCCCGGATTCGGCACGTTGCTAAAGAAGATCGCCGACTATTGGGAGAAAGACGCGGCGGGCGTTCGGACGCAAGCGAAAGATCTGACCGAGCGGCTGAAGGGCGAAGGCCGGATCCCCTCCCCGGTTTCTGTCAGCGAATCTGTTTTAGAGGACGCGGTCGCGCAGTTCAAAGAAGATTTCGATAAGACCCATGGCGGCTTTGGCGGGGCGCCAAAATTTCCACCCGCGGCCGGTCTCTCGCTGCTGCTGCGCTGTTATCGGCGATCCGGGGATGCCGCCACGCTTGCGATGGTGACGAAGACGCTCGATATGATGGCAGCCGGCGGCATCTATGACCATGTCGGTGGAGGATTTGCGCGCTATTCCACCGATGCTCGCTGGCTCGTGCCGCATTTTGAGAAAATGCTCTACGACAATGCGCTGCTGGCTCGTGTGTATGTGGAGGCCTATCAGGCCACTAAGCATGCGGACTATCGGCGCGTGGCCTGTGAGGTGCTGGATTATATAGTGAGAGAAATGACCGGACCGGACGGTGGGTTCTATTCGGCGACCGATGCGGATTCCGAGGGCGTCGAAGGAAAGTTCTTCGTGTGGCAACCGGCCGAGGTGCAAGCCGCGGTGGGGGATGCCGACGATGCCCGGCGATATTGCGCGCTCTACGACATCACGGAGAAAGGCAATTGGGAGCATGCCAGTATCCCGAATCGCCTGCGTCCGCTATCCGATGTCGCGAAAGAGCGTAACCTAACCGGCGATGAGTTATTGGAGACGGCTGCGCGGGTGAAGCCCCTCCTCTATCGCGCGCGGCAACAGCGCGTGCCTCCCGGTCTCGACGATAAAATCTTGACCGCGTGGAACGGCATGATGCTGTCTGCCATGGCCGAAGCGGCCCGGGTCTTCGGCGGGACGCGCTATCGCGATGCGGCTGTCCGCGCCGCGGACTTTCTCTTGACGACGCACCGGCGGCCCGATGGACGGCTCTTGCGCACCTCGCGCGCGGGACGCGCCCATCTCGACGCCTATCTGGAAGATTACGCCTATTTGGCCGAAGGGCTGCTCGATCTCTATGAAGCGGGCGCGTCGGAGCGGTATCTCCAAGCCGCTGCGGAATTGGTTGAGCGAATACGGTCTGATTTTATGGATAGTGAGCAGGGCGGATTTTTCACGACCGCTTCAGGTCATGAGACGCTGATCGTCCGCAGCCGCGAAGGAGCCGATGGGGCGACGCCCAGTGGAAACGCCGTCGCGGCGTCGGCGCTCGCACGGCTGGCCTTTCATTTCGACCGACAGGAGTGGCGGGATGCGGCGGTCGGGGCGATCCGGGCGTACGGACGGCAGATCGCGCGGTATCCCCGCGCGTTTGCCAAAAGTCTGGCAGTCGTCGATTTCCTTACAGAAGGTCCGGTGGAACTCGCGTTTGTTGGAGGTGGCTCGCGCGCATCCACGCAGGCGCTCACTCGGGCGGTCGCGGGCGAATATCTTCCGAACCGAATCATCGCGTCGAATGAGTTGAGTGCCGAATCCACGCTCCCCTTATTGCAAGGAAAATCGCTTGTGGCGGGGCAACCTGCGCTGTACATCTGCCGGAACTTTAGCTGTCAGCGTCCTATCACTGATCCGAAGGCCGTGGCCGAGGCGCTCCGCGTCCATCGGTCGGGCGTCGATGCCGCATCCGGTCGAACCGAGGCCTTGCTGAGCGGGGCGCAATTGTCCGGGCATGCGACCGCGCAGGGCACGGCGGCCTATGCGGCGAAGATGGTGGGGCTGTCCCCGTCCGGTTCTCTCCTCGCCCACGGCTATACGGCGGCGGGATCGACCGGGCTTACAGTGTCCCGCTTGGGCTTCGGCACCTACCGCGTCGACACCAAAAATCCGGAGCATCGGCAGGCCTTCATACAGGCATTGGCTGCGGGCTGCAATCTCATCGACACCTCCACGAATTATATGGATGGAGACAGTGAGCGTCTTGTGGGCGCGGTGCTATCCGAGTTGGTGAAGACGGGGCAGCTGGCGCGCGAGCAGGTTGTGGTGGTCTCCAAAATCGGCTATGTGCAGAGCCAGAATTTGAAGCTTGCCGAAGCCCGGGAAAAATCCGGCAGGCCCTACCCTGAGATGGTGAAGTATGGAGACGGGATATGGCACTGCCTCCATCCGGAATTTCTGGCCGATCAACTCGCACTGTCGCTCGATCGATTGGGCCTTGCGACGCTCGATGTGTGCCTCCTGCACAATCCAGAATATTTTTTGTCGGAAGCCGCGCATCGGAAAGCGCGCGATCTGGTTGCCTTACGCGAGGCCTTCTATGACCGGCTGCAACGGGCGTTCGTGTATTTCGAGACACAAGTCGCGGCCGGCCGGCTGCAATACTATGGAGTCTCGTCGAACACAGTGACCTCGCCTGCCGATCATCCCGAGGCCACGTCACTTAGCCGAATGCTTGATACGGCGCGGGCCGCGGCGCGTGAGGCGAAGCAGCCGGCGCATCATTTTCGTGTCGTGCAATGTCCGATGAATCTGTTCGAGTCCAGCGCGCTGCTGACGGCGAATACCGGCGTCGGTGGCAAAGAAACCCTGCTCGATGTGGCCAGGCAGGAAGGTGTTGCCGTTCTAGCAAATCGTCCACTCAATGCGATGCCCGGCCAAGGCGGGGGAATTCTTCGTCTTGCCGATTTTCCCTTGGAGGATCAGCCGGTGGATTTCGTCCGTCAGCGCGCGCGCGTGGCTGAATTGGAGGACGAGTATCGTCGCACCATCGCGCCGTCGGTTCCGCAGAGCGGCCAAGGCACGGCCCCGGCCGACTTTTTTAACTGGGCGCAGGAGTTAGACCGCGTCAGGTCGCAGTTGCAAGGATTGGAACATTGGGAGCAGATCGAGCACCAGATGATCGCGCCTCATGTCAATCAGGTGTTGCAAGCCTTGTCGCGGACATTGTCCGGCACGACAGCCGAACAATGGGAAGCCTGGCGCGACCGGTATGTGCCGGAATTACTGACACTGCTGCGGGGGCTGCGGCGCGAGGCGACGGAACGAAGCCGCCGGCGCACTGCGGCCGTGGCGGCGTCGCTCGATCCCATTCTTCCGCAAGTCAGACGGTCTGAATCGCTTTCACGAAAAGCCCTCTGGGTAGTGACCAGCACACCGGGTGTGACCAGTGTGTTGAATGGCATGCGGACGCCGGTCTATGTGGAAGACTCCGTAGGGGTGCTCCATTGGCCCGCGCTGGAACCGGCGCGGCCGGCATATGAGATCGCCAAAACTATCGCCTTTCCCGAAGACTTCGGGTAATCTTCTTCTAGAACAGAAGGAGGCGATGGTATGCGCGCGTTAGTAGATCGGCTCATTCCTGGATGTCTTGCGGTGTTGCTGACAATTGGCGCAGCGGGATGCGCGACGAAGTCCGGATCAGGATCTGGCGAAGAAGTGCTTGCCAATGAAGAACGGATTCCCGACCAGGTCATTCCCGAGCGAGCGCCACTCGACCTCGGCACTCCTGTCACACGCACAAGCCCCGGCATGCGGGCAGAGTTGTCCGCCAGAAATGCCACCGGCGCTGAGCGTGCCGCACTTCCGGATGTCTTATTCGATTTCGATCGCGCGACGCTTCGGATCGATGCCTTGCCGCTATTGGATGCCAATGCGAAAATGCTTGCGAATGAAGGGGCCAAGCGGATTCTTCTCGAAGGACGCGGCGATGAAATGGGGACCTCCGCCTATAACTTAGTCTTGGGCGAGCGCCGGGCGCAGGCGGTACGCTCCTATCTCAGGCAGCTGGGGCTCGACATCGACTTGCGCACGACCAGCTATGGAAAAGACCGCCCGCTCTGTTTTGAGCATCGACAGGACTGTTGGCAGAAAAACCGCAGTGTTCACTTTGTCGTGAAAGAGTAGCTTCGCGCAGGCGTATTTCCAGCCATCTCGCCGAGTCGATTCGCACCCTCCACGACCAGGCAACGGTATGGAGCCGCCTGTGGCCTGGCCGCTGTTTCTTCTGTGTTCCAAGAGGCTTTTCATGGCCAAACTCGCTGTCATCGATATCGGAACGAACTCCATTCATATGGTGCTGGCGGAAATCCTTCCCGACGCCAGTTACAAAATTCTGGATCGATTTAAAGACATGACTCGGTTGGGCAATGGAGCCTTCGCCGCAAAGCGCTTGTCCGACGAAGCCATCGGGCGTGGGGTCGGTGTTCTGAAGACGTTGGTGATATTGGCGAGGAACAAAGGATTTGAGCGGATTGCCGCCGTGGCGACCAGTGCGGTGCGGGAGGCGAAAAACGGCGGAGATTTTGTCGATCTGGTCGAGGAACAGACTGGCATTAAGATCCGGGTGATCAGCGGGATCGAAGAGGCCCGGCTGATTTTTCTCGGCGTCCGCCACAGTATTGCGTTGTCTGACAAGCCGACTCTGGTCGTGGATGTGGGCGGCGGATCGGTCGAGCTGATCGTCGGAACACGCGATGGGTTGCAGCAGGCCAAAAGTCTGAAGCTTGGCGCGATTCGCTTGTCCGATCAATTTGTGACGAAAACCCCGCCTACCGATGCCATGGTCAAACAGTTGAACGGAGCGGTCTCGCTGGTTCTGCAAGGAGCTCTCGATACGTTCAAGGTGAAACAGTTCGATGCTGTGATCGCCTCCTCTGGAATGGCCGGCAATGTGGCGGAGATCGTTCATATGAGGCAGACCGGCCGGCCGTTGCCGCAGCTCAATCTGGCAACGGTGCGGTTGAAAGACCTGCGCCTGGTCGAGGCTGAACTCCGCAATTCCTCCGTAAAGGAACGGTTGGGCATTCCCGGATTGGATCCGAAGCGGGTCGATACGCTGTTTCCCTCGGTGGTGGTCTTGCGCCGTTTGTTGGAACTGTCCGGCGCCGACGAGCTTACGGTGTGCGATAAGGCCATTCGTGAAGGGGTCATCTACGATTTTATCGATGGGCATCGCGACGGGCTGAAGGCGGAGCGCGAGATTCCGGATGTCCGCCGGCGCAATGTGATGGGATTGGCGCGCCGCTGCCAAGTGCCCGAAGTGCACGCTCTGCATGTGGCTGGGCTGGCGCTGAAGCTGTTCGATCAAACGAAAGGATTGCACCGTCTCGGCGACGTTGAACGCAGCTGGCTGGAGTTTGCCGCAGTGTTGCACGATGTCGGATATGTCATCAATCCACGGCAACATCATAAACACGCCTACTATCTGATCAAGAATAGCGATATCGGCGGCTTGACGGCGGAAGAAATCGATGTGGTGGCGAACGTTGCGCGCTATCATCGCCGGTCCATGCCGGCCACCAAACATGAGGGCTATGCGGCGCTTTCCATAAAACTCAAACGGACGGTGC
Organism: Nitrospira sp.; assembly: GCA_022226955.1. Classification (NCBI taxonomy): domain Bacteria; kingdom Pseudomonadati; phylum Nitrospirota; class Nitrospiria; order Nitrospirales; family Nitrospiraceae; genus Nitrospira; species Nitrospira sp. Next base: position 843,486 of record CP092079.1, read on the forward strand.
GAATCCTGTCGGCCCTGCTGAGGGTGGCCGATGCCCTGGACAGGACGCATTTTTCTGCCGTGCAGACGGTGGATGTGAAGATCGGTCAGACCTTGACGATTGCGGCCACGGTCAGCGGCGATGCGGCGATGGAGATCTGGTCGGCTTTACAGCGGGCAGATTTACTTGAACAGGTCTTTCGGCGGCGGGTTCAGTTTAGAGAAGTGCCGCAAGACGCCGAGAAATCGTAACGCGCAGTTTCTTTCCTCACTCATTGCATCGGCATTTCAGCCAACCTGACGTTGCGGCGCTCCATCAATCATAGTCTTTGTCTTTCATGGCTTCTCCCAGGGCGCGGAGCTGTGCCGGGGGACACCACCAACGGAGCAGTCCCTCCCCTGCTTGTGCGGAGTCGGGCAGATGAATCAGACCGGCTCCCGCTTTTTTCATCGGATAATTCCGTGACGTTTGCCTAGTGAGCAGATAACCGCTTGTTGCGCCTAGCAACGGTTCATGCCCGACACAGAGGACAACGGAATCACTCGGGAGCGCTAAAAGAAAGGCTGTCAGCAACTGTGGCTTGGAGTCTGGTTTCAAGACATCGCACAGGGCCATTGCGATGGATGGGCAGAGAATGCGGTTGACGATCTCGGCGGTTTCCCTGGCTCTGATGAGCGGGCTGGTAAAGAGATGCGTGGGTGTGAGTCCCATCGTAGCAAGCCCCTGCGCTACTTGGCGTACCTTTTTCCTGCCTTGATCGGTTAAGGGTCGGGTATTGTCAAGGCCGGACCATTCGGCTGCTTCGACCGCGATGCCATGGCGCATCAGCACACAATCCATATGACGAACCTCCTTGTGAAGAGGCACGCTAACACACTTGCGATGTCGTGTGAACGGTGGCGCGAAGAAATGGCGTGGCTGTCCTCTGACAGGTCAGGCGTTGAGAGGAAGGGTCGGTTCTTTTCGGAGAAGCCGGTAGCCGGTTTCGGCGATCTTGACAATGAGAGGCGTGGCGCTGTTTTGGCCGGTGAGTTTCTGATTGAGTAAGGCGACGAGTTGATCGAGCTCTCGATCATGGGTGAGGGCATCGTTGCCCCACAAGAGGCTGCGGAGCTCTTCTCGCGGCACGACCTTTCCGGTTGTCTTTGCCAAGCGTAGAAGCGTGTGCCATTCCGGCTTGGTCAGGACCAACTGGCGGCCACGGAACGTGGCGACATATTGAGTCGCGTCCAGCGCGAGATCGTCGTCGAGATCGTCGAGGTTTTCCGGCATGCTGGTAGCGAGACGCCGCAGTACGGCATGAATTCGAGCAACCAGCTCGCGAGGGCTGTAGGGCTTTGTCAGAATATCGTCGGCTCCGCTTTCCAGCCCCGCCACGCGCGAGTCTTCAGAGGACAGCGCCGTCACCAGAATGATTCCCATGGACTTCGTTTGCGGATCTTCGCGCAGTCGCCGGCACACATCTTTGCCGCCGATGCCAGGCACCATAAGATCGAGCACGACTAAGGCCGGCCGGTTTTTCCAAATATCCTGGATGCCGGTCGGTCCATCGAAGGCGATATTGGTGCGAAACGACGCTTTACGGAGGATTTGATCAACCTCCCGCGCGTGGTCTTGATCGGCTTCGATGATTTGGATGACTTCAAGGCTCATAGAGGTACCCGTGTCTTATGCCTATCGGCAGAAAGGGAGAGAGTCTTGAGTGTGGGCAAATGAATAGAGATGAATGCAGACGATGTGACAGTAAATTCGAATCGGTGCGTTACAGTATTCCCTTCGGGTCGTTTTCAGAGGTCGATTCTTAGGAACGTGGCGTGCCGATCAAACGATGAAGGCTGTTGAAAGCCTGACTGACCCAGGAGTCGAGTGCGGCAAGTTTAGAGTCGCCGTTTGTGCGTTCAGTGGTGGTGGACGTGGCTAATTGTTTAATTCGGTTGGTGACATCACGGTAATCCGGCTGAGCCTGTGCAAGTTGGCGATAGATGGTCAGCGCGTCCGTATTTTGGGAGGAGGCTTGGAGCGATCGTGCGAGCATATATTGCAGGTCGAGAATTTCCTTGGACGAGGCCGATGAATCGTTCAAGGCGATGCGAAAGGCGTGGATAGCGGATTGTACATTCCCCATAGTCCGGTAGCAGACGCCGATTTGCGCGTGCGCTTTGAAACAAAAAACAGGATGTTTGCTCGCCTCTTCGAACAGAGCGAGAGCCTCTTCAAAACGGTTCTCGCTTTTCATGCGCAACCCGTCTTGGTAGAGAGTTTCGGCCTGCTGTTCTTTGGAAGGGACGGGCGTTTTGTCTGTTGCTTGGGGGATGCCATTGAGTTGTGGAATAGGGGTCTCGATCTCGGTCGTATCCTCTGAGGCGGCCGCCAGCATGGCCAGTTCCTCGCGTCCGGCGAGTGGAAGAATGCCGCCTTTGCTCCGGTCTAGCGCCGCTTGCGCGACAAGCTTGGAGGTGATCACTTGTGCCTGTTCGGCAAACCCGTAAGTCAGGGCGATTTCGCAGACTTGATTGATCAGGCGAGGATTGCCCTTTGTCAGCCGATGGATCAAGGCGCAGGATTTATTGGTGAACAGCGAAGGCGCACCACCGGCAACCCGCAGTCGGTGACGGATGCACTCTCCTGTTTCCGCTTCGGTCAGCGGGTCCAAATGATAGTCGACCACGATGCGCTGGGCAAACTGGGTCATATCGATCCGCTGAAGCAGTGCCTGAAGATCCGGCTGGCCGGACAAAATAATTTGCAGCTTCAGCGTTTTGCCGTCGTTCAAATTGGAGAGTAAGCGAAGTTCTTCGAGCAGCTCGACGCCGAGACTTTGCGCCTCATCGACAACGAGTATGACCCGCCGGTGTTGTTTCGACTCTTGGGCTAGGAATTGCGTGAACACGTGATAGGCTTCGACCGGGTCGAGTCGTTTCGTGCTCAAGCCTAGTGATAGGAGAATCCAAGGTAACAGATGCTCAATGTCGTAGCGCGCATTAGTGATAAGCCCGATCGAATATTTCTGGCCATGTTCGGCGATGAGTTTTTGCAACAGCGATGTTTTGCCCATGCCGGGGTCGCCGGTGAGGACCATGAACGGGGCCTGGCTGAGAATGCCATATTCCAGCAGGCCATAGGCAGCGCGATGCACCGAGCCGGCATAGAGAAAGTCGCTGTCAGGAAGAAGCGCGAAGGGTTTGGCTCGAAGATTGTAAAAATTTTCGTACATAACCTTCAGTTCCCCAAGAGTTTTCTCATGCTCACCGGCGTGGCGGCCAGTTGTCCGGCCTTATTGAGGACGGTGCCAAGAATGGGTCGAGAATTCTTTACCAGCGAAAGCGCCTGTTGGATGTCCCCTGCTGAGGTTTTTCCTTCCTCCACGACCAAGAGCAAGGCATCGGTGTAGGGAGAAAAGGCCAGCACGTCAGCGGTTTGCAACAACGGAGGCAAGTCGAAGATTACGATTCGCGAGGGATAACGGTGTTTGAATTCCTCGACCAAAGCCAGCATCTTCGGCGACGTCAGAATTTCAGTCGAATTCTGAATCACCCGCCCTCCCGGGAGCAGCACAAACCGGCCGATTCCTGGATGCACCAATAGATGTTCAACCGGCACGTCATCGAGAAGATAATCGGCCAGACCGGGACAGTCCGTCAATCCGAAAACATCATGGATGCTGGGATTGCGAAGATTGGCATCGACTAGCAAGACGGTCTGTGCGGATTCCATGGCTAAGCTGATAGCCAGATTTACCGCGGTCAATGTCTTGCCCTCGCCGTCTCCAGGGCTGGTGATCCCGAGCACGTTCCAGCCCTTTTCACGGAGCCGGTGCATTACCTGAGTGCGAAGGATCTTAAATGCGTCGACGAACGGACCTTTGTCGTAAGCCGCCATGACGCGCCGCTGGCGAAGCACCGAGAGCGGGACGTCCAGTGTTTTCGTCTTGGTATAGACAATCGGAGGCGGTACTGCCTGTGGTCCGCCGGACCGCCCTCCAGGAGCCTTGTTCGAAGGTCCGCTCTGTTGATCCTTATATAGCTGTACCGCGGTGCGAAATCGATCCATGTGGGGCTCCTACATAAGTCAGTAACTTACTCTATGCCAAACCGTCTTAGCGCTTCAAACCAGAGCACATCGAGCGGCACGACAAACGCATGCAGCAGTAAGAGGACCATTGCCAATGTGCCGACGCCGATTCCCCTGACGAGTCGTCGGTGTTTGACCGCTTTTGAAAGATCCTGCTCGTTGGGCATGAAGGGGACCACGGCCAATGGAAACATATGAGTCAGTTGCGCGAGTTGTTCCGGTGTGCGGATGGAATGGTCCAGAGATTCCGCTGCCGCACCAGATCCGAGTCCTCCGCCGACGGCCAGGATGAATCCTAGCAGTACAATCGCAAGCCGGTTCGGCTTGTCCGGCTTTTCCGGTAAGCTTGGTGGATCGATGAGTGAAAACCGCTCGCCCTTGCGCTGGACTTCCAAACCTTCTGAGACTTTTGCTTCCAACAGTCTGGACCGGATGTCTTGATACTTCTGACCGGAGGTATCTCGGTCTCGAATCAGGACGAGATATTCCGGCTCAAGCTCGGGAGTTTTTTCCAGTCGAGTTGCATAGGCCTGGAGGCGTCGTTTGACATCGGCCTTGGTCTTTTTGAGCGCGTCCAGCGAAGAAGTGGCAGAGTTCAGCTGCGCCTGGAGATTGATATAGGCCGGATTCTCTGGCCGTTGAAGAGGGTTCTTGCGTGACGGAGCGGCTCGCAGCTTGCGCACTTCTTGCTCAAGCGCTGAGATGCGCTGCCTGGCCTGTATAACGTCAGGATGTTCGGTGCCCAGCCGCTCTGAAATCGTGGCGAGTGTGGCTCGGGCATCGACCAGTTGTTTAGACGCCTCCTCGACTTCTGGAAGGTGTCCTGTCTCTTTTTCCAGTGCCTCGATTTCTTGTTTCATTTTCACAATATCGGGGTGGTCGGGAGCCAGGTTGCCCGCTGCGCCTGCGTATTCCGCGCGCAGGGCCCTGAGACGGTCAGCTGTGCCTAGAATGCGCTCGCCGCTTGCGGAAATCATCGGGCTGTCGGGCTTGATCGTAGCGAGTTCACCCTCAAGATAATTCTTGCGTTCTTCGAGCGTGCGGATCTGTTGGTCGACATCCATCAATTCTCGGTCGGACTGATTCATGAGCTGCTGATTGAGCGGCATCAATTCAGGTAGCGCGCCTTGGGCTCGTTGTTTGAATTCGGCGATCTTATCGTCGATTTCTCCAATGTGCTTGGCGAGACCTTCCGCTTCTTGTTGAAGAAACGACGTCGCCTCCTGCGCTTGACGCTCGCGGCTCTTGAGATTTTCTCCAAGGAACAAACTCGTCAACTCATTGGCCACATTTTGAGCTATCTCAGGGGATTTATTCTGATAAGCAACGGTGAAGGCAATGGTGGCCTTGGTGGCATGTTGAGTTTTCTTATCCACGACATCCGCACTGATCACTTCTACTTCGATATCTTTGATGAAACGTTTGACGATTTCTTCCACAGGGCTAGTCTTACGCCGGTCCGAATATAGGTCGAATTGTTCGACCACTTTCCAGAGCGTCGTGCGACTCATGACCTGCTGCTTGATCGTTTCGATGCGTTGGTCGGCATAGCTCGTAATGGTGGAGCGTACTAGGTCGGTTGGGATTTCTTGCTCTTCAATGAGAATCGTGGCCATGGACTTATAGGTAGGCGGCCAAAAGAAGGCGGCACTAAGGCTCAGTGCTAATAGTATTCCTCCGGCCAGAAGGATCAACTTTTTCCGACGATGGAAGATCTGGACATAGTCTTGAAGGCTTTGCCCCTGCTCGTGCCCCTGTGACGGTTGTTGAGGAAGCATCATTCAGTTCTTTCAGTTTGAGAGGGCCAGTTTGGGTGGATAGTATGTCAGCATCAACATGACGGAATTAGATGTTGCGGCGGTTGAGAAACCATCGACATCTCGCCATCCATAATTATAGGAGGCTTCTAGTTTCCACCATTCGAGAAGTTTCCATGTCAATTTTGGCGATATGCCAATATAACGCTGTTCGGCAAGTGTCCCTCCTGATGCGCGGCGTGTGGTCCCAGAGGTGAGATAGCCATTGGCACCAAGAGAGCCTGTGACGGTTTCAGAAATATTATAGGAGCCGGAAAGGCTCACACGGTCTGTTTGGATCAGCAATCCAAATCCGCTGGGAACCACATCTCGCCCTGCGTTGACCTGGAGCGACCCGCTTTCGAATTGTTTCGTGAGGCTCGCGCCATAGATCCAGACCGTTTCCTCTGTTTTCAGGCTACCCAGCGTGGTGGTGCCGATAAATCGAGGGCCACCGAAGGCGGTGCCGACAAGCGATTCTGTAAAGGCATGTGTCAGAGTCATCATGGCTCCTGGAAGACTCGCTTCGAAGCCAGACGGTGAATTGGTGGTTCGAAAGTGAGTGTACATTCCAGTCAATTGTATTTGATCCTGCTCGGTGGCTTGATACATGAAACCTACTGCACCACCCAGGAGTTGATAGTCTACCAAGCCCAGTCTAAGGCCGTTCTCATAGGTCGTATCGGTAAACTGAAATGACGATTGCAGTGATAATTTTTCTGTCAGGCTTCTCGCCCAGGATGGATTGGCATTCCATTGGTTCCGTTGCGTAAATCGCACGACTATTCCGGTATTGAGCAGTTCGCTCATCAACGTGTTATCACGGGTAAAGCCGCCAGTAAATCCCAGGAGATCTTTCTCCGTCTTATACCGTATCGTGAGTGGCAGGAAAACATTCGTGAACGTTGTTTCCTCACCTCCATAGTATGTGACGAAGTCAGACGCCACCTTGCCGCTTACTTCGAGGCGTTCTGTTTTTCCCGCAAACTCGGCTGCGGGCGAGATCCAATAGCCATACGTCGCATCGTGTGGCAATGGCGTGATCAGCAAGTTGTCATTGTACACGCCTTTCACTCCAATTGATGGCAGCACCGACCACTCTGCCGCGTCACTGTGGCCAGCTGTGCAGGATCCGATCAGGTAAATCCACAGAACGAATGCCCCGATATTTCTCAAGCGGTGCGGTCGAGCGCCGCGTCCACCCATAAACCTCAATCGCATGTCTTATGGCACCATCAGCGTGTCGCCGCGCTGGAGCAGAATGTTCTGCTCCAGATCCTGCCCTTTGCGGAGATCCCCGTAGCGAACAGAGAAGACCTGCTGCTGTCCCCTCACCCGCCTGATCACCTTGATATCGTTTTCCGCAGCGAAGGGCGTCAATCCTCCCGCCAGACTCAACGCTTGGAGCACATCGGTATAGTGGCCGATCAGATATTCTCCCGGCTTGTTGACGCGCCCAACAACATAGATCTTGTAACTCAGCACTTTCATGACGGCGACAGAGACGTTCGGACTCGGAATGTATTTGACCAGTCGTTTGACGAGATCTGTTTTAATCTCCTCCACGGTGCGGTCTTCAGCCTGGATATCTCCAACGAGAGGAAATGAAAAGAGGCCGTCTGGACGAACCACGACTTCACGGGTCAGGTGCTCATCTTTCCAGACGGAAATCAACAGAATGTCCTCAGCCCCAAGCCGGTAGCCGGGGTCGGCCTGAGGGACGACTGGCGGCTCAGCTATGGCCGGTGATTGCGCCAACAGCGGCCCTCCCGCCACGATGCCAGTCACGACGAGCAGCCTCAGATATTGCAAAGGGACACGATAGTTGAACATACGTCGGCTCCTACCCTTTCATCTGAGACAGGATCTGCTCCGCTTCCTGCCGTCCTTGGAACGGTTCAGTGCTTTTCAATGCCTTGGCCAAATGGACTCGCGCTTCGGATGTTTTACCTGCTTGGAAGTAGGCCATCCCAAGGTGATAGTTCAGCATTGGAATCTCCGGAGCCTTAGCAACAGCATTCTTCATAATCCGCAGAGCCTCTTCCTGCTGCCCCATTTTGAAATGCACCCAACCGAGTGTGTCTAGAAAGAGCGGGTGCGGCGCATCCTTTTCAAAATCGCGGCTTAAGGCGAAGGCTTTCTGCAAACTCTGAGGGTCTCCTTTGGAATCGACGAGCATGACAGCCAGATTGTTTGCCGCCAGGACATTCCTTGGATTCAACCGTAGAGCGCCATCGTAGGCAGAAATGGCCGGATCGACCAGGCCTCCGGCGGTATGGGCCAAGGCCAGCAACATATATAATTCCTCGCTGTTCTGGTTGACCGTGAGACCGGCCTGAATGACCTGCGCCGCCTGATCTGGCTGTTTCTGCGCGAGCCAGAGACTTCCCCAATCGAGCCAGGGGGTGATCCACTTGGGATTGATTCTGATCGCCTCTTTGAAGTGACTGTCGGCTTCTTTCAAGTGGCCAGTCATGGCCAGCACTTCGCCCAGCAGTCCATGGCCGAATAGATGATCCGGCTGACTGGCCACCAAGGCTTCAAGCCGGGTTTTCGTCCGGTCGGCATGGCCTTGCGCGATGTCCAATTTGATCAGCGATAAGAGCGGCTCCGGTTCGTTCGGTGCCAGCAGGGTTGCTCGCTGATAGGCGATGCTGGCCTGATCGAACTGTCTCTGTGCCTCACGCAGGCGGCCTTCCGCCATGGCCTCGACGACACTCTCTTTCGAGACGGACTTGAGCCGTTCGAGCGTACGTTCTGCCGCAGTCCAATTCTTTGTTGCAAGATCGAGGTTCATCAGCATGTCGAGCGCGGCCAGGTCGTCGGGGCGTTGCTTCAACAGATCGTCCAGCCTGGCGCGAGCCTGCTGAGGTTTGCCGCTTTGGCTTTCGATCGCCGCCAGAGAGCGGCGGGCGTCTACTTGCCCTGGATAGAGGGCGACGGCGCGCTCGAAACTTTCTTTTGCCAGGTTAATATCCCCGGTTACCTGATAGGACTGACCGAGCAAAAAGTGGACGGTCGCCAGCTCAGGTTGGTCGTGCAAGACCGTTCGGAAGGCTTGCACGGCATCTTTGCCGTTGCGTTTCGCCAGGGCCATGCGCCCAGAGAGCACTAGGGCCTCGGTCGATCGAGGATTGATCTTTAAGACGGCTTGAATCTGCCGGTCTGCGTCTGCAGGTTTTCCCGCATAGAGGTCGAGTTCTGCTAGCTTGATCGTGGCGTCCAGCCCAGCGGCTTTCTCTTTGTGCTCTTGGATCAGAACTTGATATTGCTCACGCGCCTGAGCCTCTTGTCCGTTTTTGCGGTAGAGCTCTGCCAGGCTGAAGCGGAGTTTAGTTGAATGGGATAAGTGGTTTGTTGCGTCGAGAAGCACCTGCTCCGCAGCACGAGCATTCTTTCTGGTTTGAAAGAAATCGGCCAGTAGAATCAGGCGGTCCTCACTCTGTGGATCAAGCGCGATGGCGTCGCGCAAAACGGTCTCTGCCTTCTCGTGGGCACCCTGTCCGTCGTAGAGCCGGGCCAGCCGTAATCGGTGATCGAGCACGGTCGGTTCCGCATCGATCATACGAAGCGCGACGGATTCTGAGCCGGGGAGATCCTTTGCCTCAAGCAGAATCGTATTCAAGTTATTGAGGAGATCCATGTCTTTGGGATGGGCCTCCAAGGCTAATCGAAGAACGGTCACGGCATCGGGGGTGCGTTGCTGCTGCTGATAGAGTGTGGCAAGCAGGATCGCGGCATCCGGCTCCGTGGGAAATTCCTTGGCAAGGGCTTCCGCTTTTGACGTGGCCTCCAGCAGCGATCCCTCCAGTGCCAAGACCGCGATCTTTAGCGCGGCGGCCTGTGGATTCTTAGGATCAGTCGCGAGGACTTTATCGGCATTTGCCAGAACCTGGTCGCTCAGATGGGCTTCCAGATAATATTTAGCCAGGGTGATCAACGCGGCATTATGAGTGGGAGCGAGTTGGACGACTTCCTGATAGAGTCCCACGGCGTTGCGCCAGTTTTTTTCCTTTTCTTCGACTTGCGCAAAGAGAAAATAAGCATCGGCGTCCTTGGGATCGATTTTGAGTACATTGCGCAGCGCGACCCGCGCTTTCGGATAGTTGCCGGCGCTGAGGTAGTTCTGAGCCTTGGTTCGATACTTGGCTTTTCGCTCCTCTGGGCCGCCGCAGGCGACAAGGACGACCGCCATGGTCGCAATGATGAGATATCTGTAGTTCATGGTAGTACCTGTGTGTTGCATCGTCTTGCGTACTTTCAAGGGGGCGCCCTTACTCACAGCCACATCTTTATTCCCAAACCGAACAGAACCCAGAGGGAGATCAGCCCCAGTTGCTTCACTCGATCGGAAAAGGCATGGAGCAACAACTCGAACGAGAAAAACAGCACGATCAGCTTAGCCGAAAAAAGGCCGAGCGAGGACACATTTGTCTGCATGTCTGGTAGAAACGGAACGATCACAGCCAGGCACACCATCAAGTAGTCCAATGGGGTCGTTTGAAACCGGCTGTGACTGTCGAAACGCATTGTCAGGAGAACCATGATGGCCATGGCGCCGAATAGGAGATGATAGGTTGTGGGAATAGGAAACCCTGCCTTCAACCATGCGGCATCGCTGACATACAGCAGGCATGTGCTGCCGAGGTAGAGCCCTCCGCGCACAAAATACGGAGCTAGCCGAGGAATAAATGCGAGCCCAAGCAGGACCACGATGAAGAGACCAGTCGCGAGATAGCCGATATCATGAGGAACTTCGGAGGGAAGAAACACCGTGGTGACGAGAAAGAGAGGGACGACCACGGCCAGAAATCGAATAGGTAAATCGTGGAACCAGTGCCGAGTGAGCACCTCTTCGAGCCATTGCTCTGAGCGGACGAGAGCGCTTTTAGGAGATTGTTTGGCAAAGACTCCCCGGCCTGCGGCAATAAACAAGGCCAGAACGATGCCGGCCAGGCCGAGGTAGAGGGGGATGATGAGGATATCCGATTGCCAGCGCAGGAAGTAGGCCGATGCCACCATGAGACCTTGAATACCATAAATAGCCGTGACGGCTTCGTAATGATGCAGGCCTAGCGCCATAAGCTTGTGATGAATGTGGGTACGGTCTCCGACAAACGGCGATCGTCCCTCGGCCAGGCGCTGAGCGGAGACGCCGAGCGTGTCTAGAAACGGCAGGCCCAGCAGAAAGAGCGAGAGAGACGAACTGAAGGGACCTCTCGCCGAATCGGTCAGCAGAATCGCCAAGACTCCCATCATGAATCCGAGCAACTGGCTGCCGCCGTCCCCCATGAAAATTCTGGCTGGGTACGTATTGTAGCGCAGGAAACCCAGGAGCCCACCCATAAAGGGAATAGCCAGCATCATGACCAGCGCGTCGTTCGAGAGATGTGCGAGATACGCGATGGCGCAGAGTGTGAGAAAGGAGAGGCCTCCGGCCAGTCCATCGAGGCCATCCGTGAGATTCACCGCATTCGAGACGGCGACAAGGAAGAGCACGGTGACAGGGATGCTCACCCACAACGGTAGCTCGGCGTCGAGCAGGAAGGGGGTGCTTTCGAATCGGACGCTGCCGATCAAGACGACTACAAGGGAGGCAAGGATTTGTCCGAGCAGCTTTGAGCGATAGCCAAGATCCACCCGGTCGTCCCAGATGCCGAACCCGAGGATAATCGATCCGCCCAGGAGAACGGACAGTGTGACGATATCTTTCGGCGCCCACCAGATAATGCTGGCGCAGGCTCCTATTGCGAAGGCAATGCCTCCCACTCTGGGAATTGGATGTTGATGCACCTTGCGTTCACCCGGCTGATCCATGAAATGGAGCCGGCCAGCCAGCATCCGCAACGGTGGAATCAGCGCCATGCAGATGAGCAGCGAGGTCATAAAGCTGAAAAATAGTTCGCTAGTCATGGCTTCCTGTTCAGCATCACATCAATCCGGCACATACCGGGTCAGCTCGGGTTGCATGGCGGATACAAACTGCCGCATCCGTCGATCAACCGTTTCTTCGGTTTCGCCCGGCCCAATAAGAGAGGAGATGCGCACCAGCGCTCCGTCGGTGCGCGCGCGCAGCAGGGCATCCCAAAATAAATAGAATTTCACCAAATACTCGCTGGTGAGAATGCGATCCCGCTGCTTAAACCAGTACAGGACGATTTGTTTTTGATGGCCTTTCTCGATGACGGCGCGATTGGCGTGGAGCTGCTGTGTCATGCCGGACGCCGAGGGGAAATCAAATTTCTTTAGGGAGGAGATTTCCCATCCGTCGCCGGGGAGACAGCTTTGCGGAGAATGTGCCGACTGCCCTTTTTTCTGCGAGCGGTAATAGGCTGAATAAAATGTGACCGGCTGGCTGTCGTCCTGGCGGTATTCCACTAATGCATAGTCGTCGAACCGAAGCGCGTCGATATACTGCTGCTCCAACGATAAAGATGTACCTGTCCACCCTTCGAGGTGCATGGGGAAATCGACGAACAACGCTCGGTTAGGCGGAATCTCTATTCTTTGCCCCAGAAAGGAAGAGGCCACTGCCACAGGAATTAGCAAGGCGACGCTGAAGAGATAGGCTGGGGATGAAGATGATGGCCGATGGCCGATGGTTGATGATAGCGGAGTAAAAGAAGTTGGAGTGTTGTCTTGCCAGGTGAATCGAGCACGAAGAGATGCGACGTGACCCTGGGATCCGATTCTGGCCAGGACCCACATTTCGAGAATTAGCAGGCCAAGGCTGGCCATGAACAGCACCCAGCCTTCGAAGAGATGGGCAAAGCCTTCGGATGCCCCCTGCCCGTACCATTCGACAAGAATGCCGATCATGCCGATGCGAAACCCGTTGACAAGGATCGAGATCGGGATTGATGAGAGGACCAGGATGACGCGTTTCCACATCCGGTCTTTGAACAGATAGGCACAGAGCAACGCCAGCGAAGTCAGAGGAAGCAGGTAGCGGATTCCGCTGCAGGCTTCCACGACTTGCAGTTGCACCGGGCCCAGGTCGATCACATTGCCTTCCCGGAAGGCGGTGACGCCGACGAGTTGCAGACATCCAACGCCAAGCGCCGATGACCACAATTGTAGTTGGCTCGACAGGCCGGCGTATAAGAATGTGGGGAGTGGAATGCTGGTCAGTAAATATCCAAGAGGGAAGACAATCGTACGGCTGGCTTTGATGCCAATTGCACCAATGGTTAGGCCGACGAGAACAATCCAGAGCGAGAGGTGCTGGAGCACATATAGGGTTGCGAGCTCTCCGATCAGATAGAGAAATAGACCTGCGACAACGATAGCCAGGCCCCACCAGGAGCCGGTCATTCCCGCGGCAGCGATGCGATGGCGCGCTTGCCAGATGAGAAAGAGGCTGATGAAAGGGACGAACATGCCGTGGCTGTAGTCGTCGCTGCCAATCCACTGGTTCAACAAAAACCGCAGGCTGTCGGCGTAGAGATAGCCCAGTGAGACTGTGGCGAGAATTGCGCTGAAGCTTAGTGCAAGCTTGCTGTTCATAATCATGCGCCCGATGTAATGGATCTACAGCAGAATGACCGCGTAGAGAATCTGTAATTGGATACCAGATTGACCGTAGTAAGGCAACCTTCTTACTAGAATTTTCAACGGGCAGCTACGTATATTTTTGCCAACGGTTGACTCTATCAGCCCGCAGTGCTCTCAAGAACATGACTTTGTAGTAAGAGTCAGCATCGCTTGAATGCAACCATTGATTTTTTGCACTCTCACGTATCCGTTGGTTTCCTACAGGGACCACTTCTGGATAGACAAAGGGCTTGGCGTATCCCTGTGACGGGAGGCCAAGCCCATGTCTTGCGCATGCTGTGCTTGGTTAAACCGGCTCAGTGCGACGGAGGTTTCTCACGCCTCCTGCACCGAGACCGACCAGTGAGACAAGCCCCGCTCCAAAGAGAAGCATCGCGGCCGGCAACGGCACTGCAGTTAGGCTGTGGATCGAGCCGATTACCGTCATTGTTTTGCCCTCGGCGTTCTCAAAGATAAGGCGCCATCTGGTTGCCGTGAGAGTGTTCAGACTCGGAGGACTTTGCAGATTCGTATTGCTGAAGAGCCCACCGCCTGCTCGATCCAACTGCAGGTCAAAACCAAGTGGCGTGTAGCCGTTGACCTGGTTGCCTGTGGCTGCCGTCACCAGCTTCCAACGATCCCCGAACAACCCACTTCCCAGACTGCTGTTTTGAGAAATGGTAACAGCATTTGCTCCAGGCGCGAACGACGAGTTATAGCCGCCAATAGTGATCGACATGGCTTTTACTGCGCCGGGATAATTGCCGCCTATTCCGCTTGTGCCATTGTCGAATTGGAAGGAACCGGTCAAGGGTGAGGTCACGTTCATTGCGGATGAGAGCAACGGATTGTCTACGCTGCTGACTCCTCCTGTGAATGAATAGCTCACCAGGGCCGCTTGGGCTACGTTCCCTGTCACGAATAGGGAGCACAGCGCGATCGCCGGTAGAAAAAACCCTTTGATCGACGACTGTTTGTTCTTCTGCATAATCTCAGACTCCTTGTAGAGGTGGTACATGCTGCACAGCAGGTGGGCTAAGCAAGAGCTAGACCACCGCTGGCCGGAGCTAACATGTTGGAAATGCAGAGGGTGAAAATGGGCCGATTAGAACTGTTGTGTGCAGGCGCCTACGACCGTGGTTCACGAATGGATGAGCCTGAAAATGGCACAATTTATGGTTGAATCGTGCCTATGCGAAGCTGGGCGTATGTAGCTGTGCGCCTACTAGGAAGTTGTTCTGCGCGGGTAACGGCTAAGAGATCGAGGAGAAACAAAACAGCCAGCGCCGCAGCGCTGGCTGTTGAGATGAGAATCGTGAAGGATTTTGCTAAGCAAAACCGTTCTTACGCTGCTTCCAACTGCCGGCTCCGAGCCCGGCCAAGGCCACCAGGCCTGCGCCGAAGAGAACGACTGCTGTCGGCAAGGGAACAGCGGTCAAGGAGGTTACAAGTCCACTCACGGCTTTTCCCGCGCCATTTCCAAAGACTAATCGCCAGCTTTGTAAGTTGGTGAATGATGAGATGCTGGGAGAGGTCGTGGGTAAGGCAGTGCTTGTAAACGTATCGTGAGGACCCTTCAGGTCAATTTCGAAGAAGTTTGGGGCAAGAACATGTGGGAAACCGACTGAACTACTACCAGTTGGATTATTAACATTGATAAGGAATCGATCCTTCCCACTTGTGACATCCGTGATGGTTACAGTTCCGGAAGAAGAAGGCCCCATCGTAGCGGTGTAACTACCAATGTAGGGGGAGGTACCAATTTTTACGGTAAAGCTTTCAATCGAATAGGCACCGTTTGTTCCGGTCTGGTTCACGGTCATCTGACCAGACATTGTCTGTGTCGGCGTGAAGTTAGAGTTCAATTGAGTATGAACATCTTCCACGTTTCCCGTGAATGTAAATGTGATCGTCGCTGCCATGGTTGGCACCGCAGCGATGCTGAGGCACAAAGCCAAGCCTGAAGCCAGTCCGAGATGTCGTGAGAAATGCGCGAATATTTTCATACACTGCCCTCCATTTATAACGTAAAGATTTTTGGTCTGTTGCTCATACACACGAGATAGCACTCTTTAGGCGACACGAGTGGTTTGTTTCCATCTCCCCGCTCCAAGGCCGGCCAAGGCCACCAGGCCCGCGCCGAACAGAACGACTGCTGCAGGCAAGGGCACCGCGGTTAAAGAGGTAAGTGAGCCTTTAACCGTGACGATACTTCCGCCTGGACCACCGAAAAGCATGCGCCACTCATTGGATGAGAAGGATGACAAACTTGGAGGAAAGATTGAATTCGACGCATTGCCATCGAACTCAAACTTTACCGGGGCGAAGTTGGGAATTGAGGAACCGGGTCCATTGAAGGCAGGACCAGTTAATGGGCCTGATAAAGCGTACTGATTATATGAGGTGAAGTGGTGAATATCAATCGTATTGTCTGTGGTTCCCAGAGTTGCCGTGCTTGGCCCGAGTGAGAGGGTCAGGCTCTGGATGCCGTTGGTATACGAACTGATGGGTGCTGACGGATTCGAGTCGGCAGTGCTTGTGTTGATGGTCATGAGGCCGGAAAGCTTGGTGTCATTGTTAATTGTGGGGAAGAGACTGAAGCCGACACTGTTCACTGCGCCGGTGAACGAGAACTGCATGAGCGCAGCTGGTGCTGGCGATGTGGTCAGTACAGCGGAAAGCATGATCGCTACTGCACATGCAACTTTTGAAAGTGTCTTAGATGGTGCCTGGTGTTTCATCTGTAAAACCTCCAAAGTGAAAGGCTGGCCGGCCATAAATTCTAGCCCATAATCTCGCGGTGTCTTTACTAGCTATGTGAGAATTTGTACTGCCGAAAGAAGCAGAGGATATTCCTGCGAGAGGAAACCAACAGACTTCATTTCAACTGTTTTGCACCCTAACGTATTTAGAAATACACAGCAAGAAAAAACTTTATTCGCATTCAAGATGTTCTAATGATGAGGCGTATGGTTTAGTGAACATGCATGGCGAGCCGATTGCTCGGCAAGATATTCAGTGTAAAATATTTCTAGTACAGTGAGAATGTGGGGTAGTTATCGAATCTTGGCAGAGCCTCGAATGTGAGCAATGGCGTGATTTGGACAGGCTGCTGAGATGAACTTGGCTAGTTTTCTCGCCAAGACGATTCGATCAAAGTGTTCAGATACATAGCTTCGACCATTGGCACCGAGCTGCTGGCATGCTCCAGAATCACGGGCTAACTCCAATACCCTGTCGGCTAGCTCTTGAGCCTGTTCAGGTTCGATGCAGATACCGGCTTTGGATTCTTTGATAAGCGCTGCACTCTCGCCTTCTACTCCGAGAATAATCGGCTTTTCCATTGCGAGACTCTCAAATATTTTTGAGGGAATTACTGTTTTGAAGAGGTCAGATTTCTTGAGGAGCACGAGGCTGATGCTTGAGAGGGCCCACAGCTCACGCATCCGGCTTTTGGGCTGTTGATCGAGCATCATGACATTCTTCAGCCCCATCTCTTCTCGCATCCGCACTAGCCGCTGCCGTTCAGCGCCATCGCCGACCAGGAGAAACACGATGCCCTTTTCATGGCGTAATTTCTGAGCGGCCTGTAATACCGTTTCGAGATGATGAGCCATTCCATGGGTGCCAAAGTACGAGGCGACAAATTTCCCCTGGAGGCCAAGCTCTTCTACAAGAGCATTCATTCCGTTGAGCGGCTGATATTGCCCAAGATCGACCCCATTTTTTACAACGAGGATCTTGTCCGCCTGGATTCCTTTCCCAATCATATAGGCCTTGAAAGAGTCTGTGACCGGTACGATGCGGTCAGCGTTGCGATAGGCGAATAACTCAATCCACTCCAACAGCCTGATGAGGGCCTTATTCTTAATCGCCCCCACCGCAACAATAGACTCCGGCCACAGATCCCGAATTTCCAGCACCCAGGGAATGCGCCGCAGCCGGCTTACAAAGTAGCCAGCAAGGCCGTTAAAGAATTGTGGAGAAGTGGAGAGCACTACGTCCGCTTTGGGGAGAAACAAGGTTGCTACAATTGCAGATGCCATATAGGAAACATAATTCAATGTCCGTTTTGCAAAACCTTCATTCGCTGTTACATAGGTCCAAATGCGAATGACCTGAATGCCATCTTTTGTCTCACGCTGAAATAGCCGGTTCCGATAGCCCTCATAGACTTTCCCTTGCGGGTGATTCGGCGCGCAGGTAACGACGGTGACGTGGTGGCCGTCTTTGACCCACTGGCGGCAATGTTCGTAGGTTCGACTTGCCGGCGCATTGACCTCGGGAGGAAAATAGTGGGACAAAAATAAAATGTTCATGAGATTCCCTCCCCCCTTGTGGGACTGATGTCAGTGTGTGGCACTGATTCGATAGCTGCAGCGCATCGGCATTGCGCCCGAGCAGGCATGCGTAATCGTCTGATTCTTGATCGCACGGCCAAATTCTGGAAAGAACCAGCTGTCTTCCACGCCGATCTCCCCTTCGGTCAAAAACTCAAGGCTGGCCCATTCCGCGCCGCTCGCATCGAGGACGCGAACATATCGCCCTTCGATGACTGCTGTGAAGTCAGGGTGAAGATGTATGAAGCTCTGTGCGCGATGCTTCCCTGCCCCGTCCAAGTCATCAGCAATGCACCATGTTGTGTTTCCGTCGAACTCGATCCTTCTACGATGCGTTACGCTGCCGGAGAGTCTTCTGTAGCCGTCATGGGCCCCTTCAAATACAGCGTGCTGGTCAGGCGTCAGCATCGCCATGGCGTGGATAGGTCGTGCCCGTCTTGCGACTCGAAACAGACCCCAGACCTCAGACTGTTCTTCGCCGTCGATCATGATGGTGTTATGGGCTTTTGTGCTCCGCGCATAGGCTCGATGTGGCCCAGCTTCATAATCATGCACCCCGCTGTCCACGATCATGCGCCGTCCCATCACGGTCAATTCATAGCTGAGTGTGTCGCAATGCGCATGTCCCGGTTGATAGTCCGGGCCAATGAGGCCGCAATCGATCACCATCATGTCGATTCCCTTGCGCAAGATGTAATAGCCACTGTGAGTCTTTTGATTTACTGCGAGGCCATTCCTTGTTTCAGGCCGCACATAGCCGATGACATTCACCGCATAGTCGAAGATGTCGCTAGGTCTTGGCGCAATCCCGAAGGCAGAGTCGTTAAACAACGGAATCTCACCGTCTGGGAAACACAGATCATGCAAGAAATCCAACGACTGGATGGTCCGGGCTCTGAAATGCCCGACTTCTTCGAACTTCATCACAGCACTAGACGATTGCATGAGGTTCAGCACATCCAGATAGTCCATGACGCAGATGGAGTGATACATCGGACTTCGTTCGAAATGCCCGCCATCTTGAAGAAACTGTTCGTCTAGTTCCTCGCGAAGAATCTGGAGGCCCTTCTTCAGCCATCTGTTCGCATCTTGTCCATCGAAGTACATGCCAGCGAAAAACAGCGCCACGCCGTTTTTCAAATAGTGATTGGCTAGGATGTGATACTCGATGTTTTGCTCAAGCCACAGCGCTTGAAGGTAGAGGCTTTCCGTCCACCCCTGTTGAGTCAATTCTTTGTGCGCTAGGAAAAACTTGATCCAGTTCACCATGCGCAGAGAAACCGTGTAGGGCTCCCAGGCATCCACTGTTCCTTGCGGATTGTGCTCGATCCAATCAGTGATGAGGTGAGACTTGTTCTGGATAGAGCGCTGAGGGTGCTGGAGGTAGTCAAAATAATGCAGGTTGTATCGCCAAAGTTTTGGCATGTCGACGCATGCCCATGGGATGCAGGCTGGGTCGAAGACCTTTTCGCGATGAAGGAATGTAAAAGCGGTGTCCCTATCGTCTGGCTGGTGCATGGCGATACCGTACAGAAGCCGCACACACGGCCTAAGTGAAACCGGTTGCAATGGAATGGGCGTGGGCGACAGTTTTGGTAGTCGGTACAGGAGTTGATGCCACCATTGACTGGCACGGAGGTAGCGGAGCGTATGTGCATAACGCTGCAAACAAGCGATATTCATGGTGCCACTGCGCGTGTGGGTGGAGAGAGCGAGGGGTCACGCAGCAGCGCCTGGCGGACCGATTCGATATCGGAGGTGTTCCATTGATCGAAATTCGATTTCCCGATACGTTGAATGCGCTCCTTAGTGGTAAGTCGAGTGGTTAGGAGGGCATAGTCTTCGAGGCCTTCACGAAAGGCCTCCCACCGCCGGCTGCTCACAATCCCATCGGGTGATTCGTAGACCACCGCCCAATCTGGCCGGCGGCTATCGAGATCGTCCCATGCCGAACTCCCACTGGTATCGCTGTAGGACCAAAACCCAATGCCTTTGGCTCCGTAATACCATGCCCACCATGCCAGCAAGCGGAAATCATGTAGCGGCGACGCGAGTTTCGCGGGAGATTTCGGATTGCTGTATAGCCACCAGTCGCGTTGGAGCATGGTAAACCACGAACCTAATGGGCCACGTACCACGGCCAGACTTGGTTGCCAATAGTCAACCAGCGGGCGTACGTCTTCGAGATCGGAGGTGCGGACCGGCGGATCGGCAAACGCACTGAGATTGGCGTAGATTTGGATTGTCGGGTGCCGGCGTTTGACCGCGTCAGCGATCACGCGCAGCAGGCGTAGGCCGGGTAGGTTCGGTTCATCGACCGGGTATAAAGCCCATTGCTTGCGAGAGAGCCCTTGCCTTGTCAGATACGTGTCGAGAGTCTCAACCCATGCCAGTAATCGAGCGCTGGCAGCTGGATCGATTGCAGGATGCGTCGATGAATATCCGACCGGATTCTTGTTGGCCGCCCAGCCGAGATACAGCAACAGTGTGCCGCTTTGCTTGGCCATGGCGATGGTATGTGCGAGTCGAGCTTCTTGCGCCGTATCCCATCGACCATCAAGGGGCAGCCCTGGGATATCGCTTGGGTGCGCGACAAACGTATTGATGCCGTGGGCGGCAAGATCACGAGTCGCTGCGTCTCGCTGACGCAGAATCGGCAGATCTGAAAGATAGGCCCAATTGACTGCGTTGAGCGGCTTGAGATTGGCGCGATCGTATTCCATGACCGTTGCTGTGCCATCAATCAAGAGTGTTTGGCTGGCTCCCTCCAAGCGAAGAGTCCAGCGATGTATCCCTGGCCCGAGCGTAGCTAAATTGATATCCAACCAAAGATAGACCGGCTCGCCGGGATGCAAGGCGATACGAGCGGTGCTATTTAGAGGAAGAAGCGGGTCGTATACGCGCTGCCCGCTTGCCGCCATTACTGGGCGAACCTCGAACAGACGAATCGCTTCAGAAGGGATGCCTGTCACGGTGGGCCACAGGCCTGAACCGCTCGCTTCCCTTCCTGCCACCACCCCCAGACAGAGGCTCTCGTGTTCACCCGCATATCCCTGGATACGCAAGGCAGGCAGCGCCGCGCCGACTCGTTCGCGCGCGCGTTTGGGCTCAATTGTTCCCCAAGGATCCTCAAGCCAGACATGCATGGCGCTTGCCTCCAGAGGAATCGTGGCACGCCCGATCTCCGTTTCGATGGCTCGAATGAGTGTGTCACGGGTGCGGCGCGTGCTGTCGGTTAAAATGGCGCTGATATTGGGTAGCGACGCAACCGTCGGAACCTGCCCGGTTCCAGCAGGGCGCCACTCAAGTTCATCGAGAAACAGGTAGTCGCCGGCGGCATGCAGAACGACCACAAGTGTATCCGTTGCAGCGCTGACTGGAATGGCGAGCCAATGCGCTTGCTTATCGGCCAGTGCGTCCGAATTCGGATCAGCGGAGCCGACAAGTTGAAAATGCCCGTTGGGGATTTGTGTATAGATATCGATGTGCTTCGGGATGTCTACCCCTGCACTTAAACCTTTCGCGGAATGTACGCGAATTGTGCCGGCTTGCACCCCTGGATTCGCCCCAACCTTGACGACACGTAGTCGGATGGCGATTGGCGTGAGGGCCGCCCAACCGACGGTCTGTTTACTGGTCCAGATGGGAAAGGGGGCGAGCCTGCCGTCCGTCAGTTGGCGAATGTCGTCGGGGTCTGTACTGAGCGCGTAATTGGGCGGATAATTGAAGGTCTCCACGGAGAGCGTGTCGGCTCCCGCAGGGCTGAGGCAGCTCAGCCAGATGATATAACTAACCGCCATGATGGCAACGGTTTTGTACATTAGTCCTCCCGCTGAAGCCAGTGCTCCAGCGTGGCCATACCCCACAAAAATGTCGAATTGTCACGCCGTTGTGTTGCGAAATCGTCCATCTCGCGGCGCACGAATGCCGGATCAAGCACCGTTCTAATTCGGGCCGACGGCGCGGTTACATAGCGGTCGAGTTCATTAAGGTTGGCACGTAGTAAAGTTCCTATTGGAGGATTAAATGGCCGCTTGGGTTGATTCAGGATACTCGCCGGCAACTGGTTGGCAAAGGCGGTGGTAATGAGCGGCTTAGTTTGGCGGCTCATCTTGACATGCGAAGGGAGCCCGGCAATTCCGCGAATCAAGTGTGGCGAGAGAAACGGGCTTCGCAGTTCAATCGAGTGTGCCATGCTGGTTCTGTCTGCGCTTTGCAGAAGATTGTAAGGGACAAAGGATTTAAGATCGACGATGGCAGCCGCACGGATCGGATCCTGCTGCTGTCGTAGGAAGATCTCGACTAATTCTGTATAAAATGCCGTGCGGCATTCTGTCGTGCCGGTTGCCCATGCGAGCGTGGGTGTGTTGAGATAGGTTGACCAATCGAGAAAGCTTTCAGCGAGGGGTTGCCCGATCGTGCCCAGAAACTGTTTGGCACGCCGAATGGGAATCGCATAGCGCCCTTTTTCTGGAATCCAGCAAGAGAGGTTTTGCAGTAGGCTGGTCAGTGGACGCGGCAGGGCCGATAGTGTCTGGAAGTGACCGATGGCTCGATAGCGTGGATATCCAATGGCCAGCTCATCCCCCCCATCCCCAACCAGACAGACTTTGCAGGTATGCGATGCTTGCTGGGCAATGCGGTCCGAGACGAGAGCCGTAGCATTCCCGAACGGCTGATCGAAGATATCAACCATGCGGCTCACTGCCGCATGGAATTCGAGTTTGTCGAACAAGATGGTTTCATTGGACAGTCCGTTGGCCGTGGCAATAGCCCGGGCCTGTGCGCTCTCATCGTATCCGGAGGCATATTGCAGAGTGTAGGTATGGAGGCCTTTCAATCGGCTAGAACTCTGGGCAGCGGCCAGAATAGCGTTTGAATCGATGCCGGCGCTGAGGAAGATGCCAATCTCCGCATCGCTGACTAGCCGCAAGCCGACACTGTCCTCGAACAGCATGCGAAAATCCTTGGCGGCACTCTCCGGAGTCGCAGTCTCATCGTAGGAGAGGTTGGCCTCAAGGGAATAGAATGCCTGCGGCGGTTGCGTTCGTCCTGTGACCAGATTGACCTGCATCCAATGGCCTGGCGGCAGTTCCTGAATGCCGCGATACAGGGTATGCGGTGGTGCGGTATATAGAAATCGCATGAAATCGAGGAGTGCCGTGCGGTTGAGCGATCGATCGATGTATGGAAGCCTTCGGAGGGCTTTTATTTCAGAGGCAAAGGCAAAGTGCGGCCTGCCGCTGGCCAGTGTCTCGCTATAATAGAGCGGTTTCTCCCCGATGGCGTCGCGTGCGAGCAGTAGTGTATGGGCAGCGATGTCGGCGAATCCGAATGCATACATGCCATCGAGATCAGAAAGGCCGCCGACTCCTCGCTCGATAAGCCAGTGGAGCAAGACCTCCGTATCCGAAGTCGTCTGAAAGCGAAGGCCTTGCTGCTCTAGAATGTGCCGTAGGGTTTGGAAGTTATAAATTTCTCCGTTGAAGACCATGATATATCGCCCACAGGGCGACACAAACGGCTGATGACTGCGCGGGTCAAGATCGATGATGCTCAGACGCGTGTGTCCGAGCGAGCACTGCGTTCCGGGGATTGTGGCCGACCCCGAGTTGTCTGGGCCGCGATGCTGCAGACGGCTCAACATTTCTCTTAAGAGCATAGGCTCATATCCGACTGTTCCTGCAATCCCGCACACAGGCCGCTCCTTTAGGTGGTCGTCAGTTCATGGCACAAGTTCACAAAATATTGGGTCCATCGACCTGCGTCAAATTCAGCCGCTTTGGATCGTGCGCCACGGCTTAATCTTGCAAGGAGTTGATCGGAATCAATCAAGTTCCGCATTGCGTTGGCTAGTCCCGCAACATCGCGGGGCTCGACGAGAATACCGGTCTCCTCTGTGACAATCTCAGGAATCCCACCCCAGTTCGTCGAAATAACGGGAATGCCCGCGCAATAGGCTTCGAGTATGACGCCCGGATGACCTTCGCCTTCCCAGTACGTCGGAAGCACTAAGGCAGCATACTTAGCCATAGTGCTGATAACCTCTTCCTTAGCAAGAAGGCCACGGTATGTTACCGGAGATTCAGCAAACCATGCATTTGAAACATCATCCTGCAAAGGCCCATACACATCTACGGTGAGGCCGGTTTCGCATAGCACCCTCGCCGCGGCAATGATTTCTCCAATCCCTTTAGCAGGCTTGACATGCCCAACAAAGACAAAACGCCGTCGAGTGTTTCTGTGAGCCGTCGTAAAGGGCGCATCCAAGTGGCAGCGCCGACTATTAGGATACCACTTAACAGAGGTTGCAGACTGAGTCTCAAAATACTCAACAGAGGCTTTGCGCTCCAGCAGTAGCACATCAGCTCGCAACACGGTTAGGTCAAACAAGCGCTTTCTTAAGCCCACGGAACTGCGATGCCATGTCTCGATGTCGCCGCCGAATCCCCTGAAGATCCACTTGCGGCGAAATAGACGCGAAACGATATGCACCACGGGCCCGAACGTAATGGCCCCGTTGAGAGATGTATGAAAAGTCAGGACTGAGGCCCATGGCAGATGCCGGAGCAAGAGCGCCAGACAACGGAGGGCATGGAGGACATTATGAAATCCGGCAATAGTTGGCCGTGAGACGTCAATGACGCGAATGCAGATGTCATCGCTTGTCCGTAAGTCGTCGACCAGTTGTTTAAATAAGACCGTCGTGCCGCCTACTGGTGGCGGCAATCCACCGATGAGCAAAAGGTTCATAGTGGCCCTTGCTTTGCCGATGATAGGTGATAGAGCAATGCGGCTGGGTCAATACCTTTTCGGATGACACGCGCAGGAACCCCGACAGCGAGACAGTTCGCAGGGATATCCGTTACCACAACAGCATTGGCCCCAATGACCGAATCGTTTCCAATCACAATCGGCCCGAGGATCTTTGCGCCAGCGCCTATGTATACCCTATCTCCGATAGTCGGAACGCCTAACTGCGTGGCGTTCCCGCCAATCGTCACGCATTGATCGATATGGACATCATTGCCGATGCGAGCATCCCCATGGATAACAATGCTGAGTCCGCCATATCCCAGCACAACTCCGTGGCCAATGGTGGTTGTATGCGGCAACCAGCAGGCAAAGAGAGCACGGACTACATAATCAATTACACGTGGAAGAAATGGCACATGCCTACGATGCAGTGAATGCGCAAGTCGATGAAAACTGGTCGGGTTCAACATCTCACTCGTCTATCCGGTTATCGTTGGCGTACAGCGAGTGGTACTGGTTCAGATTGGACGACATCGTAAGCTTGCTGTTTGCAAAATGGATGGCTTTGTCTCGCAGTGCAGAGAAATTGTCTCGACGTATGAATTGAAGTATTTGATCGCACATATCAGCCGACTCATCAAGCAGCATCCCGACGCCTGCGGCCGGCAGCATGGTGCTGTAATCGCCAATACCCCGCGAGAGAATTACCGGAAGTCCGCATACAAGGTATTCCCCTACTTTCACAGGACTTGCGACATTATTTACCATGGTATCGTGGCGCATGATGAGTCCAACGTCTGCTGCTGAAAGATATCGATGCACTTCATTGTGGGCCGCTCCAAGCACAATGGTTTGATCTGCGGGGAACTGCTCGTCTTTAAGTCGCCGCGACACTTCTCCTTGACCGGTAGTCAAAAATAGCGCCTTGCATCGAGTATCTGCCAAGCAAATTCGCTTGAGAAGCGACACAATATCCCCGAGCCGTTGCCAAGCACTGGTGCCGCCGGAGTAGCAGAGGAGAATGCTGGTCTCATTGAGACCAAGAGTAGATCGAATCTCGTTGCGAGCGGATGCATCAAAATGAAATCGATTTTCGTCGACACAGGAGGGAATGACGACAACATCTCGTCGACCTGTTTGTTGGTTCAGATAGGCTCCGAGATTGTTGGATACTGTAGCAAGACGATCAGCTTGGCGGCTTTCGTGCAACTCCAGATAGGAAATAACTTTCGATTGCAGACTTGAACCTTTTTCTAATTGGTTCTCGAGGCCAACGATGCCTCGAATATCGAAAATTGATATGGCATTCAGGTGGCGCCCCAGTTTTCTGGCCCACATTGAGCCAGTAAATGAGCGTGAATAAATATGCGTGATCGCAGCATGGGAACCCGTCGAGCGTACATTCTGACAAACACTTCTACAGGCTTTCCAGATACCCCATGCACCTGCATGCGGTGAAAGGACCGGCGCAACATCGGCCGGCACCCCGTACTGCGCAGCGATCATAGCTGTGGCTTCCTGCGCTCGAGCGATTGAAGTCTCTGCGCCGGCAAAGCGGCAGGAGAACCCTTCACGATTCAAAAATGACGCAACGGAAAGGACTTGGGCATGCAAGATCGGACTGTCCAATGCCGGCCATTCCGGTACGAAGAAAAGGATTTCAGATTTCATCGGCGACACCTATTTATTGCTTCCACGAATTATCAGACCTTTCATCCCCTAACTATACAGACGCACTTTCTGTATTCGTGGCCCGTGTCTCTGTCGATGAGACGTTGCGCGTGCGCCATTTGTAATTGGCATCGAGGACCTTTGCAGGAACACCCGCAATGAGTGCCCCTTCCACATTGTGGCTTCCGACTACGACACTCCCTAGCCCAACGATGTTATCCATGCCGATGGAAGATCCAGGTGCGAACCGCGCTGCCGATCCGATATAGCAATTCGATCCGATTGCAATATGTCGCTCCGTGACCCCTATGCCGTGTGTCCAAAATTGGCTATGGGAACCTGCCACCCAGGAGTGCTCTCCCAGAGTAAACCCTCCGGTCGCATCAATGAGGTGGGATGACGTGATATGGCAACCGTCGCCAATTGCGCAGATACGGGCGTACCCCTTGCCAGCAAATCGTTTCTCAGTAACCCAGGCTCCACAGGAGATCTCATTATGCTTCCCAATGGAAACACCCGTGCCAATTTTGAGGTGGAACGGCCCAATGAAGTGATTAAACATCCCAATACTGGCCGTTCCAATATCTGCGCTATCCACTGCGATCACACTCATAAACCCAATCTTGGCTCCTTGTGCAATGCGATAGCCGAAGCACGCGCGATACAGAACGCGGCGTAGGCACCCGATGGGCATGGCGCTTATTATTATTCCAAATATAACTTTGCCGGTTGCCATTAAATATTCCTATCGTCGTTTGCACAGTTGACCCGTATCACGCTGCAAATAATTCAACCTGAAGCACCGCCGAACGACGGGGATGCCTGTGAGTAGACGGGATTCTGGCCTTGCGCGCGAGCGATGCTCGTGAGTGCCGCTCCTAACATGCCAATAAACAGGTTGGCTCCAAGATCGCCGCTGAACTGAGCATTAATGATGGAGGCGATGTAGCTTGCCGTAAGTCCTGCCAGCAACATGTGATGACTAGGCGTTAATCGGTATTTCAACGCGCGCATAAGAGCCAGCAGCGGACAGATGAAGGCGAATGTCAGAAGGCCGAACCCCACTAAGCCATTTTCATAGGTGACTTCAAGGAACACGTTATGCGGGTATGATCGTGCATCTTTACCTAAGGCGAGATAACCAAAGTCGCCGGTTCCGTGCCCAACTAGTAACGCAATGGGGTCGGAGTCCGCGATCGCGGTTATCGCGACCGTATAGGCTGGCAAACGCAGTGAGAGGTTTTGAATCTTCTCAACGAAACGTTCCTGAATAAACCCTTGCGGTAACATGGTAAAAACTCCGATTGCTCCTGCGAGAAGCACGCCTCCCACAACGACGGCAACACTTATTCGCGCCATAGCGCCTTTAGCCAGGAGTATGGGAGTAGATATGAATGAGGCGATCAATGCCACGAGCGGCCCTTTCGATCCAGTTGCAATGAGATACATAAACGCCAGACTGCTAAGAGGCAGACACCATAGAATATCGATCCATTGGCGACGAATGGCGACATAGGTCGCAAATACGGTGATTGCCAGAGCCAAATGCCTGGCAAGCAGAATGGGGTTGCCTTCCTCGCCAAAGCGAAGCCGAAAGAAACGATTTGCCCCACGAATCATGTCAATTGGATTGCCGAAGGTAAGCGCGGTGATGCCAATCAGAAGTACGCCGCCCATGACCAAACCATTCAGAAACGATTTGGCCGATGAGATATCGTCGGCTAAGTTATAGATGACCGTCCCTAATGCCCAGAAGTATGCGACGGTCATAATCGCTTTAGTGGCCCCATACACGGGGGCTCTCGAATATAGGATCCCCAAAGCGAGAAAAGTGCTGAGAGCCAAATACGACAATAACACCGGTGAGCCGACCCTGATCGACACACCTGTCAAAAACAGAAATATAAAAGCAGCAACAATGAAGCTGAAAAATATTCCACGCACATTGGGGATTTGATAGAGGTCTGTCATTGGCATGGATAGTTGAATAAACACGCCAATTCCAAACATGAATAGGCTTGCAGTCCGCCGCGGACGGATGACACCACGTGGCGTCTCAGCGTCAGGATGTTGCACGTATGTACTATCCTTTGGGCGAGATGCTGATTGAAGCAGGATTGACTGAGACTTCATCAATTGATTCCCTCTTACGCCGCAGCACGATTCGCGCGTATTTGTCCGATCATTCGACTGATCGCAGGGGCTATCGCGTTCAGGTCGCTGAGCCTGATTGTGTTAGTCGCAAACAATAGGGCGGTCGCGATAGCGCAGCAGCCAGCCTGGAGGAGAAAAGAATCTTGGGTGTAGGACGTAGCTATTAGCAAGAGTAGCAGCGGCACGGCAGCTCGAATAGTCACCATGAGCAACGTGTAACGTGTGTGCTGATCACTGCCAGCCAGCATCCAGGCACCGACCAGGTTGCCAAGAAATCCTGTCGCAATGAGCGCCATAGCTGCACCCAGTCCCCCATATCGCGGCACAAGTAAACCTGTACAGGTCACGATCATAAATAACTGAGGGATCGTTAATAGAAAGGCTTTCCTTGATTCTCCATTGCCAATGAGAATAGTTGAGAACAGATAATTGACGATTGCAAAGGCTATCCACACACTCAGCGCCTGCATTGTACTGACGCCACTGGCATATTTCTCAGAATAGAGAACCGTCATGAGCGGCTCTGATAGCAGGATGAGAGCAATGGCACATACCGATAACATAGCTGTCGTGATGCGCACGATCGCGACTTGCTGAGCCTCATCAGCTGATTGCTGTGCCGACAAATACCCAAGCACGGCTGGGCGGATTGACTCAAAAATACGCTGCAAGATCGCTGGAATCTGCATTGCCGCGGAGTACACGGCCAGTGCCGCCGTGCCCATGTAGGTTGTAAGTATCAGATCTGAGGCTCGCACCGTGATGGCCGACATGAGTGAGCCACCATAGAGCCAGCCGCCAAATTTGAGCAGCTCAGTGCTGCGGGAATGTCGAAATGTCGGAGCGAACAGCATCGGCATCCTTCCCCAGATCACACCGATACCGACGATCCGAGAAATGATCATTCCCCAGAGCAGAGAGCTAAGGCCTAATCCCATAAGGATGCTGCCGATTGAGAGAATTGCGCGGAGTATCTCAATGCCAGCACTCAAGGCAGAGAGTCGTACAAACTGTTTTGCACCGACAAGCAGTGACATGACTATTTGCAGGCCTGTCGTTAGAAATGCAATTGGCATGACGAATGCTGCATGTTGTTGAAAGTCTTGGTAGGGCCACAGTGACACCAGCAAAGGTGTCGCAAGCCCGGCCGCGAGACAGGCGATCGCTGAGGTAGTCACCGTCATAGTCAAGAGATAGCGTGACGTTTGAATAAATTCGGCAGATTCGACGGGCAAGAGCGAAAGAGATTTAATCGCTGTATTTCTCAGTCCGATGTCCCCCAGCAATGCCGCAAATTGGACGACGGCCATGACTAAGAAATATGCGCCTAACTCTTCCTGTGACAACGATCGAGCTGCAATCATAATCGTCAGGAGCGAGGCGGCCATCCCAAGTAGATTGCCTCCTCCAGACAAGACAATTGCCGACAAGTATGAAGTTTTTTCTTTTTCCATTCAATCAATCGCACGCTTGTAATTCCCACCCTGCAGGCACGGTCATTTTGATGGAGGGGGCGGGAGATTGCTTAGCAGTCTGTGAGATTGTCTCGTTTCAGTGGTTTGTTTTAGAGTGATGAACGATAGGTAGCGCTAACTCGAGATGGAGCGACGTGAACATGGTGATTTTTTGTCCTGCATTGTGACTTGATGAAATACCGGTTTACACTCCCAGCAATTGTCCGAGCTGCTCTACAATTCGCTCTGCCGTTTTCCCATCCCACTTCGGCGGAATCGCGCCCTTCTTCCACTGCCCTGCCATCAGTCGCGCGAGTGCCGATGGTAGTTTGGTTGGGTCGGTGCCGATTAATTCATTCGTGCCGATGGTGATAGTCTCCGGGCGTTCGGTGTTGTCACGCAAGGTGAGGCATGGGATGCCGAGCACGGTGGTTTCTTCAGTGATGCCGCCTGAATCCGTAATCACCCCCTTGGCATGTTTCACGAGGTAGTTGAATTCCAGATAGCCCAACGGATCGACATAGTGCATTGAAGGGAGTGCGTTCCCAGATTCACGCAGATTCTTGGCGGTTCTCGGATGGACCGGAAACACGACTGGCAGGCCATCTGTATTGGCGGCAATGGCTTGCAGGAGTCCCAGCAGTTGCTGCTCTCCATCCACATTCGCCGGGCGATGCAGGGTAAGGACAAAATACTTCCCTGATTCCAGATTCAGCTGGCTCCAACAGTCCGGTGGACGCAAGCGCGGGAGCTGTTTGAGCAAAGTATCGATCATGGTGTTGCCGACGAAGAAGATACGGTCGTCTGTGACACCGGCGCGGCGCAGATTCTCGTTTGCCGTCTCGCTGGTGGTGAAGAACCAGTTGGTGATGGAGTCGGTGACGACACGGTTGATTTCCTCGGGCATCGTCCAGTCGCCTGAACGGATGCCGCCTTCCACATGAGCAACGGGTATTCCTAATTTGCGGGCAACAATGGAACAGGCCATGGTTGAGGTAACATCTCCTACGACCAGACAGGCCGCACTCTTTTCTTTTAACAACACCTTTTCGTAATTCACCATAATGGCCGCGGTCTGCTCTGCCTGTGTGCCGGAGCCAACTTCAAGATTGATATCTGGGGCCGGGATGCCGAGCTCCTCGAAGAAGCTGCCGGACATGGCGCGATCATAATGCTGACCGGTATGGATCAGGCGAAACCGGAGGCCGCCTCCCCGTTTCTCCGCGGCATTCAGTGCGTCGATGATCGGCGCAATTTTCATGAAGTTGGGTCGCGCTCCGGCGATGAGATCTATGCGTTGTATCATATGGTCTGGTTTATTCCGGTTCTGCTCATGTTGAGGTTTATGTGACTAATCGATTGCATCACGAGGAACTACTTATCTGATTTAGATCTAATGGGCAACAAGGAAGTGATCTTCAGCTAATCATTCGTGTTCCATGGAAGGTAGCGTGTTGCTTGGAATACGACTTTCTTGATGGTTGGTTTTTCCGTCAGGGGCACTTTCTCGGCTCTTGCGTCTTGTGCCCAATAACCTAACTAGTTCGCGATCGCTCTATTAAGGTCGCTCGTCTCAACAATCATGGTTGTCGGAGCAAAACTTAGACCATAAAGGTTCAGTACTCACCTCTGCATGGTCAATGAGTTAGCCCTGTCGGGCTAATGGGAATCTGTATGGATGCAGGTTGGACCGTACAGAAATGAAACTTGATGATGGTGGTTACCGAAATCGACGCCGAAACAATATTGAAGGAGAGAAGGTTGCTCTCAGAACTGCACCTCACGCAGCTTGGTGCGATTGTCGAAATACCACTGGACGGTCTTTTTGAGTCCCTCACGCAAGCGATGGCGTGCTTGAAAGCCGAAGAGCTCTTTGGCGCGGGTGACGTCGAGGCAGCGGCGGGGCTGGCCGTTGGGCTTAGTGCGGTCCCACTTGATGGGACCGGCGAAGCCGGTTTCTTTGGCGATGAGCTCCGCCAGATTGCGAATGGCGACTTCCTCCCCTGTTCCTAAATTGACGGGAAGGCTATCGCTGTACTGCTCCGCGGCGAGCAGAATGCCTTCTGCGGCGTCTTCAACGTAGAGAAATTCTCGGCTTGGCGAGCCATCGCCCCATAGTTCGACATGGTCTTTCTTTAAATCCTTCGCTTCTCCGAATTTCCGGATCAGCGCTGGGATGACATGTGAGGTCTTGAGATCGAAATTATCCCGTGGTCCATAGAGATTGACCGGAAACAAAACGATGGAATTGAAGTCATACTGTTGGCGATAGGCCTGCGACTGGGCGAGCATCATCTTTTTGGCCAAGCCGTACGGTGCATTGGTTTCTTCCGGGTAGCCATTCCAGATGTCGTCTTCTTTGAACGGAATCGGCGCGAATTTTGGATAGGCGCAGATGGTGCCGAGCGCCACGAATTTTTTCAGGCCTACCTGGCGCCCAACTTCAATGAGTTGCGTGCCCATCATCAAGTTGTCATAGAAAAAACGACCTGGGTTGGCCTGGTTGGCTCCGATGCCGCCGACTCGCGCCGCGAGATGGATGACAAGGTCGGGCTTCGCGTCACTGTAGAGTTGTTTGACGGCATCCATCTCAACAAGGTCATAGTCTATGCTCCGCGGGATGACAATGTCCTTACATCCCTTGGCGCGCAGTTGCTCGACGACGAACGAGCCGAGGAATCCAGCCCCACCGGTGACAACGACGCGTTTTTCTGTCCAGAAAGCTGTCATGCGTATCAATTATCCTCTCTTCCTCGTTCCATCCAACTTTTCTTTTTCCGCTGCAAGATCCGCGTCGACCATCATGTTGACGAGTTCGTGAAATCCGACCTTGGGTTTCCAGCCAAGCTCTTTTTGGGCCTTCGCAGGATCTCCGATGAGCAGATCGACTTCAGTCGGGCGATAGTACTTGGCATCGATCTTCACGTGCTGTTTCCAGTCCAACTTGAGTCGATCGAAGGTAAGTTCGAGAAATTCTTTGACGGTGTGAGTCTCCCCTGTCGCCACGACATAATCGTCCGGTTTATCCGCCTGCAGCATCATCCACATGGCTTCGATATAGTCTCCGGCAAAGCCCCAGTCGCGTTTGGCATCGAGGTTGCCTAGAAAGAGGTCCTTCTGAACTCCCAACTTAATGCGCGCGGCAGCCTGGGTGATCTTGCGAGTCACGAAGGTTTCGCCTCGACGGGGCGACTCATGATTGAAGAGGATGCCGTTGCAGGCGAACAGATTGTAGGCCTCCCGGTAGTTCACTGTAATCCAGTATGCATAGACCTTGGCCGCGCCGTATGGACTGCGCGGATAGAAGGGCGTGGTTTCTCGTTGCGGCACTTCCAACACCTTCCCGTACATTTCGCTCGAAGAGGCCTGGTAAAACTTTGGAGTCAGACCCGATTCTCGAACGGCTTCTAAAAGACGAATGGCGCCTAAGCCGGTAATTTCCCCAGTATATTCTGGAACGTCGAAACTGACGCGGACATGGCTCTGCGCTCCGAGATTGTATATTTCATCGGGCTGGATCGTGCGGATGATGTGATTGAGCGAGCTCGCATCGTTTAAATCCCCGTAAACGAGTTTGAGCCGGGCGTTAGGCACGTGCGGGTCTTCATAGATGGGATCGATCCGCCCGGTGTTGAACGAGCTGGATCGGCGAATGATGCCGTAGACTTCGTAGCCTTTGGCCAGCAGAAATTCGGCGAGATAGGATCCATCTTGTCCGGTAATGCCGGTGATCAGGGCTTTTTTCACGATCAGATCTCCAATATATGAGTATGTTGTGCCTGCCGTAGAATCCATATCCGTCTCCGGCTCGCTGGCCGATCAGCCTGTCTTTGTTTACATGCTGCTTGAGGAAAATACTTATCTCATTCCTGCTAATTGGGCAACAAGGAACCTATTACTTTACGTTTCGCAGAAGGTTCTGCCAGGCGTGGAGGTGTTGGCTGGTTCCCGCTTTCTGGTTATTTTGTGCAGATCGTTGCTCGGCTTGGCTCCGTCCCGTACTCAGCGTATCGATGCGCTCTCCGACATCCCGATACAGACTGTTTTCCCGCCGGAGCCAGCGATAGGCTTCGAGGGCTTCCGCGGTGCGGCTGAGCGATTCGAGCGTGCGTCCGAGCACATAGAGGATCTGCACGATGTCTTTTGTCGATGCACCGGGTGACTTGAGGGCATTACGAAAGGCCGTGACCGCGTCTTCGTATCGGTCGCAGGATTTTTGCGAGAGTCCGATCTGCGCGTAGGCTTTCAAGGCGAGAGCGGGATCGCCTATGGCCTTTTCGAATTGCTCGATCGATTGCTTGAAGAGACCAGCTTTTCGTAAGGCGATACCTCGTTCATAGGCTTCTGCAGCAAGGTCGTTGAGAGACGATTGAGGATCATGTGACTCAGGCATGCTGACACAACTCCTTTAACCGACAACAGATTGCTCGTAAATTAGCCTGGAGTCAGCAAGCCCCAGACCATGATGGCCATATAAACACATCTACTGTATCAATAGATTAAGATTTAGCAAATTCGTGATAGCCGTTCAGCTGACCTTGGCTAAGCAACTTGACAAAAGTATTGCCTGTGGATCTCTCGATGCGTAGTATGGACTGACGTTCATTTGTCAGAAAGACACAGACCGGCATGGATATCCTCGGCGATCAACCTGTTCGACGGCTGACCATTGGCGCGTATATCGCGGTGGGCGCATTGCTCATTGCGCATGGGGTCAATGCGTTTGTGGCTGCGGCGTTAGCCCTTCCGCCGGCGAAGGGTGCGGCTTCTCAAACCACTCAAGCGGCGGCTCCGGTGGCATTGGTGCCGCAGCAATGGGTAGATCAAATTCAGTCGAGCGGCCTCTTTCTCCTACCTGCTGCCCCGCGTGGAATAAGCGGTGCGCCGGGGACTATTTCACAAACACCGGTGCGGGCGGCTTTGGGTGTGGCGAACAAGCTTCGACTCTTAGGCGTCGTCCTGGGAAGCGAACGCGGAGTGTTTGCGATTGTCGAGGAATTGGCGACGAAGCGGCAGGTGCTCTATCGGTTGCACGATCAAATACCGGACCTGGGGGAGGTCAGCGCTATCCGCCGGGATGGCTTGCTCATTCGGAGTGGTGATCAGGAAGAGCTTCTGGAGCTGTCTCCAGTCGACAAGCCGCCGACCCCGATGACGACGGCCGGCGCTCCTGCGTTAGCCGCTCCCGGGCTTCCCCTTACAAAAGTCGTTGATCGACGGGAGGTTGAAGCGGCAATGGCCGACTTGCCGAAGCTGTTGACTCAAGCCCGTGCCGTGCCGTTCATGGTTAATGGCGCTCCCAACGGATATCGCATGGACTACATCGCTCCAGCCAGTTTCTATGAGAAGATCGGCATCCAATCTGGAGATGTGCTTCAGCGGGTCAACGGCGTGGATGTGCGCGATCCTTCCACGATGCTCAGTCTGTTCCAGCAGTTGAAAAACGAACGAACCGTGAAAGTGGACATGGTCCGCAATAATCAGAAGACCACCATGACCTTTGAGCTGCGATAAGTTTTTTCGCATTCTTTCCGGCATATTCCAGGCTCATTACGTCTTCCCAGAACAGCAGTTATCAATCGTGCGTTCACAGGGTTTTCCGCAGGTGTGATCCCTGGTCGTGCATTGCAGACATCCTTGCTTTACTTATGGTTATACAAAGAAACTTGGAATTATCCTTCAAGCCGGTTAGTCTAAGTGGTCTCCCTATAAATGACGAATGGTGAGATGAGGTCCGGAGCGCGCAGTGAGCGATTCTGAACAGCAAGTGATCTTCGGCAGGCCGCTTCTTGGTCGGATTCTCGGAGAAAAGTTCAATCTCCTGGATTCCAAACTCGATGAGGCGCTGGCCTATCAGCGTGAGAAAGGCGGCCGTCTTGGCGAAGCCCTCCTCCATTTGCGTGCGCTTCGCGAGGAAGAATTATTGGAGGCCTTGGCTCAGCAATTCGAGCTGGCATGGCTGCCGCATTTGGATATTTCCCATGTCGATCATGAGCTGATTAAGCAAGTGCCCATCGGCTTCGCCAGACGCTATCGGGTTTTACCCTTGCGCTATGAAGACGGTACCGTCGTCGTCGCGACGACCGACCCGCTTGAGACCGTGGCGTTGGATGATCTGCGTCTGTTGTTGGGGAAACCGATCCGGCCGGTGCTGACGACGGGACTCGCTCTCTTGGCCTGCTTGAACCGTGTCTATGACGAAGCGGCCAGTCCCGCTGGGGCTGAACAGGTCATGGAGGATATGGCGGCGGCCGAGAATCTGGATCAACTGGCCCATGAGTTGGATGAACCGCAAGATCTGCTTGATGCGACCGACGAAGCTCCGATCATTCGCCTGGTCAACTCGGTGCTGTTTCAAGCCGTCCGGCAGCGAGCCAGCGACATCCACTTTGAGTCCTTTGAACGTGGCCTCGTGGTCCGGTACCGGATCGACGGCGTACTCTATCCGGTACTGACCCCGCCGAAGCGATTGCAGTCCAGCATCATCGCCCGCCTGAAAATTATGGCCGGGCTGAATATCGCGGAAAAACGTCTGCCGCAAGACGGCCGGTTTGCCATCCGGACGGCGGGAAAAGATGTCGATTTGCGCGTGTCGGTGCTCCCCACCTCGCACGGCGAACGAGTCGTCCTTCGTCTGCTCGAAAAAGAGAACCGTCTCCTGAACTTGACGGAGATGGGATTCTCGGCTGACCGACTGTCTTCCATCCAGCAGCTCATTCAGTTAGCTCACGGCATTATTCTCGTGACGGGTCCGACCGGAAGCGGCAAAACCACCACGCTCTATGCCGCGCTCAGCCAGATCAACGCGCCCGACAAGAACATCATTACCGTCGAAGACCCGGTCGAATATCAGTTGCTCGGGATCGGCCAGATGCAAGTCAATCCTAAGATCAATCTCACCTTTGCCGCCGGACTGCGGTCGATCCTGCGCCAGGATCCCGACGTCATCATGATCGGAGAAATCCGCGATCGCGAGACAGCAGAAATTGCCATTCATGCGTCGCTCACCGGCCATCTCGTCTTCTCCACGCTGCACACCAACGACGCGGCCAGCGCGGCCACACGACTGATCGACATGGGGATTGAACCGTTTC
This sequence comes from Nitrospira sp., assembly GCA_022226955.1. Classification (NCBI taxonomy): domain Bacteria; kingdom Pseudomonadati; phylum Nitrospirota; class Nitrospiria; order Nitrospirales; family Nitrospiraceae; genus Nitrospira; species Nitrospira sp. Next base: position 880,334 of record CP092079.1, read on the forward strand.
TCGTAGCCTCCTCGGTGATGGCGGTGCTTGCGCAGCGACTACTGCGGCAAATCTGTCCCGATTGCAAAAAACCCTATACGCCCACCGCCGATGAACTTGGCCGCCTTGGCTTGGATGGCAAGAAAGCCTTTACCTTTTATCGTGGCGCCGGCTGTCCGAGCTGCTCGCAAACCGGATATCGCGGCCGAACGGGCATCTACGAATTACTCCTGCTTGATGACGAGGTGCGCCGACTCATCGGCACCAAAGCCGACTCGTCGGCGATCAAACAGGCGGCGATCGCCAAAGGGATGGTCACATTGAAGCAGGAAGGCGCGATGAAGGTGGCGCAAGGCGTGACAACGACGGAAGAAGTGATGCGGATTACGCAGCAGGAAATCGAGATTTAGTCATGCCGGTCTATCAATATCGCGGGTACAAGAACGACGGAGGATCCGCGACCGGGATCGTCGATGCCGAAAGCGTGAAGGTCGCTCGGGCGAAGCTCCGCAAGGATGGAGTGTTTCCGACCGACGTGGTTGAGCAAGGGCAAGCTATCGGTCGTGGGGCGGCGCGCGACCGCATTGCCGCACCGGCTTCGCTTGGACGATCTCAGGTGTTGTCGGCCCAAGATTTGGCCATGTTGACTCGTCAATTTGCCACACTGTTGGTCGCGGGACTTCCGTTGATCGAAGCGCTGGGGATCTTGATCGACCAGTCTGAGAAAAAACCGGCAAAGGCCTTGCTCGCCGATGTGCGTGAGCAAGTGCGGGCGGGGAAAGCGCTCAGCGCGGTGCTGGAATCCTATGGCAAGGATTTTTCTCCGATCTATGTGTACATGGTGCGGGCGGGTGAAACGAGCGGCGCCCTGGATCAGATTCTCTTTCGCCTGGCCGAATTTCTCGAAAAACAACAGGCGCTCAAAAACAAGGTCACGAACGCCATTCTTTATCCCGCCCTGATGCTGGTTGTCGGCGTAAGCGTGCTGTTTTTTTTAATGACCTTTGTGGTGCCGAAAATTACGGCGGTCTTTGCCAGCATGAAAGCGGCACTCCCCTTTCCGACCGTGGTGCTCATGACGATCAGCCGGTTCTGTTCCACCTACTGGCCGTTTTTGCTGCTCATCGTGATTGGCGGGGGGCTGCTGGTTCGCCGATTCATCCAGACCGAGGCAGGACGCACCATTGCAGATCGATTGATTCTCCGCATTCCCCTGATCGGCGACGTGGCGCGCATGGTATCCATCTCGCGGCTGACCGGCACGCTGGCGACGATGTTGTCGAGCGGGGTGCAGTTGCTGGATGCCTTGGATGTTTCGAAGCGCGTCATGAATAACCGGATCTTGGAGGAAGCGGTTGAAGGCGCCAGGCAGAATATCCGTGAAGGCGAAACCATTGCGGACCCACTCAAGCGGAGCGGACAGTTCCCCTCGCTTGTCACGCATATGATCGCCGTCGGAGAACGCAGCGGTGAAATGGAAGAAATGCTGCGGCGCATCGGCCAGATCTACGACGGGGAGGTAGAGCGGGTCATCACTCGATTTACATCGCTCTTGGAACCGATCATGATCTTATTGATGGGCGTGATCGTCTTCTTTATCGTGGTGGCCATCTTGCTGCCGATCTTTGAAATGGGTCAAATGGTGCGGTGAGGCGACGTGCTGATTGAAAGGGGTGAGTAATGAGACGGTCGATTAGTGTGAAATGTTTTAGGACTGCCTGCGCGAGAAGATTCCTCGCTTCTTGCCCCGTGCCCCGCGCTCGAGCGGGCGAGCGCGGGTTCACCTTTATCGAAATCATGGTGGTGGTGGCGATCCTTGCCATTCTCGCAGCGCTCGTCGTCCCGCGGATCATGGGCCGTACCGACGACGCCAAACGGACTGCCGCGAAGGTGCAGATCAGAAATATCGAAGGGGCGCTCCAGCTGTATAAGCTCGACAATGGCGTCTATCCGTCAAGTGAACAGGGGCTCAAAGCGCTGGTCCAAAAGCCGTCGGTTGGCGTGATTCCGAAGAAGTGGAAGATCGGCGGATATATCGACAAGCTGCCTGAAGATCCCTGGGGAAATCTCTATAAGTATCAGAGCCCGGCACCGATCCAGCAGGGGCAATATGGGCAGATTAAAGCCGACTATGAAATCATGTCTCTCGGCACTGACGGCGAGGTCGGCGGAGAAGGGGTGAATGCCGATATTGCGAATTGGAATCTGGAAAAGGATTAGCAAGTTGTTGAAAATGCCCGCCAGCGGCGGTCTCACATCGTTCAGAGTCTCAACGTACCCCAAGGGTACACCTCAGCTCTTCACTCGCTGCGGTCTTGCTGGACGGTCATTTTGAACAACTTGCGGGAAATGCCTGGATCTATTTCTCTTCTGAGTCGGCTGAGCTCGTCCCGCGCCAGGAATGAGGACGGTTTTACGCTGCTGGAGATGATTGTCGTCCTGTTTCTGCTGGTCGCGATGTTGGGGATCGTTATTCCGCGCATCGATTTGAACGACGATTTGGCCGCGACTGGCCGAAAGTTCATCGGAGCGCTGCGGACCCTCCAAGGCATCGCGATGAGCACGCAAAAACCGGTCAAGCTCTATCTGGACCTCGATCAAAACCGATACTGGGCAGTGACGATGGAAGAGAAAGAGGAGAAATCTTTACCGGATGCTGCTTGGGCGTCGCCGCGCATCTTTCCGGAGACCATCCGGCTGGCCGAGGCATCTTCTGGCTCTATTAAACGAACAGCCGGCCACCTCGATCTGATGCTCTACCCCAACGGCCGGATCGATGAAGCGATTCTGTATTTGGCCGATACCAGCAACAACCTACTGGCCATTATCGTCGAGCCTGCCACCGGAGCCATCCGCGCGAGCGATCAGCGCGTGGAGTTCCAGCGGCTGGCATCTATTCCTGATCGGGTAAAGCCCCTGCTCATTCCGGCGGCAACGGTGGCTGCCGGGAGCCAGACAGGCTTGCTCAAACCCTAAGGCTCATCGCCTGCCATGCGGCCCAATCAATCTCAAGACGAGCGTGGATTTACGTTGCTGGAGGTGCTGCTGGCGGTGGCGATTCTGGCGATTGCCCTCCCCGTGCTGCTGGGCCTGAGGAATTTTGATTTGGAACTGCAATCCCGTTCCATGGAGCTGACAACAGCCACCCTGTTGGCGCAAGAGAAACTTTTAGAGACAGAGCTCTCGGGTTCGTTTCCGATTGGAGAATCGGCGGGGGAGTTTCAAATGCCGGCACCCGGGGTGCTCTCGTCGGTGACGGAGACCAATCGTGCGCCCGGGTATCGGTGGAAACGCAGCATCATGCCGACACCGTTGGAACTCATTCGTGAAGTCAGGATCCAGATTGCTTGGCCGCGCGGCCAGCAGGAGGAAACGTTGGAAGTGAGTACGTATGTCATTGCCGGCCTCGCATTTTAGGAGAATGCTGAAACCATCCTCCAGCAGCGCGCTCGCGGCGCCTAGAAACGAAGGCGGATTCACGCTGGTCGAAGCGTTGCTGGCAATGGCGCTGCTGGCGACGTTGGGCGCGATGGTGTTCGGGTCCTTATTAACGACCACGAAGGTCGTGGAGGCCGGTCGAGCGGCGGCCTCTCGGGAGCAGACGATTCGGCGCGTGTTGCGGTTGATGGCCGAGGAACTTGCAATCGGCGTTAAGGAAGCGACGTTCCCCTGGGTCGGGTTGAACGGAACGCAAGACGGCCAATCGGCCGACACCCTGGCCTTCGTGACGAGGAACGATGGATTTGGCCGGCAAGCCGCGCGCGAGAGCGAAGTCTTGCGCGTCATTTACACGCGCGAAGGAGATCGCTTGATCCGGTTCGTTCGGCGCAATCTCTACGGGCTCACCGACGACTCGGTCGATCAGGTCGATCTAGCGACAAAAGTGAAAGGCTTCAACGTGCGCTACTATAGCCGGCAAAGCCAGGTATGGGTGGACGAATGGAGCACAACGGGATCGTTGCCGACCGCACTGTTGGTGGAAATCACGTTTCAAGATCCTGATACCGAACCCTATACCATTCGCGAATGGGTGACGGTGGGAGCCTCCTAATGGTGTGGTTCGGAAAGAATTGGCTGGCGTGGAAAGCCCCGCTGTTGTGGATGGCCTTTGGAGGCGGACTGCTGTTCCTCTCAATCGTCCTCACGTTTCCCTATGGGGCGTTGCAAGCGAGAGTCATTGGAGAATTGCACCGGGCTACCGGAATGGACGTGCGCGCGGCGGACTGGGCCATTGGGCTTCCGGCGGCGATTGAATGGCGGCAGATGACGTTGACCAAAGCCGACTGGCCTCCCCTGCAGTTAGGCCTGGTGCGGGCTCAAGTGGGACTCTGGCAGTTGCTGACTGGTGGGGTCGGGCTCGATTTGTCGGCGCAGCTCGACGAAACCATGGCGACCCAGGGCACGATCAAATTGACGGTGACCGCCGCCGCCAGATCCATGACCGGCCCTGCCGCACTCGCAGGCTCGATTCAGACGCTCGATTTATCAAAGGTGATCCCTCCGTATGTGGCGCGTGGCATCTTGGGCGGTGAGTTCACGCATCGGCTCGATTATTCCCCGAGCGGCGAACTCGCGTCATTTGGCGAGGGAACGTGGAAGGCGGAGGTCAAGGATCTATCTCTGGATCATATTCCGATAGGCCATGGTCGAATCCTCGCGCTGGACTTTAGTAGCCTGTCGATTGCCCTGGCTTGTCGGGAGCAGGTCTGCGAGGTGACCGAATTGAAGGGTGACGGGATCGACGGGTCGTTTTCTGGACAGGGAACGGTTACAATGCAGCAACCTATCCAACAGAGCCAGGTGGCGTTGTCATTGACCGTGATTCCCGGTGTGGGGTTTGCGGCCAAGGCTCCGGGGTTAGGTATTCCTCCCTTGCCAACCGGGATGCCGTTTACGTTCAAAGTGATTGGAACATTGGCACAGGCCAGGGTGGCGTTGTAGAGTAACCAGAGATTGTACGAGGACGTTAGACTGCATGAGTATCGCCACCGAATGCGTGGGCTTGGATATCGGCCAGACCGGCCTGAAGGCGGTGCGGTTTCGCCGCCGGCTGAGCGGTCGCGAAACGATTGAATACCTGCACCAGCCCCTGCCGTTTTCGCTTCCGGAAGATCTGGAGCCGGCGCGGCGGGTGCAATCGTTGCGAAGTTTTCTCTGGCATAACGGGCTGTACGCTACGGATCGGCTGGTGACAGCGATCCCCTGCCAAGATTTGTTTGTGCGCACGCTCTCCTTTCCGTTCAAAGATGCGGAAAAATTGTCGCAAGTCGTTCCCTTTGAAGTGGAAAATCTGATTCCGATGCCAGTGGATGAGCTGGCCATCGGCAGCGTCGTGCTGCCGCCCGGGGTTACTGCCGAAGGGATGGCGCGAACGACCAAAGGGTCGGACGTGCTCGTCACAGCGGCCCCGCGGGATAAAGTGGCCGAACATCTGAGCTTCCTTGCCCAGGCCGATATTGAGCCGGCGGCGATCAATGTCGATGCCATGGCCCTGTATTCGGTCACGCAATTTCTTCAACAGGAAGGCGGCCAGGTCCCGCACGATTTGGCGATCATCGATGTGGGCGCGTCCAAGACGACTATTTGCTTAGTGCATGAAGGGCGTCCGGTAGTCTTGCGGACCATCTTATGGGGCGGCAATCACCTAACGCATGCGTTGGCGGTGCGGCATGCCTGTAGTTTCGCCGATGCGGAACGGCGTAAGCGTAGTTTGAATGTTCAACAGATCGATACCTGGCTGGAACCGTTGCTCAAAGAGCTGCGTGTCACTATCCAAGGGTATGAGGGCGCCGAGCGCGGGCGGCTCACCCATTGCTGGGTATCAGGCGGCGGCGCAAAACTCAGAGAGATCGGCGGATATGTCGCGCATCAACTGGGGCTCTACCCGGTCGGTCCTCGGCAAGGATTTGGAGTCGACAGCCCGCGCGCATTTTCCATCGCCTTTGGGCTGGCCATTCATCCCAAACTGATCAAGCCGAAGTGGCGCTTCAAGCCGACGCAGGCTGGTCTCGCGCTCGATTTGAAAGCCGTCTCGGACGCGAATGCCCCGCAGTCCCAGACCTCGGCGCGCGACAAGCGGCTGGCGCTGGCTGGCGCCGTGGTGCTGGGGGCCTTGGCGCTTGCGGACGGGTTGACGCATCTCTATCTGAAAGAACAGCGTGTGCAGCAATTGAAGGACGCTCTTCAGAGCCACTATGCGCAACTCTTTGAGCCGGGGGCTGGACCGGGTGAAGAATTAGATCAGGCCCGTTTTCGCATCGCGTCAGTCGATAAGGCGCTCGCCGTCGTCGATGGATCGCAGCAGCATGCGCTGGCCACGATGGCGGCCTTTATGAAACAGATGCCGCTGGGTGTTCCGGTCAAGATACGAGATTTGACGATCGATGGCCTGCTGGTATTGCTTGAAGGCGAGACGACTTCCTTTGAGGCCGTGGAAAAAATCAAGCAGACCTATTCGGCTGGAGAGGTTTTCAAGGATATCGTCGTCAGTGAAACCCGGGTGGGCGCGTCGCCGAATCAAGTCGTGTTTCGGATGAGCGCCACGGCGGCGCAACCATGATGCACCAACTACGGGAACGGTGGATGCATCTGGCTCCGCGCGAACGCACGATCTTGTCGGTCGGCGGCATCGTCGTCGTTGCCTGCCTGCTGTTTCTGCTGATTGTAGACCCTTTGCTGGCGACCATGGAGCGATTGGACCGCCAGGCTGCGAAAAAACAACGAGAAGGCAGCGAACTGGCGGCATTGGGGGCCGACTATGCAAGCAAGCGTGGGCGATTGGCTCGCGCGGAAGAACGGATGCCGGTGGCCGACGCGGGGTTCTCTCTGCTGGCGTTCATCGAAGAGGCGGCGAACCAAGCTCATGTGCGTGAGCGGATCGCCGGTATGCAGCCGCAAGTCCAAGCCTTGGCGCAAGGGTACCAAGAAACCGCCGTCGATCTTCGCTTGGATGGCGTGCAATTGCCGGATCTGATGGCGCTTCTGCTGGCGATTGACCAGGCCCCTTATGATCTTCAAGTAAAACATCTGCAACTGCGCCCAAAGTTCGACAATCCCGTCAATCTCGATGCCACTGTCCGAGTGGTCAGTTATGCCAAAGGATGATGAACGCGGTGTCGCGCTTCTGCTCGCCTTGCTCATCTTGGCTCTGTTGGTTGCCCTAATCCTCGAATTCGACGGCGAAGCCAGGCGTGAATACCGCGACGCGGCAGCCTTTCGAGACAACTTCAAAGCGCAAACCTTGACCAGAGCTGCCGTGCGGGCAGCTGGCGCGGTCCTCCAACAGGACTTTCTCAAGGATAAAAAGGCCGGCGAATCGTACGACTCGCCGACCGATCTCTGGGCCATGCCGATTAAGAATTACGCTATCGGCGATGGCTTCCTGAGCGCGCAGATCGAGGATGAGCGCGGCAAGCTCAATCTCAACGATCTGGCCACCATTGCGGGCGACGCCATTCAAAAAAAAGCGAAGATCGATCGGTTCAAGCGTCTCTTTGAATTACTCCAACTCAACCCCGACCTGGTCGATGCGGTGGTCGATTGGGTGGATCAAGACGACAATCAGGAGCCGGCCGGCGCGGAAAGCCTCTACTATCAATCGCAGCGGCCGCCCTATCGCGCGGCGAATGCGCCGCTATCTGGCCCGGGCGATTTTCGGCTGATTAAAGGGTTTACCCCGGAGATTGTCGACCGGCTCTCGCGGTATGCCACCCTGTTTCCTCTGGAAGGCGGTGGTCTGGTAAATATTAATACCGCCGACTCGCTAGTCATTCAGGCGCTGGATCCGGCCATCACGCAATCGATGGCGGCAGAAATTATCCAAGGCCGCCCGTATAAAAAGAAAGAAGATCTGGATCGAGTCAGCAGCTTTAAAGACATCGGCGCTAAATTGAGAGTGGGACAGAGCGGGTACGATGTGTCGAGCGATTTCTTTTCAGCCCGGTTGGCGATCAAGGTGAACGATGTGACGAAGACGGTCTGGGTCGTGCTCCAGCGCGATGCGAATAAGGGCGATAGCCTGGTGAAGTACATGCAGGTGTACTAACTCCCTCCCTCCTCTGCGGCCTTTTCAGCCACGGTTATCCTCGATAAAGTTAACAGGTCTGTAACATTGAGGTTACTGTCTGGAAATTGTCTTCCACTAGTATCGTGTGGGGATAGTGCAGTGAACTCACTATACGGAGGAATGCAGGATGACAGCACATCGTAGGACGGGGGCGATGGGGATTCTCTTGATGACGGCGCTGTACTGCGGCTACACCGGGAATCACTCCTATGCCGAAGTCAGTGGCCCGATGGCTGCGGCAGCGGTCGATAGCGCGTTGGCCCATTACAATCCACAGACTCACATTGCCGGGACCTTCAAGATACAGGGTTCCGAAACCATGTATCCCCTGATGAGCCGGTTGACGATGGAGTTTCAGCGCCGGCAGCCGAAAGTGGCGATCGACGTGAAAGGCGGCGGTTCGACCAAAGCCGTGGCCGAATTTCTTCAGCCGCCGCTGAGCAAAACCGGCAAGGTGATGTGGCAGGAAGACCGGGCCGTCAATTTTAAGATGATCGCGACGTCGCGAGAGCTATTCGATGCGGAAGTTAAAGAGTTTGTCGCGCAGCATGGCTACGAGCCAACGGCGGTTCCGGTGGCCGTCGATGCGGTTGCCTTGTATGTCCATAAGGACAATCCGGTTGCTGGCCTGACCCTCGATCAGGTCGATGCCATGTTTTCGACGACCAGAAATCGAGGGCAGAAAGCGGCGATCACGCAATGGGGGCAACTGGGGCTCACCGATGGATGGGAGAAAGCCGCGATTCAGCTGTATGGGCGGGATCGTAAATCCGGCACGCGCGCGTTTTTTCAGGACCATTGTCTTGCGGGCGGCGAGTTCATGCCGGGGTTGCATGAAGAGCCTGGCGCCGCATCCGTGATTCTCAACTTGGGCCGGGATCAAGTCGGCATCGGCTATAGCGGACTGGGGCTTCAATCCTCCACCGTCCGGGTCATTCCCCTCGCGGAGGCTGCGGGCACGCCGTATGTGATTCCTTCGGCTGCGACGGTGGCGGATCAGAGCTACCCCTTGCGACGGGTCTTGCATCTCTACGTCGATAAGGCGCCGAACGCGCCCATCCCTGCCGCGGCACAGGAGTTTCTGACCTTTATCATGACGCAAGAAGGTCAGGAAGCCGTGGCAAAAGCGGGGTTCTTTCCCTTGCCCGCCGGTGAAGTCGCGAAGAGTGCCGTCGCGTTGGGGCTGTCATCCCCTGTTCCGGCCGCCATGCCGTAGGCCAAAGCCGAACGAGTCGAGTGCGATTACGGTGACGGAAGTTTGCGGGGCGGCTGCTTCTTGGATTTCGACTGATCGAGTTCGAAGCGCAGCCGTTCCATTTGGCTGTTCAGCTCTTCCATTTTCTTCTTTTGATCGTCGAGGCGGTTGCGGAGATCCAGATTGGAGCTGGTCAGCTCTCGGATTTGCAGTTGTAATTCGTCGGACGGCACTGCCGGCGATCCGGCCTTCTGAAGCGGCGCAGCCGGCAACTCGATTCCTGCGTGACTTGCGCGAACCGGCGAAGGCACCGTGCGTTGCGCCAATACATCTTTGACATTCAGCGACAGATGCACGGTTTCGAAGGGCGCCCATCGAGGCTCTTCCAGATCCGGCACCATGGCGGCCTGCGCAGGAGCCGCGACCCAAAGCTTCATGCCTTTTGAATCGCGCAGGTCTTTCAGCTCTCCGCCTCCCGTGTCCGCCTGGATAAAGGCCGAATGATCCTGCAGGACGATGTGCAGGTACCGGCCTCTCAAAAAGATCGATCCCACCGTGCGATCTTCGCTATAGGCCACGTCCGGTTTGGGCAATGAAAAAAAGACACGTTCGGCTGGGGTGGCTTGCCGAAGCGCCGTGGCCAGCTGCCCTGAAATCGCCGCCAATTCTTTTGGCGAAAACAACGGAATGGGACGAGGCGCGCTCAGCATGCCGACGACCGTTCCGCTCCATCCGCTCACTTGAATGCTTCGGAGCAAGGTTTCCAGTTCCGCCGCGGTCAGGTCGGCCGGATGAAGATTGCGCACGAGAGTGTCCGATTGTGAGAGCGTCGGATCCGGTTCAAGGCCGATGCGAATCCCCTGCTGATCGTAGATAACGCGGTCTGCCGTGGAAAACAGGCTGCACGAGGAAAGAATCGGCGCGCCGATCAGAAGCGAACAGGACAGCAACAGGCAGTTTGTGGATCTATTTACTTGCATGCGAATTGAATCCCCCATATACGGTCCGTTCCGATCTGAGGACCCCAGGCCCGATCGGCGGCTTTGCTGACCTTCGGCACTTCGCCTTCTTTGACGATATGAATCCCAGTGGGACATTTCTCCTGCATGATGCGTTGCGCATCGTGCCGGCCGTCCGAGGAAAAGACGTCCGCCTCTGACTGGATGGAAAACGTCACGAGCCCGCCAGCCTGGCTTTCACGTTGCAGAGAGGCATCGTGCCCGCAGGCGACCAGGCCGGTGAGGGCGATGGCCAGGGCGCCAGCCCTGAAACAAATCGTAATGCCTAGCGCCCAAGCTCGTTGTGCGACAGGAATGGTGTCATCTCCCGCTATTTGGCTGCGGCACAGAAGGTTTCTTCTTCCAAGGGCGTATAGCCCCCGCCGAGAGAGGGGAATTCCGCAATCTCTCGTCCTCCGGTTTTCCAGAGATGGACGCAAGCCGCGAGAACTGTGGGGAGGCTCTTGGGAAGATCGTCGACGGACACCACTCGCGGGGCCTGCGTCGTGCCCACCACCACAATGCGGTTGCCCGGCTGGAGAAACGACGAATCGATCTTGCCTTGATAGACCACGGCAAACTCCCCGCTCCGTTTTCCCATGTCTTTGGGGCCGTAGGCGGGATGCTCGACAATGGGCAGCTGCGCGGTCACGACGGTGATGCTCTCGCCCTTCGTCTCGGCTTGGACAATCCGCCCGCCGAGTTGAATCTTCTTCGCGTCGGCCTGATTCGGCACCATGCGCCAGTGCGCGAAATCGAAGTTCGGATCCACGCCCTTGAGCGTGTCCGGTGAAAAAATATTCGAGGCGGTACAAGCGGCCAGGGTGACCGTGCCTAGCAGCAACAGACTGGTCATGGATCTCTTCATATCGCTCCTCCTTACTCCGAGATTCGTCAGAATGCAATAGTCGGCATGCCGGGCGCCTGCGGCTACATAAAGCGAACTTGGAATTGCACAAAGAAGGCATTTTGTGCAAACGGGTCCGCTTTGGAATCGAAGGCCGGCGTGTTGGGACCGGTGCCCAGGCCCGAGTGATGGCGGAACTCGTAGTTGAATTGCAGCTTCGACTGAATCTTCGGCGGGAAGTTTTCGAAGTAATAGGTCAGTCCCACGATCGATCGAGTGTACATGTCGTTGCCCATATCGGTATTCGGGTCGAACTGTTCGTACATAAAGGTCGGCTCGAAGTTCTCCAATGGCCCGCTGGTGATGAGGTATTTCGCCAGCACGTACCAGGTCCGCCGGTGCATGCCCGGTGCGCCGGATCCTCCGCAACCGCTGGCGCAATCGCCGTTGGCTGCCGTTCCCACGGTCGTGGCGTTCGCGCCGTCGTGGCCTTGCCAGTATTCTCCCTGTATCATGAACCCTGGAAAAATCTTCGAGGTGTAGCGGGCATCGATCCCATACCGGTCGAACGATCCTTTGCCACGCCCATTGATCAGCGTGCCGGCATTATTGGAGTGGCCTTGAATGGTCGTGAAGCTCACGAAGGAGACGTCGTTTCCAAACAGTCTAATCCTGGTGTAGAACGCTTTGGGCTGATTGCCACCGCCGACGCCCGATGTGTTGCTGACCAGGCTGTTGGCTTGATAGTTATTGTTGTTCATCACACCGAATACATATTCCAGGCGATTGGCGATTTTCCCGCGCACGTCGGCGAAATAGTCGCGCTCTTGCAGGAACTCAATTGCGCCGCCGGTGCCGTTCCTGTTCTGGCCTGGACCGCCGCCTCCGCCGATGGAGGTGAGATAGGGAGAGCTGATTACATCCCGCAGGCCGCCTGAGGTTTCCGTGAAGATGCCGAAGGGCATCCGGAAGATGCCGAGCCGGATCACATTGAGATTTGGCGCCCACGATTGCACGGGCCGCACGTCGATGTAGGTTTCACGAAAGAACGTCGTCGAGGTCGGCGTCGAGGCGCCGGCGGTTGGGGTGTTATTGGTCAAGTTGATGCTTTGAAACTCCATCAACGCATGCCAGCGTGGGATGGTATCGCTGATCTTTCCCCAGAACAGCAACTCTGAACGGCGGATGGACAAGCTGTCATGACTCCGCCCTTCCGGCACGTTCGCATTGACGTGGCCGTAAAGGAATTGCAAGGCATTGAGTCCGAAGTTGACCTTGTCCCGCAGCAGCGGCAACAGTTCTGTTTTCCCCTTCCATTCTTCCAGCGAATCGATCCGGCGGGATTGGTCGGCGACTTTGTATTCCTGCTCGGCGCGGATTTGAATCCACTCGTCCATATTGATCGTGCCTTTTTGGAGGAGGAGATCCTCAATGGACATGCCGCCAGGCGGCAGTTCCCTGGCCGGTGCCGGCCCTTGTCCATCCGGCGTGGACGGAGTCGCCGCTTGCGCGGTGACGACGGGCGATCCGCCCTGGTCTTGCGTGCGCTGCGGCTCTGCGGCACGCGCATCCGCCTGCGGCATGGCTAGCGCCATGGCCGTCAGTATGGCTGCAATGTGGACTGTCCTTTGAAGTCCTCTCATCTCGACGTACCCCCTTCGATTGAGTTGAATGTCGATCGCTTCATGATCGCAAGCCTGTTCTCTCATGAAGGGATCACGGGACAATTGCCGGCATGTTACAGCGCTGTTAACAATCCAGCCGCCTCCCGGTTCTCGATATACGGGAGTATCCCAACAGGCGGTGTGTTGGGCCAAAAGAAGTTAACGCACTGTTAACAGCCCGGTAACGTTCCGGGAAATTCTCGGGCGTAAGGTGCCTTCTCAATGAGCGTTGGTATGACGATACAAGCCACGGTGGTTGTGAAAAGGAGCACATGTATGCGGAGACTGTTATCGATTGGATTAAGCGCGTGCCTCTCTTGCGCGGTTGGAACTGTCATGGTGTGGCCCGTTGAGACGGGGTACTCGGCATCCGCGACATTGATCAAAGTCGATGGGTCGAGCACGGTGTTTCCGATTACAGAGGCCGTGGCTGAGGAGTTTCAAAAGGAGACGAGGGGGTCGGTCCGGGTGACGGTCGGTATTTCAGGAACCGGCGGCGGTTTCAAAAAGTTTTGCCGGGGCGAGATCGACGTCCAGGATGCTTCGCGTCCGATTTCAACCGGCGAATTGGACGCCTGCCTGGCAGGTGGCGTGCAATTCTATGAATTGCCGATTGCCTTCGATGCGTTGACCGTGGCGGTAAGTCCGCAAGCAACCTGGGTGGACTCCCTGACCGTGGAAGAATTGAAACGTATGTGGGAGCCCGGCGCGCAAGGGAAGATCGCCAAGTGGAGCCAGATCCGTTCAACCTGGCCCGATCAGCCGCTGAAACTCTTCGGCGCCGGCTCCGATTCCGGCACCTTCGATTACTTCACCGAAGCCATCGTCGGGAAAGCCAAAGCCAGCCGGGGCGATTTTACTGCCAGTGAAGACGACAACACGCTGGTCCAGGGCATCGCGAACGATACACAAGCGCTCGGCTACATTCCCTTTGCCTATTACGAGCCGAACAAGAAACGATTGAAAGCGCTCTCCATCGATGGCGGCCATGGGCCAGTGAGCCCGTCGCGCGAGACGGTCGAAAGCGGTTCCTACCAGCCGCTCTCGCGTCCACTGTTTATCTATATCAGCGCAAAGTCCGCTGCCAGGCCTGAAGTGAAACAGTTTGTCGAGTTTTACCTGGCGCAAGTCCCGGCCCTGGCGCCGCAAGTCAAATATGTTCCGCTGCCGCCGCAAGCCTATGCGCTGGCCGGCGAGCATTTCAAAAACGGACGGCAGGGAACCGCGTTTCAGGGCGGCTCGACGATTGGGTTGAAGATCGAAGAGCTGCTCCGGCGCGAAGCCACGCGTTAAAGGATGGATGCGATGGAAGCCAATGTCGTCGAGATGCCTGTCGAAAAGAACGTCATGTGCGGGAGTCCTGCGCCTCGATTCGTCCCTCGTCTCCAAGAAAAAGTGATCGAACGGCTCCTGCAACTAGCTGCCTGCGTCTCGGTCGCGATTACGCTCGGGATCGTGGGGATTCTCTCGTATGAATCCCTGCTCTTTTTTCAACAGGTCTCAATTGTCGATTTTATGACCGACCGGCAATGGACGCCGCTCTTTGCCGACGCGCATTACGGGATTCTTCCCCTCGTGTCGGGCACGCTTGTCACGACGACGGTCGCGTTACTCGTGGCTATTCCGATGGGTAGCCTGATCGCGATCTATTTGAGCGAGTATGCGTCGCGCGGGGTGAGGGAATGCGTGAAGCCGGCGTTGGAACTGTTGAGCGCCGTGCCGACCGTCGTCTATGGGTATTTCGCGCTGCTCTTCGTGACCCCTACCCTTCAAAAACTCTGGCCCGGCCTCCCCGGTTTCAACATGCTGAGCGCCGGGCTCGTCATCGGGCTCATGATCGTTCCCTATGTCAGCTCCGTCAGCGAGGATGCCATGCGCGCGGTTCCGGTCTATCTGCGCGAAGGCGCATTTGCCCTGGGGGCGACTCGCATGCAAACGGCGTTGCGGGTGGTCTTTCCCTCGGCCCTGTCTGGTATTACCGCGGCCTATGTGCTGGGTGTCTCCCGGGCGATCGGTGAGACGATGGTGGTGGCGATTGCCGCTGGCATGCAACCGATGCTGACGCTTAATCCATTGGAACCGGCGGCGACGATGACGGCGTATATTGTTCAAGTCAGCCTAGGCGATGTTCCCCATGGCAGCGTGGGCTATCGGACGATTTTTGCGACCGGGCTGATGCTGTTATCGATCACCTTGCTGTTCAACATTGCCGGCCATGTCCTCAAAAAACGGTATCGACAGGTGTATTGATATGACGCCGATCCAACGGAAAATCGCGAGACGCAAAGCCCTCGATCGGTTCTTCGCCTTTGAAGGACTCACGGTCATGGCCCTGGCCCTGCTGGTGTTGCTGGCGTTGGTCGGGCAGTTGATGGCCGATGGACTCACTCGGTTGTCCTGGCAGTTTCTGACCTCCTTTCCTTCGAGATTTCCGGCCCAGGCCGGCATTATCAGCGCGTGGGTCGGGACGATCCTCGTGATGCTGGTGACTGCGCTGGCGGCGATTCCCTTGGGCGTCGGCGCGGCGATCTATCTGGAGGAGTATGCGCCGAAAAACTGGGCCACGGAGATCATCGAGATCAATATCGCTACTCTGGCCGGTGTGCCGTCGATTGTGTATGGGCTGATGGCCCTTGGGCTCTTGGTGTATCAGTTCCATCTCGGCCAAAGCTTTCTGACGGCCGGTCTGACGTTGGGCATGCTGATTCTTCCAATGATCATCATCGCGACGCGCGAGGCCATCAGAAGCGTGCCGCCCTCTGTCCGCGAAGCCGCCTATGCGCTTGGCGCGACGAAGTGGCAGACGGTGCGCGACCACGTCGTTCCCTACTCGATGGGAGGCATGTTGACGGGCATGATTTTGGCGCTGTCGCGCGCCGTCGGCGAAACGGCGCCGCTTATTACCGTGGGCGCCTTGTCGTTCATTGCCTTTCTCCCCCACCCGCCATGGCAGGATGCGTTTCCGTTTATCTCCTTCGAGTGGTTATTCGATCCCTTTACGGTAATGCCGATTCAAATGTTCAATTGGGTGTCCCGGCCGCAAGAGGAGTTTCACGTGAATGCCGCGGCAGCCGGTTTGATCTTGCTGGCGATGACGCTGGCGATGAATGCGGTCGCCATTGCGATTCGGGCGCGTTTCAGAAAACGGATTCACTGGTGATGCCATGAAAGCGATGAATGTCTCTCAAACGGTATTGAAAGCGGAAACGCGCGGCTTGAATTTCTATTACGGCGAAGCCCAGGCGCTGCATAGCCTGTCGCTGCCGATCTATGACCGCTGCGTGACGGCCCTAATCGGTCCGTCCGGCTGCGGAAAGACGACCTATCTGCGCTGCCTCAATCGCATGCATGACCTGTATCCCGGCAATCGGTACGAAGGCGAGGTGCTGCTGTATCCGGATCGTGTGAATATCGTGGGGCCGGAGATCGACCCGATTGAAGTGCGCATGCGCATCGGCATGGTCTTTCAAAAGCCCAATCCCTTTCCCAAGTCCATCTATGAAAATGTGGCCTATGGCTTGCGGATTCGGAATGTGTCTAACAAGCGCGATCTCGACGCGGTGGTGGAGCGGGCATTGCGCGAGGCGGCTTTGTGGGGAGAGGTCAAAGACCGCCTGCAGGCCTCCGCGATGAATCTCTCCGGCGGGCAACAGCAGCGCTTGTGCATTGCCAGAGCGCTGGCGACCAGCCCGGAACTGCTCTTGTTCGATGAGCCGACTTCGGCGCTGGATCCGACCGCCACGTCCCGCATTGAAGAACTGGTTGCGGAGCTGAAACAGCGTGTTGCCATTGTCATGGTCACCCATAACATGCAACAGGCGGCCCGGATCTCGGATTACACGGCCTTTATGTATGAAGGCCGCATGGTGGAATACGACCGGACCGAGACGATTTTCACCAACCCCTCCGTCAAACTGACGGAAGACTATATCACCGGTCGATTCGGGTGATAGCCAGGAGCGGCGTGATGCAACGGCATATCGATCAAGAACTCAGCGACCTGAAAGACCAATTGCTCCGGATGGGAGCATTGGTCGAAGAGCAGATCGAGCGCGCGATCAAGGCGCTGACCGAGCGAGACGTGGCGCTCGCCTCGCAGGTCATCGAACGGGATGTCCTGGTCAATCGCTTCGATGTGGACATCGATGAAACCTGCATTCGCTTGCTGGCTTTGCAAGCGCCAGCGGCAGGCGATTTACGTTTTGTCACCACGGCGATGAAAATCTCCACCGAGCTCGAACGCATGAGCGATCTGGCCGAGAATATCTGCGAGCGCGTCATCGAACTGAACGAAGAGCCGCAGCTCAAGCCCTATATGGATCTTCCGCGGATGGCGGCCTGGACCATGAAGATGGTGCACGAAGCGCTGGAGTCGTTTGTACGCCAAGATGCCGTCCTAGCTAGGAAGGTCTGCGCCGACGATGACTTTGTCGATAATCTCACCCACCAACTGTTTCGTGAACTGGTCTCCTTTATGCTCGAAAACCCCGCCACAATCACGCGAGCCATCCGCCTTACTTTTATTGGAAAATACATCGAGCGGATTGCCGACCATGCGACGAACATTGGGGAACTCGTGGTCTATATGGTGGAAGGCAAAATCGTGCGCCATATGACCCTACCCTTCGGCCATTCAAAATCATCCTCCAAGACGTAAGAAAACGCCTCCAGCTAAACAAACTAGTGTATCTTGTTGTCCACAGGCTCTGTACTGCCTCCCTGGTCCCTCAATACCAAGGAGGGGTCTGCCGATAAGGACGATATCGCAACTAGCGCCCATACTGGACAAACGAGCAAATCCCCCAGTATTATTCGCCGATTGCTTTCATTGCAGGAGTCGATGATGAATCGCCTAGCGACGTTCTCGATTGCGTTGAATCTAATTCTTGGAAGTTTTCTCCTAGTAGGCTATGTCGGTCCGAGCGTCAGAACTACCTTCATGCCGGAGATTGTAATCCCGGAAATTGGACGGCTGACTCGCATTCATCCGTTCGCAACGGTCATTGGATCGGTGACTCTTGGCGATCAAGTGTTTGTGGCGCCGTCGGCCTCGATTCGAGGCGATGAAGGCCAGCACATTCATATCGGCAATCAGAGCAATGTGCAGGACGGCGTGGTCGTGCATGGCCTGGAAACATTCGAGGGCGATCATGAATTGCCGGAGAACGAAGTCGACGTTGGCGGAAAGAAATATTCGGTTTTCATCGGAGACCGAGTCTCCCTCGCGCATCAGTCGCAAGTGCATGGACCGGCGAAGATCGGCGACGACACGTTCATTGGCATGCAGGCGCTCGTGTTCCAGACGGAGATCGGCGATCATGTCGTGGTCGAGCCCGGTGCCAAGTTGATCGGCGTCAAAGTGCCCGCTGGCCGCTATGTGCCAGCTATTTCTTTGATTACGAAGCAGGCTCAGGCCGATGCGCTCCCCATCATCACGCAAGACTATCTCTATCGGAACTTGAACGCCGGTGTTGTCCGGGTGAATGTTCAGCTGGCCGAAGCTCCCCAACCCCAAGCCATTAGCCGGTAACATCGGCTCGTTCCTTGCTCCGTATGCGGCCGCTGAATCGGGAGAAGATTCGGTGGGTGTCAGGCTGCGTAGTGGGTGGAAAAGAGCCGGTATTCGGAACGATGCCGGCGCAGCGTCACGCCGCCGCGACGGGCGAGACGATCGACGGCGTGAAAGACCTGGTTCCAGCTGTAGTCTGATAGAAGGATAACGAGCGCATCCAGATCGATCACCGCCTGTTCTTCGACATGATTGAGAATGATCGATTCAAGCGACGGGACTGCGATTGGACTGGAAACCGGTGCGTCGAGAATTGCATGAGCAGACATAAGATCCTCCTAGAGTGTGGATGAGAAAATAGGGGCCAGGGTCGATGAGGGCGCTGGACTGGCCGGTTGCGCCGGACTGAATCGAACGGCCACGACTCGAATCAGTCCGAGCGTGATGAGGATCACCGCCAGAATAGCCAGCTTCTGCCAGTCTCCGCCGGTAAACCATTGGGAAATCACTTCCGTCAACATTACGACCAGTACAGTATCGACGATAAAGGTGACGCGGACACGGCCTTCGGAGAAATAGGCCAGCGTCGTCTTGAGGACTTCCACGACCGCAAGCAACATGAGTGTGTTGACGATAAGGTGCCGCAGCCCGAGATCGATATCGGCTGTCAGCAGGATCCGGAGACCGAGAAAGGTCTTGATGACCCCGCCCATCAGTCCAGCCAAGATCGTGACGATCAGGAGGCTTAGGACTGCCTGGGTCCCTTTTTCCCAAAGCCTGGTTAGGTCAGGTGACGCGAACATATTTCTGAACCGCGGGAGGCGGAGGCGCGCCTCAGCCGATGCGATACTGCCGATCATAGATTCTCCTTCTTCATAAGAGCTGTCCTGTTCACGCTGCCTATCCGCTACGCTAAAACTCGTCGATGGAGACCGGGTGGAGTAAATCCCGGACCGACAGCGTGCCGACGATTGCACCGCTTTTGAACACCGCCAGATGACGCGTGCCGTGAAGTTCCATAAGATCGGCGGCTTCCGTAATGGGCCGCTGTTCATCGATGCCGAGGATGGGGCTGCTCATGATCTCTTCGACAGGAATGTAGTACGGCACGCGCTCTGCCCCGACCACCTTACGGACAATGTCCGGTTCCGTGACGATGCCGATCAGTCGTTCATCTTGTTTGACAAAGACGCTGCCGATTTTGTGCCTGGTCATCAATTTGGCCGCATCGATGGCCGATGTGCCGGCTTCGATGTGAACCACACGCGGGGTCATGACGTGACTGACGGTGACCATGGAAACCTCCTTTGAACAGGTTGGTGTGAGTACGATGGAACCATGCGGATGACGAGATGAGACATACCGGCCGCATCGCGTGCGCGAAGCAGTGGAATGCAGGTCTTTCCTCGCAGGCCGAGTAACGTCCGTCTGGCAAAGGCAAGCGGCACGGCGAGGCTGAGGGAGAGTAATCCGATGAAAAGCCCGGCATCTTGCGTCATGTGTGCCTTTCCTGGAGCACCTGAGAGTGGCTCCTTGTATAGGCAAACAGTACCGCCCGCTTATTCCAGTGGCATCATCGATGGGTTAATTGTGTGTTAACTCGCAGGCGTTGAGAGACAGGATGAGCGTGCGAAGTCGTAACCGTACGCGTACAGGGTGGGTCGGAATGATGAAGGCTGGACGAACGAAGGCCTATTCGCTTTCCACTAGGCGCCATCCCTCACGCTGCAAACAGCGCTCGGTGGCGTTGAGGATCAGCAACTGGCTCCCCTGCTGAAGCTTCGGATCGCGGAGCACGAGGTTCTGGCAGCGGTTAGATTCGTTCGTAAATTCGGACGACGGTTTATTCGGGTGGACCCAATTGCTGCCCCCGCAACCGGCGAGAAGTCCTGAGAGCGTAAGTAATGAGAGGATGAGGCGGTTGGTCATGTGATACTCCCGGAGACTGGCAAAAATGCCGGAAGATAGAGTCTTCGAGGCGGACCGTCAAGATCGCAAGACGAACGGAAGGCGATGCTAGTGAATCGGAATTTGGACAGTGACTTCATTCCCGCGATCATTGTAGCGGAGATTGGGAAAAAACGACCGGGCTAGGAAAATTCCCCTCCCGCTGGCATCTTCGGCATTACAAGGAGCGCTGGTGCGATGCAACAAGGTTTTCCATTGAAAGCCTTTCCCTTGATCGGCAATGCGATACTCCAGCAGCCCGGCCTGGCGGTCGCAATGCACATGGATGGTGACCGTGCGTTGAGCGAGACGCGGTTGCGCCAGCCGCTCCTGTACCAGTTGGCTCAGTCGGTTTTGAGCGATCGCCTGTTGTTTGACCTGATAGGCAATCTCCAGATTGCCGTGTTCGACGGCATTGAGCAGCAACTCTTGAAGCGTGCCACGGAGATGGAGTTGCGTGGTGTCCGGCAAGGCTCCGGCGGTCGCTCGAAGCAGCCAGGAAACGATTCCTGGGATATGCCGGGGGTCTGAATCGACGGTCAACTCATAGTCGGAACGCACGAGACCGGGCGTATCGGTCATGTCGGCCGGAAGCAGATAGCGCGCTCGTTGCAGCGCGTGCGCCAGCTCTTCCACCCCGATCGGTTTTTGCAAAAAATCCACCGCCCCGGCGCGCAGCGCATGGATAACGGCCTGCTCGGATTGATGCTCGGCCATCACGATGACCGGGCATGGCACATGCCTGGCACGAAGTGTCTTGGCCAGAGTCAGGCCAGAGCCTTCCGGGAGAAACGAATCGGTCAACACAATATCTGGGGCCGTTAACTCGATAGTTTCGAGTGCTGTGTGTGGGTCGGACGCCGTGATCACGGAGAATCCGCGATCTTGCATATGCTCCAAAATCTGAGCCTGCGTCTCTCGACAAGAATCGACGATGAGGACGGTACAAGATGGAACGGGAATCTTCATGCTGCGGATCCATTCGCGAGGTATGCGCGCAGCGCCGCAAGGAGCCGCTGAAGTTCTCGGTTAACATCGACACACACCGTCGCGGCGCGGTCCAAGGTGCCGGCTCTTCCGAGCGCTTCCAGCTCTTTAGATGCGTCGAATGCGCGTGGAGCGGAAAATTGCATGATCGCGCCTTTCAATCGATGCGCGGTGCGAGCCACGGCCTCGGCATCGCCGGCATCGACGGCGGCTTGTGTGGCGGCCATGTCCACCGGCGCTTGTTCGACGAATATTTCCACCAATGTGCGAAAGAGCTCTTCGTCCTCATCCACATGTGTGAGGGCTTCTGCGAGGTTGAAGGCGTCGTCGGCGCTCATAGCCGGAACTCCAATCCCAGTAAGGCCGCATCGTCGGGAAAGACTGGGGACCCATTCCAGCATTCGGCTTCTGTCATGAGTGCCTGCAGAGCCTCCCCAAGCGGCACGGACCGATGGGCCATAAGGCTGGCTTCTAATCGCGCGGTTCCCCAGAGTTCCCCCGTAGGTGCAGGCGCCTCGTAGATTCCGTCGCTCATCAGTATGACACGGTCGCCATCGGCCACTTGAATGGCGTTGGACTCGTACTGAGTGTCCGATTCAAAACCTAGCGGAAGCTGGGTGTGCGTCAGCCATTCGACTGTCCCATTCTGCCTTTGGATGAGCGCGCCTCCATGACCGGCCGTGGCATAGCGCAACTGGCCGGTGCGCCGGTCGAACGATCCGATCCAGAGGGTAAAGTAGTTGCCGTCTTCCGTCAGTGGATATTGCCGGTTGGCCTCCGCCATCATGCGAGCCGGATCGCTGTCATCCATATAGTGTCGAAGATTGTCGGCGCGAAGAAATGTCGAGAGTGAGGCGGCGCGCAACGCGGGAGACACGCCATGGCCAGAGGCGTCGAGAATGTAGAACGTGATCGAGTGTTCGTCCCAGGGCGAACAATTGAAGAGATCTCCTCCGAGCGCAAGGGAGGGGCGGTACGTCCATGACATATGAATGCCCGGCGCGACAGGGCCGGCCGCCGGCAGCAACGACCGGACATACCCTGCCGCCGACTGGAGCTCGCCTTCCAGCTCTGCTTGTTTGATCCGGAGCTGGTCTCGCGTGCTCTCGATATTGCGCACCAAGATGGCGGCGCGGAGTCCGGATTGCACCCTGGCGAGGATCTCCTGTTTGCTGGCGGCTTTGCTCAGAAAGTCGTCCGCTCCGCGAGCGAGGCCCTCGGCGATTTGTTCCGGTTGATCGTGGGAGGTCATCAGAATGAGCTGAGCGGAGAGGATGTCGGGATCCTGGCGAACCTGTTCGCAGACGGTCGGTCCGTCCATTTCGGGCATGATCCAGTCTAAAATTGTCAGATCCGGACGCTCGCGCCGGAGAATGGCGAGGCCTTCTTTGCCATTGCTGGCCTCAAGGACCCGCAGCCCCATGCGCTTGAGGCGCGCCACCATGCTCAGACGGCTGACCGGTTCGTCATCGACCAGCAGCACCGTGGCAGTCGTAGGAAGCGCGGCGGCGTTCGAACCGGTGTCGGCGTTCGTGGTGGACATACGTCACGCGGCTTGAGCCTTTCCATTCACCGCATCCTGTTCATTGTCGAAGACCGGAATCAGCTTTGGGATATTGGCCAATCCCAGAATCTCACGCACATAGCTTTGCGGGCTCAGCATGCTGACTTTCCCCTGATTCAGCTTGAAGTTCTGAGACACCAGCGCCAGCAAGCCCAGCCCCGAGCTATCGACGAAGCGCACATCGGCCATATTCAAAATGACATGGCGGCAGCCTTTTTGGCGCAACGTTTCAACGGCGGACTTGAACACATCGCGATGGGCATAGGTCAGATCCCCATTGAGGTCGAGAATGACGGCGTTGGGAATCGGTCGTTCTTTAATCTGCATAATAGGAGTCCTTTCAGCGTGATGTGTTGCACAGGGAACGGCTTAAGCCGCTTTTTTCCCGATGGCCGCGTCTTCATTCGCAAACGTTGGAATCATTTGCTCGATATGAGCCAAACCCAACACTTGTTTGACAGTTCCTTGAGCGCCGACCAACGACAGACTCCGATTGATGCTCTTGAATTGCTGCGCGGCCAGCGCGAGCAGTCCGATGGCCGCGCTGTCGATGAAGACCACGCCCTTGAAATTCAGAATGACATGGCCGTTTCCCGTTTGCTTGACCTTCTCCAACGCGGCGGTGAACTCTTTTCGCGTCCCGAAATTGAATTGACCGGTGATATCGATGACCTCGGTATTTCGATAGGAGCGGTGTACGATCTGCATGGCAAACCTCCAAACATTAAGAATGATGCGAGACATAGGTCAGGACGGCGCTGGCAATGTCGCCCAGCGGGACAATCTTGTCCACGCCGCCGAGCTTGATGGCTTCTTTGGGCATGCCGAAGACAACGCAGCTTTCTTCATTCTGTGCGATGGTATAGGCGCCGGCTTGTTTCATGGCCAGCATGCCTTTGGCTCCGTCGCCGCCCATCCCGGTGAGAATGACGCCGACGGCGTTGGCGCCGGCATAGCGCGCGACCGAGTCGAACAGCACGTCCACCGACGGCCGGTGGCGATTCACCGGCGGCTCCTGATCGATGCGGACCGAGTAGCGCGCGCCGCTGCGCACGAGCGTCATGTGATAGCTGCCCGGCGCAACCAGTGCATGCCCTGGCAGCACGCTATCCCCGTCTTGGGCCTCCTTCACGGAGATGCGGCACAGTTGATTCATCCTGTCCGCCCAAGTTTTGGTAAACCGCTCAGGCATATGCTGAGTGATCAGAATCGGCGGTGTATTGGGAGGCAGGACCGCAAGGACGTCCTTCACCGCTTCTGTGCCTCCGGTCGATGAACCGATGGCAATGATGGTGTCGGTGGTTTTGATCATGGCAGAGGGCAGATGCGTCACGGGTTTTGAGGCTGCTGTCTGAGCGGCGCGGTTGGAATCCGTTGCCGTTCCCCGCACATTGGCCGAAGCCGCCGCTTTTACTTTGGCGATCAAATCGTCCGCAAGGTCTTCCATGCCTTCTCGCAGATCGATTTTTGGCTTGGTAATGAAATCGACGGCGCCCAGCTCCAACGCCCGCAATGTCGTCTGGCATCCAGCTTCCGTGAGGGAGCTCACCATCACCACGGGCATGGGCCGGCCCCGCATGAGCTTCTCAAGGAACGTGAGCCCATCCATCTTCGGCATCTCGACGTCCAGCGTAATAACGTCCGGATTCAAGGCCTTGATTTTTTCGCGTGCGATATAGGGATCCGGAGCAGCCCCGACAACTTCGATGTCCCGGTCTTTCGAGAGCAGTTGTGTCAGCACCTGGCGCATGAGGGCCGAATCATCGACGATAACGACTCGAATCTTTGCCATAGGTCTCCTTGAGAGCAATCCGGCCAGCCAGCGATTGCCTAGAACAGCGTAATGTCGCTTTGCGGCTGCTGTTGCTCTTCTTCGACTTGGTGCTGATACGCAGCTTCCCGGTCGTAGATCGTTTGGTTTTTGATCCGCTCGATCTTTTTCATCAAAACTCGGCCGGAGCTTGTGAAATAGTAGACTTTTCTGGGAAACACATCGCCCAGATCGCTTTTTGCCACCGAAAAGCCTTCCGTCTTCAGATAACCGAGGACCCATTCGGCATTGCGCGCCCCGACATCGAGACTTCCCTCGTAGATCTTGCCGGCCCCGAACAGCTTAATTTCCAAACGCGCCCTGGATCCGCCCCGTTTTAAAATGCCATTGATGAGCTGCTCCATGGCAAACGACCCGTAGCGCGTGGACTCCCCGCCCCAGGCATTGCCGGACTGCTGGGCCTTCGGCGTGGGCAGCATGAAGTGGTTCATTCCGCCGACACCGGAAATCGGGTCGCGAATGCAGGCGGAAATGCAGGATCCCAGGACCGTGTAGACCACCATCGGCTCGCGGCTGACAAAAAACTCGCCCGGCAGGATCGATGCGATTTCGTGGGGAAACCGCTTATCGGTCATCCGGCGCACATGGGTAAAATGCTCAGTATCTATCACTGCCATCGAGCTCAAGGCTCCTTCTGGTAAATCGTCGGCTTGATGGTCTTGAAGGAATGCGTGACCCACTGCAAGCTTTCGGAGTGTCCGATAAACAAATGTCCGCCGGGCTTGAGATAGCGAAAGAATTTTGCGACAAGGCGCTCTTGCGTCGGCCGGTCGAAATAGATCATGACGTTGCGGCAGAAAATCAGATCCAGCGGATGCTTGATCGGGAACCGTTCATCCATCAAATTCATGCGGCGAAACTGGATGATGTCGGATAGGTGTGGCTTCACTTTGACGAGGCCGCGTTTCGCGCCTTTTCCTTTCAGAAAATGCCGCCGCGCCACGTCTTGCGGCACTTCGCGCAAGCGTTCTTCCGCGTACAGGCCGGCGGCCGCATGCGCCAGCACACGGGTGGAAATATCCGATGCCAGCACCTGAAACTTCCACCGCTCAGGATGATCCACTCCCTCGTAGAGGGTCATGGCGATGGTGTACGGCTCTTCACCTGTCGAGCAGGCCGACGACCATACGCGAATGCGCTTGTCCTTTTCCAATCCAGGTAAAATCGTATCCCGGAGAAATTCAAAGTGCTTGGGCTCGCGGAAAAAGTCCGTTTTGTTGGTCGAGAGTAAGTCCAGCATGCGGGTGAACTCGGCTCCGCTCGCATCGCCGGTGACGTAACGATAGTAGGCGTCAAAGGTGTCGACCTGCAGCTCTTTCAGCCGTTTCGACAAGCGCGACACGACGAGCGACTGTTTGTTCTCTCCGAGCGCGATGCCGCTTTCATCGTACAGCAGTGTGCGGATGCGGTCATATTCCTGCGGGGTGATGGGGTATTCCATGGCCTTAGTTCCTGTACCAGATAAAGATCATCATATAGACCAGATAGGCGGTCAGCAGCGTGCCGGAGAATGTCCAAATCAAAATATGCCCAAGCGTGCGGTGTGTCGTCATGCCCGCGGCCATGGCGCCGACACTGCCATATCGCAGACGGTGCAATCCCATATAGAGATTGTAGGTGCCCAAGGCGATGGTCGTGACGGCGAGCGCCATATGGGTGATAAAGACAGGCATGTACAGGCGCCAATATTGCTCCGTCGTTCCCCCAAATTGCTCCCGGCCAAACAGCGCTTGTTTCAACACATACGCCACCAGCCAGATGCCCACGACTGTGCAGGCGATAATCATCCGTCTTGAGTGATGCCGCACATCGTGGCTTTGTGCAGCGCGGACTCCCGCAAGCGCCACAAAGTACGCACAAGTCACGCTGGCCAGCACCGCATACCAAAGAAGCGATTTCACATCCATGGCATTCACCTTCGTAAAGGCTGACAGAGAGGCATCCACATCCGTGTATCGGTCGGTTAATGTGGATTCTTTACTGGCGTTCGGCGAAAGCGCAGAATTCGGTAGTTTTGCAAGGCGAGAGAACGAGGGGGCAGGCCATAGCGGCCTGCCCCGCAGGCGCAAAACTATCTAGAATTCCTCAAAATCGTCGTCTTTTTTCCGGCGATCGTGCCCGTTGCCGGCCGCCACACCGACAGGCGCTTTCGATGCGGACGGTTTCGGTGTGAACGCCGGTTTTTTCAACGCCGGTTTCGCGGAAGTTGCCGGAGCGGAAGGCTTTTCCGCCGGTCTCGCGACGGCGCTCGGCCGTTCTCCTGCCGAGGTCCTAAAGACTTCGACCTGAGACATCAACTCTTTGGCCTGGTCTTTCATGGACTGGCTAGCCGACGTGGTCTCTTCCACCAGTGCGGCGTTCTGCTGTGTGGTTTCATCCATCTGCATGATGGCCTTATTGACCTGATCGATGCCGCTGGCCTGTTCCTGAGACGCGGCGGTGATTTCGGCAATAATGTCGGTCACGCGCTTCACAGAGCTGACGATTTCTTCCAGCGTTTTGCCGGATTGATTGACCAGCTCACTGCCGTCGGAGACGCGCTGGATGGACTCATTGATGAGTCCCTTGATTTCCTTGGCTGCTGTGGCGGAGCGCTGCGCCAGGTTGCGCACCTCCGCGGCGACAACCGCAAAGCCCCGGCCATGTTCCCCCGCCCTGGCCGCTTCGACCGCGGCATTCAATGCCAGGAGGTTGGTCTGGAACGCGATCTCATCGATGACGGTGATGATGTCGGCGATCTTCTTGCTGCTCTTGTTGATTTCGCCCATGGCCTCGACAGCACGGACCGTCACCGATCCGCCCTTATCGGCGATATCCCGCGCGGTAATCGCCAGCTGATTCGCCTGCTTGGCGTTATCGGCGTTTTGCTTCACAGTCGAGGTCATTTCCTCCATCGAGGCGCTGGTCTCTTCGAGCGATGAGGCTTGTTCGCTGGTGCGTTGCGAGAGATCTTCATTTCCTTTAGTGATCTGCTCGGCCCCGGCAGTGACGCTCTCTGCCGCTTCTCGGACTGTGGACAGTGCAGCGCTCAATGTCTGAGTGGCTCCGTTCAGGCTAGTTTTCATTTGATCGAACTCACCATGATAGTTCCCGGTCATTTGCTTGGTGAGATCGTTGGACGCCATGGCCGTCAGCACCATTTGAGCTTCGTGCAATGGCGCGACCACGGCATCCAGCATCTTATTGATGCCTTCCGACAGGACCTTGAAGAATCCGTCAAACTCAGCCGCGTTGATCCGTTCCGATAATTGACCGGATGCAGCGGCGTTGATCAGCTTATCCACTTCGTCTTGAGCCTTCTTTTGAGCCGAGATATCAGCCCATTCGAGCGTGTTGCCAAGATATTCCCCGGATTCCGACACAATGGCGCTCACCGTTAGCGCAAGCGTCAACGGGCCAAGTGAAATATCCGCCCGATGCGGCAGGTTTTTGGGATCCGACAAGACACGACGTTGCAAGTCTGGCGTTTTGTGGAAGGAGTCGATGCACACACCGACGATTTTATCCGCGTTAAAGGCAGGCAAGACCTTCCGGATCTCACTCTCCAGCGATTTTAACCGTCCGGAAGCGGCCTTATTGATGTAGGTGATCGTCAAGTTGCGATCGCACATGAGTACGTTGCTCGTGGAGTTGTCTAACGCATTCTTCAGCGTCGTCATTTCTCGATCGAGTCGCCGCTTGGCAGTGACATCGGACCACTCCAGCGAGTTGCCGAGGTATTCGCCTTTGTCCGAGATAATGGCGGTCACGTTGAGTTCCAGCGTCAGCGGGCCAAGCTGGATGTCCGCCTTATGTGGCAGATTTTTGGGATTATCAAGGATCTTCCGCTGGTGAGAGGGCACTTTATGGAACCCGTCGATGCAGGTGCCGACAATCTTATCCGTATTGAAATTCGGCATCACCTTGCGGATTTCGCCCTCGAGCGCTTTTAATTTGTCATACGCCGCTTTGTTGATATAGGTGACGATCAAGTCGCGATCGCACATGAGCACGTTGCTTGTGGCGTTATCCAATGAATTTTTCAGCGTGGTCATTTCCCGATCCAGCCGCCGTTTGGCGGTGACATCGGACCACTCCAGCGAGTTCCCGAGATATTCGCCCTTCTCCGAGATGATGGCGGCCACGTTGAGTTCCAGCGTCAGCGGACCAAGCTGGATGTCCGCCTTGTGAGGCAAGTTTTTCGGATTGTCGAGGATTTGTCTCTGGTGAGAGGGCACTTTATGGAACCCGTCGATGCAGGTGCCGACAATCTTATCCGCATTGAAATTCGGCATCACCTTGCGGATTTCGCTCTCCAGCGCTTTTAATTTGTCATACGCGGCTTTGTTGATGTAGGTGACGATCAAGTTGCGATCGCACATGAGCACATTCGAGCCGGAGTTGTCCATCGCGCTCTTGACGAGGGCTTTCTTTTTTTCCTCTGTCACATCCGAAGCAAACTTGACGACTTTGCATGGTTTCCCGGCCGCGTTCAGGATGGGGTTGTAGGACGCTTGAATCCAGACTTCCTTTCCATCCTTACCAATCCGTTTATACATGCCAGCTTCATACTCTCCACGATTGAGCTTGTCCCAAAAGGCTTGGTATTCGAGGCTGTTCGTGTACGCTGGCTCGCAGAACATTCGATGATGCTTGCCCTTGATTTCATCCAGGGTATATCCAAGCGTGTTGAGGAAATTCTCGTTGGCCTCAATGACGGTGCCGTCGAGATTGAACTCGATCACGGCTTGAGCGCGATCGAGTGCTTCGACCTTTGCGCGAAGATCGTTGATATCCACTTTACCTTTTGGTTTTTTCACGATGACGGTTTTGCCCTTGCCCATGGTCGTTCCTCCTTGTTGGATTGACGCCGGACGCGTGGCCGCTTCGCGGGCGCCCTCCAGCATGATCTGTGCGATAGTGTTCAGTGCATCGGTCCAGGCTTGCTTGACGTCGGAAGTCCAGGCAGCCCCAGCCAGGTCTCCCATGACGCCTAACAACGTTTCCGCCACGGCGCCGTAGTGGCCAGGCTGCGTTCCGTATCCGACGTGCCGGGCGCCAAGTTGTTTCAAGGCTGGGCCCAACGTGTCGGGACGCCGCAGGTTCTGCACGACCAGCACAAGGGAGGCGAGTAGCTTCTTCTTCTGTTCGCTCAATGTGGTCTTGGCGAACATCGGCCGGACCGCCGGATAGTTCTCGAAGAGCCGGTCGTAAAACCGGTTGGCCAAGGTTTCTGCCTGAGGCTTCAATAGCTCGAAGCTGCGTTCAAGAAGTTCTACATTCAGTCCCATGTGATGCGCCCCTCCAACCAGATGGTTATGCCGCAATCGCGGCGGTATCCGTGACATCTTCATCCGAGAGCAAGCGATCCATGTCGAGCAGCGCGATCAGCTTGTCGCCGGACTTGCCGATGCCGTTCAGAAAGCTGACATCGACCTTGGCGCCGAATTGAGGCGCCGCCTGAATGTCCTTCTTGTCGATATTGAGGACGTCCGAGACGGCATCCACGACGAGTCCCATGATCTTTTCCCGCACCACCACGACGACGATCACCGTGAACATTGTGTATTCGATCGTGTCCATCCCGAACTTCGTCCGCAACTCCACGATGGGAACGATGGTGCCGCGAAGGTTCAACACGCCCTTGATGTGCGGCGGGGTGTTGGGAATTCTCGTCACCGCGGTATAGCCCTTGATTTCCTGGACGCGAAGAATGTCGACTCCGTACAGCTCTTCGCCAAGCTGGAAGGTGAGAAATTGACTGCCGTCGGTGGTCAACCCGATTTGTTGATTCAGTTCTTGTGCCGTGTTTTCAACTGCAGCGGCCATGCGCGCCTCCTCTTGCTGAGTGTTCAGCCTGTTGCCGCCAACCCTGCCTGCATGGGTTGACGGTCGATTCTGGTATTTGAGATGGACCGCCTCCCATGAGGGCTGCCAGCTCCTTATCGGATTGTTCTCTATCGGCTTGCGCCGATCTTCGCTGCGTTATGCGAGGCACGGTCTCGACAAGCGGCGCATCATTCAGGACGGATGTTAGGCTGCCACGGGGAGTCCGTGACGCGCGATGTTCAGCAAGCCCCGCACATCCAGAATAAACCCAACCGTTCCGTCGCCCAGAATGGTCGCGCCGGCTACGCCTTCCACTTTCCGGAAATTTTGCTCCATGCTCTTGATGACGACTTGCTGCTGACCGAGAATTTCGTCGACCATGACGGCGACCCGCTCGCCTTCCGTTTCAAGGATCAACAGGATTGCTTTTGTCGGGTCAGTTAATTCCGGCTGTAACGAGAACACCTCGTAGAGCCGCATCACCGGGAGATAAGTGCCGTGCACATTGACCAATTCTCCCTTCCCGACGACGGTTTTGAGACAGTCCTGTTTGGGCTGAATGG
Source organism: Nitrospira sp. (assembly GCA_022226955.1). NCBI lineage: Bacteria > Pseudomonadati > Nitrospirota > Nitrospiria > Nitrospirales > Nitrospiraceae > Nitrospira > Nitrospira sp. The sequence goes on from CP092079.1 coordinate 911,291, forward strand.
ATTGGAGAATCGAGAGCAGCGGAACAATGTAGGTATCGGTTCCGACACGCACGGTCATGCCTTCGATGATAGCCAGGGTCAATGGAAGCTTGAGGGTAAAGGTGGTGCCCTTGCCCAAAGCGGTCTTGATACTGACCGTGCCTCCGAGGCCTTCGATGTTGCGTTTCACAACATCCATGCCGACGCCCCGGCCAGACACATCCGTGACTTTCTCCGCGGTAGAGAATCCCGGCTTGAATATCATGCCCCAAATCTGGTCGTCGGAAAGCTTTTCATTCTCGGTGACCAAACCTTGCTTGACGGCTTTTGCGAGAATGCGATCTCGGTTCAACCCCCGTCCATCGTCTTGTACCGTAATGCAAATACTGCCGCCTTCATGGAAGGCATTCAGGTGGATCGTCCCCTGCTCCGTTTTTCCCGCCGCCACCCGCTCATCGGGCGGTTCGAGGCCGTGGTCCGCCGAGTTGCGCACCAGGTGGGTGAGCGGATCGCCGATGGACTCGATCACCGTTTTGTCCAATTCGGTTTCTTCGCCGGAAAGGACGAGCTGAATTTTCTTGCCCGCCTTGCCGGACAAGTCGCGCACCAGGCGCGGAAACCGACTGAAGGCGTTGCCGATGGGCAGCATGCGAATGCCCATCACCCGCTCCTGAATTTCTCTGGTATTGCGCTCGAGTTGGGCAATTCGTTCAAGGAGGACCGCAAGCTGGCCCATCTCAAACCGAGACCCGAGATCGCTGAGCATCGATTGGGTAATGACGAGCTCGCCGACCAGATTGATCAATTTGTCGATCTTGGCGGTGTCCACACGAATGGACGCGGCATCGACGCCTTTCTTAGGCGTAGCGCTCTCTTGCTGCTTCTGAAGGGCTTGTGAAATCTGCTGCGGCGTGACGGCATGTTGCTCGACAAGGATTTCGCCCACACGCTTCTGCTGAGCCAGGGCTTTGTCCAATGTCTCGCGGGACACGACGCCGCTTTCGACCAGAATTTCTCCGAGTGGCTTCGGCTCGCCTGCCCCCTCGGTTGAAGTTGGACTGACGGAGGAAACCGAAGGGAATGGATGTGGAGGCTGCGCCGTCTTGGCCTCGATCTTGTCGATGGTCAGCACGCTGTCGTCGCGAACGAAATCGAAAACCGATTCGATGACAGATTGCTGTTTGACCGTATGAAGCTCGCAGGTCCAAGACAAGTAACAGAGTTCAGGATCGAGGCTGGCGAACGCCGGCAGGTGGCTGACATTCAGAGACCGCGACACAATGGTCCCGAGTTCTGCCAGTTCGTTGATCAGTCTCAGCGGATCGAGGCCTCGCTGAAAGAGCCAGCTCGGTGGAGTCCAGAGAATGCGAAAGCCTTGCTGGGAAGAAGCGGACGATGATGCCTCTCCGCTCGCGCCAGAAGCCGACGCGCCTCCACCGGACTTTGGTGTATCGCCAGCGGCGGCAGCCAGCTCCTGCTCCAATTGCGCGATCGTATTCTGGTCGGGCGCTGGGCCGCCGTGGGCCGCATCGATCAGCAGCTTGAGGCAGTCCGTGGACCGAAGCAGAATATCCGCGATGGCCGGAGTCACGGAGAGGCGTCCGTTGCGCAGCTGATCCAGCAGGGTTTCCATCTTGTGGGTGAATTGCCCAACGGCGGTAAAGCCGAACATGCCGCTATTGCCTTTAATAGAATGAGCGGCTCGAAAAATTCTCGCCAGAAGATCGAGATCTTGCGGATGTTGTTCCAGCTGGAGCAATCCGTCCTCAATTGTCGATAAATGCTCGGCGGATTCCTCAAAAAACGATTCTTGAAACTGCGATAGGTCGGCACTCATACACACCTCGTAAGCTCGGACAGCCGGTTCGAACGCATATCCGGCGGCGTAGCGATCGCTCGCCGGCCCGGCAGGAGACGTCGTTATGCTGGTAGCACCTTTTGAATGACTTTCAACATCTGCTCAGGATTGAATGGCTTGACGATCCATCCGGTTGCGCCTGCGGCTTGCCCCGCTTTCTTTTTGTCGTCTGTCGATTCGGTCGTCAACATGAGAATGGGCGTAAATTTGAAGGCCGGCATTTTGCGAATTTCGGCGATCAAGGTAATGCCGTCCATTTCAGGCATATTGAGGTCCGTCACAACCAGCGCCGGTTTTGCTCCGGCGTTCAGCTTGCTGACGGCTTCTTTTCCGTTTCCAGCCTCGACCACCTCGAAACCGGCGCTGGTGAGGGTATAGGCCACCATCTGGCGCATCGTTGAGGAGTCATCGACTACTAAGACTGTCTTTCCCATCATATCCTCCGCTTCTCATGGGGTCAGTGATGTTTACTGCGTGCGATCTTGTCGATGTGTCCTCAAAACAGCACTACATCTTCCGTTGTGTTGTCACGGCTCGTTTTTTGCGCGCCTGCGCCACCTCGCAAGTGAATGGTTCGTTCATCCTGCATGGTGTAGCGATTCTGCAAGGCCTGCACAAAGCTATCGGATCCGTCGAACGACGCGGGCGCCAGCCCGGCCAGACTACCCGCGAGATCTTTCTGAAGGGCGTCGAGCGGTTCCAGAACGTGTTCGAGTTTCTGCCGAACGCGGTCCTGAAATTGAAGCGACATAATAATAGCGCCGATATCTTGTCCCAAGCGTTCCGCATTCAGTTGCGAGGTGCTGACCGTCGATCGAAGCGCGCTGTTTTTTTCAGTCAAATCCTTGGTCATGTTGTCGAGCTTCTGCTTGGACGAGAGCGTTTTAGTTAGATCCACGGAGGCCAGCGCCTGAATTTCCTTCATGGCCTGTTCGCTCTCCATTTGAACATCCGCCACCAACTTTCGAATGTTGACCGCGGCCTGGCTTGAGCGATTCGCGAGTTTGGTGACTTCATCGGCGACAACGGCGAACCCTCTGCCATGTTCGCCCGCGCGAGCCGCTTCGATGGCGGCATTCAACGCCAGCAGGCGGGTTTGATCGGCGATGAACGTAATTTCTCCCAGCATTCCGCTAATGGCTTTAGTGCTGGCATCCATTTTGTCCATGGTGATGGAGACGCTCATGGCGATGGTGGCGGACTTCGCCACATCGCTGACAAACTGATCCAGCATGATTGTCGTTTCGTTCACCAGCTGATGGTCGTCGCCCTTATCGTTGGAGAACATGGCCATGGACTCCGCGACCTGCTGCTTCGCCCGCTCGGCGATATCCTGAAAACGCTGCCCGAGATCCATAATGGCCTGATCGGTTTGCGCAATAACGCTCTGAATTTGTCCTGCCATAATCGGCACCAAGGGTGTCAGCGACGTACAAATGACCGTCTCATGCCCAGCCGGGCGGCTTACTTGCTGGGCCTGGTCCCATGCCATTCGCGTGTTGGCCTCACGCGTCCGGCACATCAGCCAGGCTCCCGCTGCGCCGCAGATTGCGCCTGCCAGCCCAAACGCCGCTTCAATCCACATACGCAACCTTAGCGGCCATCGGAGAATTCCAGCCTAAGTTTGCAAACTGGTTGGCTAGCGATTTGGGCGCGTGCACAATCTCCGCCGAGCCCGATTCGCATGCCGCAATCAACAATTGCAAGGCAGCGGCATCCACCGTACCGACATGGCTCAGATCGATCACGGCGCGTCCTCCGTTGGCAAGACCGGCTTGCAGGGTTGCCGCAAATCCCGCAATTTCAAAAATCGTCAGATCGCCGATCGGCGTGGGTCGACTCGGTTCGTTCATACAATCTCCACGGCTGAAAATAAGGCTTGTTTGCGGCCCAATGATCCGACGTGCTCACTATCGGATGCCCGTTTCCCAAACTAAAGCGAATAATCTGCGCTTCGTCGTGAATATTTTTTGCGACTCACGGCCGCACGGGCGGCTGCAATTGAGGCGGAATGGTTTGATCCACACCAGCCTCGGATTCAGGCGCATTGTCTTGCTGTTCAGGGCGCTCAGGAGGATGTTCGAGGATAACGACCTCAACGCGGCGGTTTTTCGCGCGTTGTTCGGGGGTGAGATTTTCGATGAGCGGTCTGGAGTCGGCATAGCCGAGCGCTGCCAGATGTTCGGCGGGAACTGAGTACAGCTCCGATAGGACGCGAACGACGATGACGGCGCGGGTGGCGGAGAGCTCCCAATTTGAAGGGAACAGCGCAGTCCGGATCGGCACATTATCCGTATGCCCTTCGACGCGCACATGCCGGTTCAACTCGATCATGGCTTGGGAGAGCCCTTGTAGAAATGGCAAGGCTTCCGGGCGAACCGCGGCTTCTCCGCTATTGAAGAGCACCTGGTCGGGAATGGTGATGACAATATCGCCATTCAGCTTTTCATGCAGTTGCATGAAGTCGAATTGCGAGTTGGCCTTGAGGTTTTTCACCAGTTCGCGGATTTTCTTGATCGCGACTTCTTTCGTGCCGGGCAGGTTCGGGGTCATCATGGTGGGGCGTTGCTGCCCAAGGGTGAACGCCAGCGACGACGCGGCTGGCGCCGAGATGGGATGGAGGGCGGCCTTGATCGAGTCGCTCACGGTGCGGTACTTGCCCTCATTCACAGAGGACACCGAATACATCACGACGAAGAAGGCGAAGAGCAAGGTGATAAAATCCGCGTAGGACACCAGCCAGCGTTCATGATTCTCGTGTTCTTCGTGTTTATGCTTGGCCATGTGCGACGACGCTGGGTGATATTACTTCTTGGCTTCCTTGGAGCGTTCCTCGTGAGGCAGGAAGCTTTCCAATTTTTCCTGAAGCAGCCGGGGATTCTCACCTTGGGCCAGGCCGACCAACCCCATGATGATAATGTTGCGCGCGCCCGACTCTTCCTTCAGTTTCATCTTAATTTTGTTCGCAAAGGGCAGAAAAAACAGGTTGGCGAGACCGACGCCGTAGACGGTGGCAACGAAGGCCACCGCGATACCGCCTCCAAGCTTGGATGGATCCGCTAGATTTTCCATTACGTGAATGAGTCCCAAAACCGCGCCCAAGATGCCGACGGTCGGAGCGTAGCCGCCGGCGGCCTCCCACACTTTGGCGGCTTTGACGCCAGCTTCCTCATGGTGTTCGACTTCGATCTCAAGAATTTCATGCACGGCTTTCGGGTCGGTTCCGTCCACAATGAGCTGCACGCCTTTCTTGAAAAACGGGTCTTTGATGTCCTTTAGTTTGCCTTCCAGCGCGAGTAACCCCTGCTTGCGCGACACTGTGGCCAGATCCAGAATCAACTTAATCGTCGCTTTGGTGTCGATCGGCGTATTGCCGAATACCATGCCCAGCGAGCCGATGGATTTGATCACCACCGACAGCGGGTTTTGCACGCAACAAGCGCCGATGGTGCCTCCAGCGACGATAATGAAGGCCGTCAGCTGCATAATGGAACTTAAATGGCCGCCTTCGAGCGCCTGTCCGCCGATAATCGACCCAATGGCAAGCACGATTCCGAGTAGTGTTGCGATATCCACTGTACATCGTCCTTATTAAACAGAACCGCTCAGAGCGTTACGGGGATGTTTTCAAGACCAATACTTTCGAGCTATTGCGCGGCGAAAGACCCGTCTGTTACCGTGAGCCCACATCACCGGAGGGGCCACCGCATGGATTCGTCCGACAGCTTGATGCTCGATGCCAAGCAAGCCATCCTGGAAGAACAGCATCGCCGGTTTCAGGCACTTCAGAAGGAGGGGAAATGGGTCGAGGCGATGCAACAGTTCCAGACGACGATGCATTGCGCCTCGGACCTGTTGAACGATTCCCTGAAACTGCTCGAGCGTGTGATTCAGACGCATCAACAGCCGCCTCCGAACAATCCTCCAAGCCAGCCCGAGGTCTAGCGTGTGGCCGCCTCCATGGCGGCCTGCTCGCTGGGCAGCAGCAGCCGGTTGAGGTCCAGCACAATCAACAGGCGGTCATCGATCCGGCCAACCCCTTGAGTAAACTCCGCGCCGGCTGAATTGCCGACCGAAGGGGGCGGTTCAATCATGACTTTCGGCAACCGCAGCACTTCCACAACCTCATCGACGATCAAGCCGACCATCCGTTGGCGAACCAGCACGACCATAATGCGGGAATTGTCTGTCCGGTCAGTGGTCGACAAGCCGAACCGCCGCCGCAAATCCAGCACGGGAATGATCCGCCCGCGCAGATTAATGACGCCTTCCACGAAGTACGGCGCTTTGGGCACGCGGGTGACTTCGACCATGCGATTGATTTCCTGCACGCTCAACACATCCAGCGCAAACTCTTCATGCGCAATCCGGCATGTGACAAATTGCACCAGGTCATCCCCGCCTTTGCCCGTTCCGCTGGGACCAGCTCCCTGTAATCCCTGGCCAGGAATTTTTTCTTGAACGATCATCCGATACTCCTTTTCTGACTCTCGCTATAGTTTGAACGATCCGACGATGCCCTGGAGCTCGGTTGCCAGCTGTGTGAGGTCATGACTGGCTTTGGCCGACTCGTTGGCGCCGGAGGCCGATTCCTTCGTGACTTTGGCGACGTTCTCGACGTCGTTCGCGATCTGCTGCGTGGCGACCGACTGCTCTTCCGACGCCACGGCGATTTGCCGGATCATGTCGGCGCTCTCCGACACCATCTCGACAATGCGCGCCAAGGCTTCGCCTGTCCGGTTTACCAGATCGACGCCGCTGGTGACCTTGACGGTGCCTGCCTGCATGGACGCCACTGCGCCATGAGTGTCTTGTTGAATCTGGCGAATCATATCGCCGATTTCTTTCGTGGCTTTGGTTGTCCGTTCCGCGAGCTTCCGAACCTCGTCGGCGACGACGGCAAATCCACGGCCTTGCTCGCCGGCCCGGGCCGCTTCAATCGCGGCATTCAACGCCAGCAAGTTGGTCTGGTCTGCGATGTCCTCGATGACGCGCACGATTTCGCCAATCTGATTGGACGACTTGCCGAGCTCCGAGATGATTGTGGCTGAGCTCGAGACCGCATCGGACAGTTGCTGCATCCCCGAGATAGTATCGGACACCACCGCTCCGCCATCTTTGGCGGTCTTGACGGTTTCCTGGGTGAGCGCCGCGGCCTTGCCGGAGTTTTGCGCCACCTGACCGACGGTCGCGTTCATTTCTTCCACGGCTGCCGCGGTTTGCGAGGCGCGCGCGGTCAGACTATCCGTACCTTTCGATATTTCTTCGGCGGTCGCGGATAACTCCACGGAGGCCGAGGCCACCTTGTCCGTCACATGCGCCACCTTGCCGATTGTCGTCTTAAAATTCTCCGTGCATTGGTTGAATGCCAGCGCGAGATTGGCAATCTCATCAGTGCCGGTTGTGGCGATATGGCCGGTCAAGTCGCCTTTGGCAAAATTGGCAAAGGCACTCATCAGCGTGCCAATGGGACGGGTAATGCACCGGGCAACCGTCAACCCGATTGTGACAGAGACCAGTAAAATGAGCGCCGTGATCCCGATCACTTGAGTGATGAGATCATTCATACGGTCGGAAGCGTGCTGTTCCAACCCTTTCTGCCAGGGCATACTCAACGCGATGACCTCATCGATCGCGTGTCGATGCTCGACATAGAGAGGTTTCAAACCGTTCATCAATACCGCGTGGGCTTTTGTCAAATTGCCCGCCTGCACCGCCGGAATGAATTCACGGTTGCGCATATCGAAAAAACTCTTCGCTGGCTTGGCCGACGCAACCGTGAGTTGCTCTTTGATCGGACTGTCGGGCAAGGTATCGAGCCAATAGCGATGTCGCTGATAGTACTCATTCTCGAGCTGCTTGCTCCGCGCAATGAATCCCGTTAGGGCTGAGGATTCCATCGGCTGCAACATTTCCAGCGTCACGAGATACGATTCCACTAAATATTCCGTCGGCGGCAAGACATCGGCGAGTAAATCTTTGGAAATGGCAAGCTCAGTATAGAGTGGCCCATTGACTTTGATCTCCTCGATGCCGCGATACATGATGAGAAACACCACGAGCAGCCCTGCCACGAACGGTCCAGCCAAGAGCGCAAGTTTCCAACGAATTGCAAGTCGACCAATGATGTTGGCCATGATTCTCACCGTTCCCGCCTGGCCCGTTCAGTGCGCGCTACAGATCTACTGTTTCTCCGATGTCGGTATTTTTATGCCACTCTTGAGTCATCGAGCCTGCACTCGTTCAGGTTAGAACTATTTGACGCAGTTGCCGGCGAGCCAATAGGCCCGCCGGCCTGCCGGCCTTACAGCTTGAACGACCCGACGATGCCTTGGAGTTCGGTGGCCAGCTGACTGAGGTCATGGCTGGCTTTCGCCGACTCGTTGGCACCGGAGGCCGATTCCTTGGTAACTTTGGCGACGTTCTCGATATCGTTCGCAATCTGCTGCGTGGCGACCGACTGTTCTTCCGACGCCACGGCGATTTGCCGGATCATGTCGGCGCTTTCCGACACCATCTCGACAATGCGGGCCAGGGCTTCTCCCGTCCGGTTCACGAGGTCGACACCGCTGGTGACCTTGACCGTGCCCTCTTGCATGGACTCCACCGCACCGCGGGTGTCCTGCTGAATCTGACGGATCATGTCGCCGATTTCCTTCGTGGCTTTGGTCGTCCGTTCCGCGAGCTTTCTGACCTCGTCGGCGACGACGGCAAATCCACGACCTTGCTCACCGGCTCGGGCCGCTTCAATCGCGGCATTCAACGCCAGCAAGTTAGTCTGGTCCGCGATGTCTTCGATGACGCGCACGATCTCGCCAATCTGATCGGACGACTTGCCGAGTTCCGAAATGATTGTGGCTGAGCTCGAGACCGCATCAGACAGCTGCTGCATCCCTGAAATGGTATCGGACACCACAGATCCACCGTCTTTGGCGGTCTTGACGGTTTCCTGAGCCAGCGTAGCGGCCTTGCCGGAATTCTGCGCCACCTGGCTGACCGTCGCGTTCATCTCTTCCACGGCCGCAGCCGTTTGCGAAGCGCGCGAGGTCAGGCTATCCGTGCCTTTGGAGATTTCTTCAGCCGTGGCGGACAGCTCCACCGAGGCCGAAGCGACCTTGTCGGTCACATGCGCGACTTTGCCAATCATGGCTTGCAGTTTTTCAATGAACTGATTGAAATATCCGCCCAAGGTAGAGATCTCATCGCTGCCATGTATCGGCACGCGCTTGGTCAGGTCGCCTTCCCCTTGCGCAATGTCTTTTGAAATGGAGGCCATTTCAAGGATAGGCTTTAAGACCAGGTTGCGCAGCAAGGCATAGGTCAAGACAAGAATCATCAGAACCATGCCCCCCATAATACCGACCGTATTCATCAATGCCTTTTCGGAATTTTCTTTCGCAATTGTCATGCGGCTATTGATGATGAGGGCACCGAGGGTATCCCCGACTTGCTTGTCCGTATGACAGCTAATACAGGCTGCCGATGTGGCTTTGTCCGGAACGCCACGGCGAAACATCAACACGCCATTCATCTCTTCGCGGCGGGTATAGTTTTCAGCTCCGGATGCAAGAGCTTTGAGCGCCTCTGCTTCAAAGCCTTCTTTGGGCAAATTGTTGGGGTTAAGCGGGCTCTGGGAAACGTACCGGAAACTCATGGTGCCGGTCTTCTGCAGTTCTTCACCGATTTCCCTGGCGGCCGTGGCAGGAAACGGAATGGCGTCAGGATTATTCGCATGATCCTTCGCCGTGATAATCTCACTGCCGATCTTCGACTTCTTGAGTTTTGCCACATAGTTGGTGGCAATGTAGGCGCGAGACGTCTGCACCACGGCTTCGATCTGGCTGAGTCGGTTGCCCAAAAGCATATCCAGACTTGCGTCAGCCTGCCGACTCAGGATCATGTATCCAATGACCATGACCGTCATTGCCGCCAGACAGATGGCCAAGATAAATTTTGGGCCAATGTTCATGTTCTTTAAGAGCGTACTCATAAGTCCTCTACCCTCCTATGTTAATAAAATGATTTGTGCCCGGCATTTTCCGATACGTTGTCTCTACACCATGTTTAAAATTTCGCCGACGATGTGGGGCAAGGGCACCACTTTGTCGGCACAACCCGCTTCGACCACCGCTTTCGGCATGCCGTAGACGATGCAGGTTTTTTCATCCTGTGCAATCGTGCGCCCTTTCGACGCCTTGATGGCCTTCATGCCTTCCAACCCGTCATGCCCCATGCCAGTCAAGATGACGCCGATGCCTCGCTCGCCATACAGCTGCGCCACGGATTGGAGCATGACATCGGCGGCCGGAGCATGCAGGTGCTTCTCGTAGTTCGGACTGAGCGAGACGACATTCGTCGTGATCGATTTCTTCTTCACCCGGAATTGCATTCCTCCCGGCGCAATCAAGACGCGCCCGGCGACGATTTCATCGCCATCGGCCGCCTCCTTAACAGTGAGCGGACAAATCTGATTCATACGGTCCGCGAAGGGTTTCGTGAAACTTTTCGGCATGTGCTGCACGATCACGATCCCCGCCGGAAAATCGGCCGGCAGCATGGGCAGCACTTCCATCAACGCTTGCGGGCCGCCTGTCGAACAGCCAATCGCCACAATCCGGTTGCCGCGCGTGACACTGACAGAATGCGCGGATAAGGCCCCTGCGGCCGGTTTTACAATCGGCGCCATTGGCGATGAGGATCGCCGGATCGCCAGCTTGCCGGTGACCTGGCTGGCTCCGAGAATCTTCGCGATCAGCTCCGTCTGGATTTCGACAATGTTGGTCGCTACGCCGTCCAATTGCTTTGGAATATAGTCGACGGCGCCATACTCCAGCGCTTTCAGCGTATCCATGGCGCCTTCCGTCGTGAGCGAGCTGACCATGATGATGGGAACCGGAAATTCCGCCATAATCCGCTTGACCGCCTCAATGCCGTTCATGCCGGGCATTTCCACGTCCATGGTCACGACGTCGGGCTTGAGCGTCTTGACCTGCTGGATCGCTTCCTCGCCGTTCCGTGCCGACCCCGTCACCGCAATGCGCGTATCGCTGGCCAGCATGGTCGAGAGACTTTTCCTCATAAAAGTCGAGTCGTCGACGATTAAGACTTGAATTGCCTTAGCCATTGCTGAATGGGCCCTTCTCCGCCGCGCATGCGTAGGCATGCATGGCAGTGCATTACAGAATGTATTGCGTCAGCTTGCTGGAAAATTCCTTGGGATCGAATTTCGTGACGTAATCGGTGGCGCCTACTTGCGCGCCTTTTTCTTGATTGCAGCTTCCTGTCAATGACGAATGCAGTACGACAGGCAGATGAGCCAGTCTTGGATCGGAGCGGATATGCTTGGTTAAGGTAAATCCGTCCATGTCCGGCATTTCGATATCGCTCAACACAAGCTGAATGCGATTAACCTGAGGAATGCCCTGCGTGACGGCTTCTTCGGCCAGTTCCGTCAGATAGTCCCAGGCTTCTTTGCCGGTCGTGGTTTGCACAAAGGCGATGCCCATTTTCTCGAGCGCTTTGCGTATCTGTGTTCTGGCGACCGACGAATCGTCGGCAAAGAGCACGCATTTGGTCTTTAGCTCTGGCCTGATCTCAAGCCCTGCGTAGACTTCCTCGTCTGGACGCGGGCAGATGTCGCTGAGCAACTTTTCCACGTCGAGGATTAAGACCATGCGGCTGTCGTCCAGCATGGTCACGGCCGTGACGGCCCCTTTGTTGTTTTCGCGCACCAGCGCCGGAGGGGTTTTGATCTTGGACCAAGACGTCCGAATGATGCGATCGACAGCGGCAACATGGAAGGCCTGCAAGCTCGCATTGTATTCGGTAATGATCAAAATGCCGTTTTCTTTGCATTCAGGCTTCGTCAGATCGACATCTTGCTCGCCCAATCCCAATGTGCGCCGCAGGGCAATCACCGGCACCATCGTGCCGCGAATATTCGCCATGCCCAGCACGCGCGAGTCGGCTTCCGGCACTCTCGTCAACTGCGGCAATTTCATGACTTCGCGGACTTTGAAGACGTTGATCCCGAAGACTTCGCCGGTGCCCAGATGGAACAGCAGCAATTCCATCTGGTTGGCACCAGCCAGCCGGGTGCGTGCATCGATTTCATTGATCAGCGTAGACATGGGCCAACTCCTTTACGGCTCAGACAGCTGCGTGCTTAGGCCACCATGGCCGCGGCATGCCAGGCCTGCGCGTTTTCGACAAGCTCTGAAATATCGAGAATCAGCACGACTTTTCCTTCACCGGTAATGGTGGCGCCGGAAATGCCTTTGATGCTGTCCAGATAGTCCCAAATCGATTTGATGACGACTTCTTCCTGCGAGCGTAATTCATCGACGACGACGCCGATGCGCCGGTCGCCGAGTGCCGCGACCACGACGTAGAAGCGGTCCCGTTCATTTTCCGTTGGAATCTCGAATTCTTTGGCCAGGCGAAGCAACGGCAGCACGCGATCGCGAAGATGCAGCACTTCCCGTCCGTTGATAGTTTTAATTTCAGACTTGGAAATACGCACAGCCTCGATCACCGAGCTGAGCGGAATGGCGAACGTCGCACGCTCGACTTCCACCATCAACGCCTGGATGATCGCAATCGTCAGCGGCAGCTTGATCGTAATGAGGCTCCCTTTGCCCTCCTCTGATTCGATCTCGACCGTGCCGTTCATTTTGCGGATATTGGTCCGCACGACATCCATGCCGACACCGCGACCCGACACATCCGTGACTTTTTCCGCCGTACTGAACCCCGGTAAGAACACGAGATTCACGACTTCCCGTGGTTCTAGACCGGCCAATTCCGCCTCGCTGATTAATCCCTTCTGCAGCGCTTTGGCCTTGATCTTGCTGAGCGCAATGCCTTTCCCATCGTCTTGGATGCGAATGACGATGCTGTTGCCTTCTTGGCTGGCGGCAATGCGCAGGAGGCCTTCACTGGGCTTTCTCGCCGCGTGCCGTTCGGTCGGCATTTCGATGCCGTGATCGATGGCATTGCGAACCAGGTGAACCAGCGGATCGCCAATTTCATCGGCCACGGACTTGTCGAGTTCCGTCTCTTCGCCATGCGTTTCTAACCGGACCTGCTTGCCGAGCTTTGAGGACAAATCGCGCACCATACGGGGCAATTTCGCCATGACTTTCTTGATGGGCAGCATGCGGGTCTTCATGACGGCGAGCTGCAAGTCTGTGGTGACCAGATTCAGTTGCGTCAAGGTCTCGCTCAGAGCCCGCACCTGCGGATCGGTTTCGTGTGTTTGCTCCAGCGAGCCGCCGATTTTAATCAAGCGATTGCGGCCCAGGACCAATTCACCGACAAGATTCATCACCGAGTCGAGGCGCCTGGTTTCGACTCGAATCGTGGCGTCTTCTTCTGGCTTCGGGGCCTTTTCCTGTTTTTGCAACGCTTGGTCGAGCGCCTTTTCTGAAATGGCTTTGGCCGCAACCAGCAATTCTCCCAAAGGCTGTTTGGGTTCCGGCTGCTTGGACTGCGCGGTAAGCGCATCGAAGACTTGCTCTTTTGTGGCCAGCCCTTCGGTCACCAGAATTTCGCCTAACTGCGGCGGCGCGACGGCCGGAGCCACTTCAGGAGCGGTTGTCGTTGCGGCAACCGGTGCGGGAGGATCTGCCGGAGAACTTGGCGGCGCGGAAGTCTCCGCGCTGAATTTGCCGGCCAGGATGTCATCTAGCTTTTGGGACATGCTCTCGACCGGAATCTTTACATCCGTACCCGAGGTCCGAATCTCGGCCATAATCGCTTTGACTGTATCGACGGTTTCGAGAATGACGGTGATGATTTCTGGCACAACCGCCATTTCCCCCTGGCGAAGCTTATTCAGAATGCTTTCGGCCCGATGGGTAATATCGACAAGGTGAGAAAACCCTAGAAATCCGGCCGAGCCTTTCATGCTGTGCATGGCGCGAAAGATCTCGTTGAGCAGATCTTTATTCTGCGGCTGGGTTTCCAATTCGACGAATTTTTGATCGAGGCTGTCGATCATTTCCGTCGTCTCAGTCAAAAAGTCGTTGAGTATTTCCTTCGTTTCATCGTCCATGAAAACCTCCGATGTGAACGCCCGCACTGCGTGATGCGTGCTCAGTAATCCGCGCTCTATACGGCTCTATCTTCTCGGAACCGGATCTCGGCCCATCACCCATTATGGTTCACTCATCACTCGGTCAGTTAAATCCAAACTGCTTCAAAATCTCGTCGGCTACATCTTGATTCATGGATGTAGTTTTCGATGCTTCCAGCTGCTTCAGCATCTCCGATGCTTTTCCAGCTTCTTCTTTCCCCGCCCCTTTGGTGTAGGGGCCGAATACGACCACTAATTCGAGCAGTTTGTGCTCCACTTCTTCGACGATCGTCACCAGTTTATTGACTCGTTGCGCAACCAAATCCTGGAACGACAGGGCCGTAATGATGTCAATGAGCGGCTTGTCGTCTTTTTTCAGCCCGGCGCGGATCGAGGCGAGTGCCGTCGCTTCGTCCCCTGTCAGATGGCGTTCGAGCGCGTCCAATTGCGCGAACACGCGCTTGCGATTGTCTTCCACCGTTTCCACCAGCTGCATAACTTTGTGCGTCCCCTCCTCCGTGAGCTTTCGGAGATCGCGCAAATGCGTCGTGGCATCGGGTAATTGTTCTGTCGTGGCGCTCATTGGCGCGCTGAATTGCGAGATCGTCTTGATGGTCTTGTCAATGAAGCGGGTGAGCTCTCCGAGCTTCTCGTAGAGCGCCGTATCGGCGGTCTCGGCATCATCGTCTTCATCCGCACTCTGCGAAGGCACAGCTGGATTGGCCTGCGTTCGTGAGATCATGCGTCCGATCCTTCCTATTTATTGAAAATCTTATTGATTTTTTCCTGCATCGTTTCCGCAGTGAAGGGCTTCACGACATAATTGTTGACGCCGGCCTGGATGGCCTCGATAAGATTTTCTTTTTGCGCTTCCGCCGTAACCATCAGGACGGGAATATGCTTTAACTTCTCGTCGGCCCGGATAGCCCGTAGCATTTCAATGCCCGGCATCACCGGCATGTTCCAATCCGATACGACAAACCCGAACGTATCGGCGCGAAGCTTTTGCAGCGCCTCCTGCCCGTTTTCCGCTTCTTCCATATTGGAAAAGCCGAGTTGCTTGAGAATGTTTTTAACGATGCGGCGCATCGTCGACATGTCGTCCACTACGAGAATCTTCATATTTAAATCTGCGGGCATGGGTCCTCCTCTTGTGTCTTACAGTTTCTGATAGATGACTGACCGGCCGACGTGTTGCGATCTAAATACGTCGCTCATTTTGGTCAGGGATTCTGAGAAGCCGATGATCAGATACCCATTGGGTTTGAGCGCGCCGGCGAGATCCGTCGCAATCTGATGTTTTGCTTTCTCATCGAAGTAGATCAGGCAGTTGCGGCAAAACACGATGTCGATGCCTCGCACCAGCTTCAAGCGGGGCCGGTCATAGAGATTGAGATTCATGAACTTGACCCGGCTCTTGATCGTCGGGGAAATGGCGAAGTTCTCGCCTTGCGCATTGAAATGCCTGGTCTTGAGATGAGCCGGCACATGGCGCAACGCATGTGCGGTGAAAACCCCGGCCTTCGCCAACTTCAGAATCGGTTCACTGATGTCGGTGGCTAGAATTTCAATGCTCCAGTTCACCAGCGGCGCATAATCCGACAACATCAGAGCCAGGGTGTATGGCTCATCGCCCGATGAACAGGCGGCGCTCCAGATCCGTACCTGGCGGGAGGATTTATTGGCCTCCATGACGGCGGGGATCACGGTTTTGATAAAGGAGTCGAGCTGTGGCTGATCCCGGTAGAAATAAGTTTCGTTCGTCGTGATCAGACCGTATAAAGAAACGAGTTCTCTATCCCGATAGGTGTCGAAGCGGAGATAGCTGACGTAATCGGCATACGTTGCGAGTTTATGCTCTGTAAGACGCGAGGCAAGGCGGCTTTCAAGAAGATATTTCTGATTCTCCTGAAAGGTGATCCCAGTTTGCTCGTAGATAAATTCTCGCAAGAGCTTAAAGGTTTCAGCATCCATGCCTCGCTTATTCTGCTCTGCTTCCGCTTTGGTGACAGGACTGCCCATAGGACTCCTTACCCGCGCGTGGGTGGTATGCGACGACCGTGGCCGTTTTCGCTCTTAGACGCACCTCAGCTGTCGGAGATCGTTTTCAGCCGGCCTGTGCCGCGAATCGTGTTACGCGGCTTGCGATCGGCTATGCATCCAATCATGGATGTCGCGTCGCAGGAAGCGCCAATGCTTCCCGATCTTCGAGGCCGGCAGTTCGCCGACACGCGCGAGTTTATAGACGGTGGATTTGGGCACACGAAGAAAGCGCGCCACTTCCTGCACCGTCAAGATCTCGCCATCCGTTGTGGCTGCCTGAGTGACAATCGATGCGGTCATAGGATTATTCATAGTGAGTGGGTTATCGGTGTGCCTGATAGAAAACTTGAGACAGGGGTAAACATCGAATAGCACAGCGGGATTCTCAGTGTGATCGATTGACGTGTGTCGCATCGCGCGAAGCGCTCGCGGCTTAGGTTTCGCACGTCTTCGGCCGATGAAGGACTCGATATCCACCGCTAACCATCAGGAACTTTGCGCAATGACCACGATTATCTCAATCGCATCGGGAAAAGGCGGAGTCGGCAAGAGTGTGATGTCCGCAAACTTGGCGCTCTTGTTGGCCAAACACGGACAACGCGTGGTGTTGGCCGATCTCGATGTGGGAGGAGCGGACAGTCACATTCTCTTCGGCCTGCTGAATCCTCCGCTCACGCTGACCGATTTTCTCAATCGCCGCGTGGCGACATTGACGGAGATCGCCCAGCCGCTACCCGTGCATCAGAATTTGCGCATTATTCCAGGCACCGGCGACACGTTGGCCACGGCGAATATGCCCTATTCGAAGAAAAAGCGGCTCATCCGAAACTTTCAGGAATTGGATACCGATATCATTGTCGCGGATATCGGCGCCGGCACCAGCTATCATGCGCTCGATTTCTTTCTTATGGCCGACCATCATGTCGCCGTGGCCACGCCTGACCCCACGTCGGTCTTGGATCTCTATCGCTTCATCAAGCTGGCGGCCATTCGGCGTGTGCTGTCCTCGTTCCTGGCCCGCGACGCCATGGCGGAGGCGCTATCGGACCGCGATTTCAGCAGCGTTGAAGAAGTACTGGATGTGGCGGGCAAGACGGATGAGGCCGGGCGAGGAATCGCCGAGACGGCGCTGCGCACGTTTCAACCGGCCTTGATCCTCAATCGTGTCGCCGGACGTTCCCGGGTCAACGTCTTGCAGCTTCGGAAGCTCTTAAAAGAGTATGTCGGCGGCGACCTGACTCTCCTGGGGGAAGTTCCAGACGATCCGGCCATGGAGCGGGCGGTGCGTAGTTATTTGCCGGTGACCGAGCTGGAACCGGCGGCTCCCGCCTCAGGAGCCTTGAAACACATCGCGAACACGCTGCTCCAACGGATTACCGGTCCTTCGGCGAACGCGAACGCCGCATAATCCACACCCAATAAATATATTCTTGTGTGCGAGAGTCAATGGCGGACAGAGAGCGTGCGATTAGTTTCCGGTATTCCGCCTGGCTCGAAGCCGTTCGGCCTGCGTCTGGATAATGTGGCGGATGATATCTTCCTGGTGGTCCGGAGACAGATCGACATACTGCGTGGCAATGAGATAGCCGGGCGTTCCAGTCAACGATGACATGCGAATAACCTTCGCCATAGTGTTGACGGGAGTAAAGGGCGGCAGAATCAATTTCAGCGTCAACAGGTCAGAGGGTTGGAACGGACGCGGCGAGACGAAACTGATTCCGCCCCCGCTGATATTCACTTCAGTCAGCCGCGCAATAGCAATGCTATCGGGTTGCATATGCGCCATGCCCCGCAGCAGCACCTCCATCAACCAATCGACTTTCATAATCCACGGGAGGAACGGCGACGTCGCGAGCGTATCGCCTGTGCGCGCAAGCAGATCGGCGGTCGGTTTGCCGACGGCGGCGGCAATCATCTCATCAGTCAGTGGAGGCGCGCCTGGCTGAGGGGTATCGACCGACTCGCCTGCGAGGCGGCACTCCATCAAGAGGTGATCGTCGACACGGATCCACTCTCGTCGTTCATCGACGGCGAGGGAAGATTCTTGGAGCGATTGCATGTGATTCATTGTAGGCCTGACTCTTTCTTGTACGTCCTAGGCGGCCAGACAGAGCGTCGCGGCCTGAGCCGGAGCGAGTGGCGCCAGCGTGTGGACGACCACGCGATTGCGCCCTTGTGCCTTCGCCTCATAGAGTGCCTCATCGGCTGCGTTCACCCAATCGTCAACCGTGACAATAGCCGGATTGCAGACTTCGGCAACCCCAATGCTCGCCGTGAGTCGAACGGTGCCATCCTCGATATCGAACGCATGCGTTTCAATGAGGTTGCGCAAGCGTTCGGCTAGCGGTTGAGCTTGCTCGATCGACGTGTGTGGCAGAATGATGGCAAACTCTTCTCCCCCATACCGCCCGACCGTATCGACCTCTCTCACCGTATCCGCCATGAGCGACGCCAATTCTCGCAAGACGAGATCGCCAGCTGTATGACCCAAGCGGTCGTTGACGGTTTTAAAGTAATCCAGATCCAGAATCATCAAGCAAGCCGGTGTTCTGTAGCGGAGTCCAGCCTTCAATTCTCGCATGAGCGGTTCATCGAGAGCGCGGCGGTTGAAAACGCCGGTCAGAGGATCTCTTAAAGCCATGTCTTGGAGCTCCTGATGGGCATCGGCATTCCGCAAGGTGAGAGACAGCGATGTGCCAATGGTAGCCAGTAACTGCTGTTCATCTTCAGTGAAAGGCAGGGATCCCGCTCGTTGCACGTGCAGCACTCCAATGGCGTGCGGTCCGATCGCCAGAGGAATATCATGCATGGCCTGCGCCGCTGTCTCTGCCTGCGCAAAGGGCGCGTCGTCGCTCTTCAGCAGCGACATAGGACGCGAGCCTACCAGGCGCAGTGTCACCGCTCCCGATGTGACCCGCTGCGGCGGACGCCCGAGCCTCCCGAGCAATTGTGTGTGGAGCACTTGTTCCCGTTCCTGGTCGCCATCTTTTGACCAGGTCCAGACACGCTCTGGATTGGTCCGGACTAAACCGATGAGTTCGGCGCCGGTGAGCGCGGGAACACCGGCAAAGAGCGCCTGCACAACATCTTCAGGCTTCAGCGATCTGGCCAGCGCTTGTGTCAGCTGATTGAGCCCAGCCAAGCGTCGATTGAATTGCTTGAGCGTATCGCGCTCCTGGGCCAAAGACCGATTGGCGGTGGCTAGATCTTCGGAGAGTGTGCGGACTTCCAAAAATGTTTGACGGTTGCGCAATCCGCTCATAAGCGAATCGGTCAGGCGTGAGAGAGAACAAGGCCAATTCACATAGTCGAAGGCACCTTTCCGAAGAAATTGCGCGACCATATCCGGTTTCTGATTCCGTCCGACGAGAACGACGCACACATCGCTCTGTCGGCTAGCGACGGTTTCAAGAAACGCCAGCGTGTCCGTGGTTCGCGCCCCGACTTGATAGACAATGGCCTGGATGTCCGCGGTGCCGTCTTGGCCGGCGGTGTAGCGCTGCTTTGTAACAGGCACACAAGCAAACCCATGTCGCGCGAGTTGAATCCATCGTATATCCCGATGGAGCGTAGGCGTTCCGACGAGAAGAATGCGCGAGAGATCGTCGTGCGATTGCAGGCTCACTTGGACCTCTTGCGGTTGTCGCGGTTATCGTCTGGAAGCGCGTTGACTTGCTCGTGCCGCTCCCGCGCTTCCGCTGAGAGCGACACGCGGTCGGCCTGCTCCCTCGCCGGTTGGGGCAATTTCTCAGGCTGTGCCGGCTGAAGTGCATGTTGATAGGTCCGAACCAGGTTGTGGATCTGATGCACGGAGATTCCCATATGTGTCTCCCGGGTGCGATTGGTTAAATGTGTCGCTCAATCGTCCCTGAGTCCGAAGACACCGCGCCATTCCATCGGCGCAGTCCCTGTAGTCGCTGGCGAGTCTTGGCGGCTTCATCGAGCAATGCGGCCAAGCCTGCCTGGGCGACCTTAATCTGTTCAGCAATTGTGCTGTCGATACTCTGTATCGCTACTTGCTGCTCTGAAGAGAGAGGTTCTCGATGAAGGCGCTCCTCGCGCAATTGAATGTAGGACTCGACCTTGTTCCATTCCCCTCGGGCCGCAGCTATCCTCGCCGCGTCGGTGACGGCCATGATCGTAGGAAAATCCTTGTTGGAGAGTGTGTCCATCCGGTTAACGGGCCAGCGCCAGTGGAGCCTGTTGCTGTGCCGCGACCTCTTTCCATGCTTCCCGCAACGTGGTGAGACAGCGTGTCGGGCCATCCAGCCTGGCGCTCATATGTTTGGCATTGGCTTCGATCAGCTCGCTCAACATGTAGTCGTAGAGGCGGTGCAGCGATTTCGCGATGTCACCTCCCTGCTCGTAATCCAAGACGCTGTCGAGTTCCCCGACGATGGAGATCGCCCGCCCTATGAAGCGCGCTTTGTCCGAAAAGTTGTTAGTGTCAATGGCGCGTCGCGTCAATTCAATCGAGTGAATGGCGGCATCATAGAGTAAGACAACAATCTGCACCCGGGAAGAGGTGAGGATCTGTGTTTGCTGATACTGTTGGGCGTATTGTGCGACCATAAAAGTGTGTATCCCCTACTGCGTGATGAACTTATTTCTCATTGGAAGAATTGGCTTGTAGTGCGCTGCTTTGACTCTGGAGACGCCTGAGGAGGCCATCCAGCGATGCATATTGCGCCTTGAGGCGCTCTTCATATTTCGCGACCGAATCTTCTTTTCTCAGAATGTCGGCGGACAAACTCGTAATTTGCTTGGCGAGTCCGTTTTTTCGCAATGTCAATTGACCGGAGGCGACATTCGTCAATGAATCAATCGCCGTATTGAGCAATTGAGCGATCCCAGCACTCCCAGTCTGATTGACAAACAGAGTCCTGACATTGCTGTAATTTGCACTCAAGGCCGTATCGAGTTTTGCATCGTCGACGGTGATGGTCCCTTCTCGATCCGTCTTGAATCCCAAGGTGCCGACAGTGTTGAAGGAACCTGCGCCAGGGATGGATGAAGAGAGGGCCGAGCGAATTTGAGAAAGCACGCCACGAACAGTGGGCTCTCCGAAAAAGTTCCCACCCTTTTTCGTCGCCACATCGTAGGTGGTCCGTTCAGTAATATATTTGAGAACGTCGTTATAGGCAGTCGCCAGTCCTTTGATATTCTCTTTTACGGCGGTGACATCGCGGCTCACATTCACTTGAACGGTCGATGCCCCGGTGGTCTTGAGTAATGTGAGGGTGACGCCGGCAATGGCGTCGGAAATTGCATTTGTGCTGCGCGTCACGGTGACAGGGTTGAGCGCAGGATCTCCGACGATGGCAATGGCGTCTTGAGCCGCTTGCAACGTGTCGATGCCGCCGTTCCCGCCGCCATTTGTAAAATCCAGCGTCGTGTTGTCGGCCACGATCGTAATGCCGTTGGACGCACCGGTGGTTGCTGACGTAAGAACAAGCCGGTAGGCCGGAGTCGTATCGGTCCCGGTATTGATGATCGATGCCGTGGCGCCGGCGCCGAGATCGTTGATCGCAGTTTTGAGATCTTCCAGCGTCGCCGTGGCGCTGAGCGTCACGGTCTGGTCAGCTCCGCTGCCGACTTTAAATGTAAAGGTGCCCGACGCCCCCGCGACGATATCAGTCGTCGTTGCAGCGGCGGTTGTGGCGGCTTTGTTCGTGATTTGATGAGACTGCGCCAGTTGGGTGACTCGGAGCGAGTACGTGCCCGATGTGGCAGTGGAAGAGCCAACGGCGCTCAACGCACTGGTATCGGACACGCTCGTCGTGGTCCGGTCGAACGAGGTTGAGAGCCGAAGCTTGTCCGCAGCACTCTGAAGGACAATCAGTTTGGTGCTCAGTGTCGCGTAATCGGTCGACTTAGAGCTGAGGACACCCTTTTTTCCATTCAAGCTGTCGACCGGAAGGCGTGCCACCTTCACCAGTTGGTCTACAACCTGGCCGAAATCAAGTCCATTCCCCAGCCCGCCAAAGCTGATGGTCGCCATGTCTCGTGTCCCTCATGGGCTCAGGCCTGCTCTTCGAGCAAGATGCCCTTTGAGCTATTGAAGAATTTCGCCAGTTCAAGCACTTCTTTCGGCGGAAACTGGCGAATCACCTCTCCGGAGTCTTTCTCGACGACCTTTACAACCACGCGATCGGTCGAGTCGTCGATTTCGAACTTCAGATTCGTATCCTGTGCCTTAATATCTTCGCTGACCTTGGCCACCGCCCGTTCAAGGGTTGCCCGATCGATCGGGGCGGCTGGCTTGTTGTCGGTATCAGATTGCGTCCGTGCGGCAGTCGGCTGTTTGGCCGCTGCATGATCCGGTTCACCCCCGCGGGCGGGTGTGGTCAGGAGATCTGCTTTGCCGGTTACTGATGTAATCATGGCAGCCTCCGTGTGAACCTAGAGTAAGGGGCGGCCGCTCATGCCGAGCGGCCGCCTCCGTCAACTATTACCTCTGCAGCAAGGCCAGGGCCTGTTGCGGAAGGTTGTTGGCTTGAGCCAGCACCGAGATGCCGGTTTGCACCAGGATCTGATTCTTCGTGAATTGCGCCGTTTCATAGGCCACATCCGCGTCGCGGATGCGGGATTCTGCGGCGGTGAGGTTTTCACTCGTGACCTGCAGGTTCGCAATGGTCGCTTCGAACCGATTCTGGATCGATCCATATTCAGCGCGGGCGGTGGCGATCGCGCTGATCGCGTTATCGATATTGGCCAGCGCACTCGTGGCATTCGCCGACGTCGACACGTTCACTGAACTGATGCCCAGCGACGATGTCGTGATGTCGTTCAAATCCAGAGTTTGCGCATTGCCCGCTCCGCTCCGGAAGCCAATCGCGATGGAGAAACTGATCGTGCTGCCGCTGGTCAGCGCCTGGCCGTTGAATTCGGTGACTTGCGCGATACGATCGATTTCCGACCGCAACGCCACGAATTCCTGGTCAATGTACGACCGTTCCGTGTTGCCGACCGTGCCGCTGGCCGACTGCGAAGACAATTCGCGGAGCCGGGACAGAAGATTTCCGATGGTCGAGGCCGCGCCGTCGGCGATCTGCGTCAAGCTGATGCCGTCCGACGAGTTTCTGACCGCTTGATTGATGCTGCGGATCTGCGCTCGCAAGGATTCGGACAGTCCGAGTCCCGCGGCATCGTCCGCAGCTCGCGTGATCCGAAGGCCAGATGAGAGACGCTCGACCGAGCGCCCCAATTGGTTGGTGCTGACCGACAAATTTCGCTGGGCCGAAATCGATGCCGGGTTGTTGTTAATAATTAATGCCATGGATGCATCCTCCTTGCCGACTGCTGTGCTGTGCGTGCTTCGCTTCCGCGTCCATGCAGAAGCGTCTTACCCCGCTGCGCCTAGTGCGCGGTTGCATCCCTTATCGGAGGATACCCTTAAGACTTGAGAGGCCCGACACAACTGCAGTGAACGATACGCGCCGGCACAAACCGAACCCAATGAGCATCTCCATCCTCCTAGGGTTGCAACCTGGGCGCGATTTCATATTCAAGCAGATCCGCCATGCGAATGAAGTCTCGCTGTGCCCGCGCCTCCAGTAACGCCTGCGTCCAGGGAGTCATGGCGCGATCGGCCGGTGCCTTCGCCGGGCTGGATTCCACTAGCTCGAGATAGTCGGCGAGTTTGCCGAACCATGCATCCAGGGCCGTGAGACGTTCGTCTCCCATGCGGATCTGCGGGACGATCTCCTGCGCTTCCTTGTGGAGGAGGCCGGCAAAATGCTGAATCGTCGAGGCGGCGCCGCGCATCACGTCATCCATGGTTTGAGACCGGGCTTGAAGATGGCTAAAGCGCGCGGCGGGCTCGTCTAAGAAGACTGAATCCAAATCGCGATCCGTAATGATGCGCTGATCCACGGTCAAAGATGTGATCAGGCGCGCGCGGGCATGGGCTTTTTCGCTGATATCCGCCAACACCTCGCCAAGGCTGCGTCCATCGACGACCTCCCACTGGTCTTGATCGAGCATGACATGCATAAGGTCTCTCCTTCTTGACTGCGCGAAATAGCAGGCGCCTTCCGCCGCTATCCTAAATGAGCGATTGAAGAATCCGTGAACATCGGCACTCGCCGCACGGTGGTCTTCGACGAGTTGCGCGTCAGCTGCCGGTGAATCTCTGTCAGATGCCGCCTCCATTGGCGATAGGCCAGCGCATGGTGCTGGGCCATGCGATCGAGCCCCCTGACATGATCGTGGTGAATGAAGCGCATGAACGAGGCCGTTGCCGGAGAGCTGGCAATATGGGCCATCCCCAGCCGTACGACGCGTTCACGCAGCGCCGTTTGCTCCCGTTGAAGCGCCTGCAATGAACCGGGCGACCGAGCAGCCTGCGCGGCGGCCTGCACAATGGCATCGGCTTGACGGCAGAGCCGGTCGAGTTCTGGCATCATGCCAGCCAGATGGCGCGCTGAGGCGGCGGCATTCTGAGGCGCGGTCGAATCCGATGGGATATGACTGACGGTATGGGTCAGCGTTTCATACCAGTACCGTCTCCAATACCGGCTATACCAGTCGAGATCCGACGATTCCTCCGTCCCTACCGCGCAATAATTTCCCAGCCGATCTTCATCGACGGACGAACGATAGAGTCGGTAGCCCGGCGCGTCCGGGGGACAGTCCCCTTTGGCCAGCACATGCAGCAGCAAATCAGCCACCATGGCCACGGGAAGACGATCCTTGCAGCTGTGATGGGCGCAGACCTGGTCGAATCCGCAGGGGGCGCATTCCAATTCAGGCTGCACAACCCAATGCCCTGCTCCATAGGGACCGGTCTCCCGAAAGTCTACGTGTCCGACGGAGAGATCGATCACCGGCACCTGCACTCCGACGGCCAAATGCATCGGGCCGGTATCGTTGGTGAGGAGCAGGCGGCATTCCGCGAGCAAGCCCACCAACTGCTCCACCGTTGTCTGTCCGGCTGCATTCAAGACAGGATTGCGCCCTCCGGCTTCCCGATACACGGCGAGTACCTGTGCGAGCGTGTCCTGTTCGGCCGGAGTGCCAATGAGGACGATGCCGCCCTTCCAGCGCGCGCTCAGGTGTGCCAACGTGCGCCCAAAATGTTCGGGCCGCCAGGCTTTCATCGCGTCGCTCGCTCCGGCCTGCACGGCAATCCATTCCTGCGAGGCCTCCGGCGCAGCGGCGAGAAACCGTTTCGCCCAGTCGCGGGCCGTCGGCGTCACGCGCACCGACAAAGGAGCGTGCGTTCCAGGCCCGCTTCCTCCTAAGGCATAGACATCGACGAGATTGAAGCGGTTCAATGCGCGAAAATGATGCATGTCGGTGAAATACGCCATCCAGGGATTATCGATCACGCTCTCTCCGTCCCAGGCGCATCGCGCGCCGCGGATATCGGACGCGCCGATGTACGACGCCAGTAAAGCGCTCGAACGATTGAAGGTGAGATTAATGAGACGATGGTAATGTCTGTCCGCCAATGGCCTGGCCCAAGCGGCCAGATCCGCGTAGAGCGCGGTCGCGCTCTTGACCGCCGCGCGACTGTCGTCGATCAAGGCATGAAAATCGTACGTGATAATGTCCCGGAGCCCAGGCAGCAAGGACGCGACAGCGGCAAACCGGCGGTCGATAACCACATCGACCGCCACGCCAGGCCATTCTTCTTGCAGCCGAGACAGCAAGGTCCCCATTTGGACCAGATCGCCCATCCGCGTAATATTGAGGATCAGCACTTGCCGGTTCATACCAGGTCCCTAGTTTCCGTCCGATAGCTTTCGAGCATGAGAATCAGCAAGTCTTCTCGGCTCAGCTCTGTACGGGGTCCGCGGGCGCGAATTTGCGCGGCCAGATCTTTCAACTCGACCCGCTGATCGGGCGCAAATTGGCGCAACATCGGAGCCAGTTCAGGCGGCGTCGTTGTCTGTGCGGCCAGCGCTTCCGCCGTCCGCTCCCCACGCAGAATCGATCCCAATCGATCCGGTTCCCGCAAGCCTAATTCAGATAGCAAGGCTTTCATGCGATGTTCGTAGGTATGCTGCCGCAAGACCCGCTGGCGAGCCGCGTCGGCAATGGTCCGGCGGCCGACCGGATCTCGAAGCCAGGTTCTAATCAGTGAAGAGATCTCGCCGGAGCCTTCAAACGTGACCAGCTCGTCTTCAGTAAAGCATTCGGGCAAGAGCGTTCGTTGATCGACCAGTTGAAAGGCGCCGGCCGCAGCCAATTCAAACGTGCGAGGATTCACAAAGTCCGCCGCCGGATCCAACCCCTCACCGGTATGCGAGTGGAGATTCAGATTGATGGCCGTCGCGTTGAATACCTTGAGGCAGGTCTCGGTGTCGATCCGCGCGCCGTTCCGCTGGAGCACCGAGGCAATGGCATCGGCGCCGTCCCATTCGTTCCCCCACACCTTGAAGGTCCAGTCCTTGCCGATCCAGCGGGGCAACAGCGTGCGCCGATTGGCATATCCAGCGCCGACAAACGACACATCCGATCCGAATTCCAGTTGTTCGTTCATCGTCAAGGTCAGCGGCCGATGCACGGACGGATCGGCGGCCATGGGAAGGTAGCTCACATGAGGCGCACCGGCACGCCGAAGGGCCTCATGGCAATCCTGTTGCTGAATCGTGAACCAATAATCGTATCCAGGAGCAAGTTGCTGCCAGTACGTCAAGTGCCGGTAATTTTCCACAAACCACATGGCCGTCATGAATTTTTTCCGCCGGAGATGCTCCAGGGCGCCAAGCGACAGAGGAGCTTGCGCCATGGACAGCACCAGATCGGGAGGATCTTCCGAAAGCGCCGTCAATGTGTCCATACTGAGCACATCGGCTAGCCGGCTTTGCATCGAGAGACGATGGCGGGGGTCGCGGAAGCGATTAAAGCGCTCAAAGCTGGCATGATGGACGCTATGGTCTACCCAGCTCACTCGATGACCGAGCGCTTCCAATGCTCGCACGACATATCCCGTGATCGGCAGCGAGCCGCCATAAATCGGTCCCACAACAGCGACATGCAAACGTCCATGCTGGCGCGCCGCCAGCAACCGGCGCAATTCGCCATCGAGAGCCTGATGCAGAACCGCGTACGGACGCGCCGCCGGAGCATAGGTGAAACATCGGAGGGGGGCCGATTTGGACGCGAGTTGCGTCGCCATCTCGTCGACGTTTCCCCAAATCCATTCGATGGCGTTTAGCCAAGGGCCTAACGGCCGCGCAGCCAGGGCATCCTTGAACACGGCAATGTCGGCAATCACGACAGCCAGTCGCGCACCGGCCGGCTTCGATGCGAATAATGTCTCGATGTGATAGAGCAGGCCCACGCCGAACACCACCCCCAGTTCACCGGCGCGCCATTCCTTGGCTTGCAGGGCGGCCCATGATTGGGCTTCCTTTTTGGGGTCGTAGGCGCTGTGAATCCATTGTCCGCCTTGCGTGGCCGACGGGCTGCCTTCTCGAGACGGTGCGACCGAGAGCACGTTCCCGGCACTGCCGGTCACCGCGGAGACCAGCTCCGGAAAGGTCTTTCGAATGCCATCCAGATGTGTCTGTAGAAGATTCATCTATTCCTTATGCCGATATGGGCTGTGACAGCTCATGCCAGAGTGCTTCACGTTCCTGAGGCGGCTGCGAGGATTGTCCCGCTTCGCTATAGTACGTGCCCCATTCATCGGTATGACTTGTCCAGGAGGCCCAGTGCGCCTGCATTCGAGGAGATTGGTTCAATAAGACGTCTAGCGACGGTTCGATCGGCCACGCGGCCGGAGCGACTGAACTGCCGTCTTCGCTCTGGGCTTGCCAAATACGGTGACCGGAACCATAGGGACCGGTCTCGTGAACCCGGGCGCGCGCGAAATACCATCCGATGGTCGGCGTGCCGGCCGCCGCAGCCAGATGCAATGGACCGGTATCCGCGCCAATGGCGTAATGGCAGCGGGTGAGCGTATGGGCCAGCTCGTGAATCGTGGTGTGCCCGGTGATGTCCCAGATGCGCCCGAGAATCGAGGGTGGCAGCTGGTCCTGGATCGCGCGCGCGCGGTCGCATTCCGTCCCCTGTCCGATCAAAACGACGCGGCCTCGTGGGAGCACCGCCAGAAACCGCACAATCCATGCGCGCCAGACATCGACAGGGACAAGCCGGGCCGGATCCCCTGCTCCGACAACGATTCCAATCCATGGCCCGCCACCTTGTCCGATTTGTTCTAGATTGCGCGAGGGAACAACCAGCGGCGTCAAGCAACGTGGAGGCATTCCAGGAGGAATCAACCCACACATGCCGCAGAACGCATCCGATAAATGAATGCTATTCGACCGGCGGGTTCGCGCAATCTCCCGGACATAGGCAGCCCAAGGTGTCAGCTGCTCACTGAGCGGGCCCTGTGCCAGTGGTCCGACGGACTCATTCGCCAGGAGCGCGCCGGCAATAATGGCGCGGGTATGTTGATTGAGCACGAAGGCCCGATCATAACGTTGTGGGCAGAGGGCGGCGAGCTCCTGCTCGATTTCCTTCCGCTGCTCAGGCTGCATCCCCTGCGCGGCCCGCGCCGCCCAGCGATGCCATCTGGCTCCGTCCCACCCGATCACTCGGTCGAGCCCAGGAATCAGCGTGCCCAGGTCCCGAAGCGGTTCGGGACAGAGGAGATCGATGGTCTCGCGGGGACACTGCTTGCGCAAGGCAGCAATCATCGGCATCGTTTGCACGAGATCGCCGAGTCGCGCCAGTTGTATGACCAGTGTTCTAGACATGCGTTCTACGCGTTGGCGGCATCCATTGCTAACGCGCGTTCTTTGGCGACAATCGCCTGCCCAAGCTCGCGCAATCCTTCATAGGTGGGAGCCAATGCGTACAACTGATCGTATTCCTGGCGCGACTTCTCCACCGAGTCGGCTCGCAGGAGCACTCCGGCATACGCAAATCTGACGGACAAGTCGCTGGGATTCCGCGCAAGGTAGTTGTGCAACTGCACGCTCAACTCGCGCCAGCGGTTTTGCGCGGTCCCTGCCCGCAACAGCCAATGAATCGCCTCGGCATCGTCGGGATTTTCCGCAAGGACCCGAAGAAAAGTCTGCCAGGCTCCCTGCGGATAGGCGCGGCCCATCGACGCCATGCCGATGCCCATGAGGCACTTCTTGCGAGTGGCCCCCTGATTGAGTGCCGTGGTAAAGGCAATTTCCGCTTCGCGGTATTGCTCCCGCTGCATATGGAGGATCGCCCGAAGCAGCAGCGCCTCCGCATGAGTGGGATACTGTTTAAGCAATGCATCCACGCGTGTCGACGCCATCGAGAGCTGGCCCCCGGCGAGTCCGGCGCGAATCTCTTCCAGCTCGCGGAAGGCAGGATCTGTAAGGTCTTCGATCCGGCGCAGATAGTCACCGGCAATACTCGGCAACGCCATGGCTGCAGCCACGGATGCCGCCCAATTTAGAAGAGAGGGATCGGCGGGCCACTCCGCATACCGTTTCAATGCAGCCTCCACCGCCATCATGTCTTGGTTATGTGCTGCCTGTTGCATACCAGCGACGAGATCCCAAGCCCGACGCTCTTCGGGAGTATCGATCAGATGAAGCTGATACGACCGGAAGCCATCCTTATCGACGCCGACGGCTTTATAACCATCCCCCGCGTAGATGCCGTCGTCATCAACCAGCCACCAACAGCGCCCCCATCGTTGCTGCAAGCGGACGGCGTTGGCTTGGTCATGATTCTTTCGTCCCGGCGTTTGGCTTTCCAAGTGATAGAGCACACTCCGAGGCTGATACACGATGCGGCCTCGCTTCTCCCGTACGCGCAGGCAAAGATCGACATCTTCAAACCCGTTGCGGAAGCCTTCGTCGAATCCACCGAGTTCCGCGAAGACCGAACGGCGGATCAGGAGGCAGGCGGCGGTGACCGCGTTCAGTTCCCGCCGTTTATTGACGGCCGGATGGTCGGCGGCAAACCCATTATAGATATGGTACGGCGTCAGATTGTGCCGGTCGATGGCTACGCCGGCATGTTGAACCGTGCCGTTCTGGTACAGCAGTTTGCTGCCTGCGACCATGACATCGGGATTGGCCTTCGTTTCTTCGACCAGCGCGCTCAGCCAGCCTTTGAGTGGAATCGTATCGTTGTTCAGAAACACGAGGTACTCGCCCCTGGCCACGGCAGCGCCCTGGTTGCAGGCCTTGGCAAACCCAAGATTGTCGTCGTTGGTGATAATCCGAACGTCGCCACCCAATGACGCGAGGAATTCCGGCGTGCCGTCCGTCGAGTGATTGTCGACAACGATCAATTCGAACGAGACATCTTCCGTTGCCGGACCGAGGGCGACCAGGCACTGCCGAGTCAGTTCGAGCTTGTTCCAGACGGGAATGACGATGGAACAGGTAAAGCGCTTGGGGGCATGAGCGTGCCTCAGGTCCTGGAGGCGCTTCTGTTGCCCCTCGAGCACGGCGGGGTGATTGGCGGCATAGGGCGCATACTTGCGATAGATAATTTCCGCGGTTCGCAGAAAGATTTCCCGAGGCTGGCTGCTCATGGAAGAGCCGTCGCCGCGCCAGCTGAATTCAGCCGTGGTCTTGGGGATATGCACAAATGGATAGCGGGTGGCCATGCGAATCCAGAGATCCCAATCCTCATGCACAAACAGACTTTCATCGAAGTCGCCAACGTCATTCAGACATGCTCGTGCATGCATGACGCAGAGCACGGGAATGTAATTGGCAATGAGGAGCTGATGCGGGTTGAACTCCTCTGCGTAAGGTCGATCGCGGCGGATTTCGGAGAGCGTCTCGCCGGCGGTCTGTTCGTGGACGCGCCAGGCATCGGTATAGGCCACTTTGCACTCGCCGGTCTCTAACTGGGCAACCAGCGTGCTGATATGATCCGGGAGAAAACGGTCGTCGTCGTCGAGGTAACAGACATATTTCCCCGTGGCATGGCGGAGACCGGTGTTGCGCGAAGCCGCCAACCCCTTGTTTCGGTCGTGATTGATCAGGGTAATGCGTCCATCCTGATTGACGGCGACAATCACCGCCTCGACCGGCATGGCGCCGTCGTTGACTACAACGATCTGGACGTCTCTGTAATCCTGGTCGAGCACACTGGCCAGCGCGGTCCGCAGGCGGTCGGGCCGGTTGTATGTCGGAATAATGACCGTGACCATCGGCGCGCGATTGATCGTCTGGCGCTGGAGGCGAGTGTCTGCCGCCGCCCGCTGCGCAACCCAGACCTGGTAGATCGGCAACAGATTCATCGTCTTGACGTCATGTGGCGTGGGTGCCGGAATATACCGAAGGTTCGGAACCTCGACATAGATTCGTTCCAACCCCAACGGAGTCAGGCCTTGAGCCATCATAGATTCTTCGAGCCGCTGTTCGGTAATCCAGTCCTCAACCGGCTGGCAAGGCGGCGAGATCGCCTTCCAACGTTCCCACATTTCCCCCCGGGGCGTTGTGAGAATGACATACCCATCAGAAGTCAGCAGTTGTGTGAGCTCGTCCAAGAATACCTGCTTCTGCGGATCCGGCACATGCTCAATGACCTCGGAGCAGAGCACCACATCGTATGGGGTAAAGTCCGTTCTCCTCAAGACGGTCTCGGCGGTGCCGGCCTCGAAGCGGATGTGCGGAAACATCTTGCGGGCATGCTCAATGACTCCCGCCACCGGCTCGACACCCTCAACGGTTCCATATTGCGAGGCTAGATTGCTTAGCCAACCTCGCCCGCAGCCGACCTCAAGAATGCGGAGGGTGCCGTCAGGGCGGGCTGTCTTGAACCGGCGGAGAATGTGTTCCATGAAACCGGCAATTTTCGACCACCGCGCGGCTTCGTCGTGATTGGGCTCGGGTGCCGACCATGCCGGACTCTTGACGAACATATCGACATAAAATTGATCCTGATTCATTCGATCCTCTTGTACTGGTGTGGCATGGGTGTACAGGGGCAATGCTGCGACAGACGAGGCACTCGGCTCGGCGGGCGCGTGCGACAGGGCCGGACGATGCGCGCTGCTCTGCGGTTGTGACGCTCCGGCAGCCATGAGCGAACGGAATCGAGCCCGCAAATCATCGCGCATGCGGGCGATCGCGTCCGGCGTCTCGAAGGAAACGGACAGCCGGCCGGTTTCGATCAACTCGATCCAGCCAGCCAGAACGGATTCCCACTGGAAGCAGCTGGTCCAATGACGGTAGCCGGCCTGCGCCAACTCGGCGCAATAATCCGGATGGATCATCAACAGCTCAACGGCGTTGCGAAACTCTTGCAACGGCAGGATAAGCCCTCCCGCCTGTTCCCTGGCCATGCCACAGCCTGGGGTCGCAAGCCAGGGGCGCTGCATGCTCATCGCCTCTAAAATGCAGAGCGGCGAGACTTCGGCATCGGAGGAGAGGACGACGAGATTGGCGGCCTGAATCGCGGCAGCCACGCCTGCCCGGTCGAGCCCTGGGATATAGAGCACGTCCGGCCTGGCCGAAAGCGCATGGTGCACTTCCGCAATATATTCGGTGTCATGTGTCTCGTACCCCACGAGAACCAGCATGGCGCGTGGCGGCAATGGCGTCAGTGCATTGAGCAGGCCCACGTGATTCTTGACACGATAGAAATTGGCAACATGCACGATGAGAAAGCGGTCGTCCGCAATTTCGTACCGTCCTCTAAAGTCGAAGGCGGGGCTGAGCACAGCCGTCCCATTCGGAATGACCGTGGCTGAAAAGCCAAGGTCTCGACAGCATCGGGCATCGAAGGTCTCCTGTCCAAGCGCGACCACGGCCGTCGTCTGTTCGAGCAATTGCTTCAAAAGCCCGGCGACGACCGGGCGTTGCCGGATGAAGTCGTACCCCTCCTGATTCACCGTGGGCTGAAACAGGATGCGCCGGCTCTTCAAATCCTGCAGTTCGAGAATCGCGTAGAATATTCGATTAACGGGCGAGCCCAGCAGAATGCAGGCCTCGTAGAGATTCGACGCCACGCGCTGCTTCACTTGAAAGGCCGCGGCCGGAACGCCGTCGATCACGCGATCCGGAGGGGCCAGTTGAACGATGTCGATGCCCCGGTAGCGTTCCATCGTGCGGTCGGCCTGTTCATAGCAAGCCACCGTCACCCGATAGCCCGCGGCAATGAGCCCCGCGCCCAGGTCCTCCGCCACCGTTTCGACCCCTCCGACCGATGGCCAGAAGTACGGTGTCACGATCAAGATATGCCGTGAGGAACCGGCGCGTTGCGGCGGCATCCCCGCAGACGGCTTCTGCGACTGTCTCGCCGGCGGTGCAACCGCTGTTTCGACGGGCAGTGGCACAGAAGTCCATTGGACTTCCTCGAACGGAATCGGAGGATTACGCAGTGGCATTGCCGCGAGGCTGGGGTCATACGGTTGAGACGGCGGCGGTGGAGCGGTAAAGAGCCGCTCAAAGATGTCCAACTCTTTCAAATTGTACGCACGGGCGTCTTTTTCACGGTCTGGAGCGCGCCGAGCCTCGATGATTCCGTGCGCCGCTCCCAGCAGCGCGAATAAGTGCACGATGTCTCCGCTCTCGCGAAACTTGCCGGCTTTGCGATGAATATCCGAGGTCAAGACATTCCACTGCAGAATGTCTTTCTCATACATCGTTTTATAGCGCCGGTAGATGCTTGCAGGCGTGTAGATCGTGCCGTGGCGCCCAAGGACATCGGGATGGAGAATCCAGCGAATCCCTTGCTCCCCCATCTGATCCAGCAGATTCATTTCGCTGGCCTTGAGATCGCGGAACGAGACCCGCTTCAATAACGCCATTCGATAGATTTTGACGCCTTGGATCGCGCACTCGCGGTCTTCGTCGTACAGATGAAAGCAGACCATGCCAACTGTCTCGGGGGCCTTTCGCATGATGCCTTCCATCGTCGCGACGGCATCGGGATTGAGCATCATGTCTTCATCGACCTGAATGAAAAACTCGGTGTCGCAATCCGCGATCATGCGCTGAGCGGCGGCGCTGAACGGGCTGACATTGCGGATGATGTCCAGCTTGAACGGCGGCCCTTCTTGCTTGCGCAACGCCTCCAGGCAAGACGGACATGCCGGATCGTCTACGGTAAGGACAAAGACTGTGGTGGATACGGATGCCGCAGAAACAGTGATGGGCTCCGCTTCCGCAAGCCTGGCGGTTGCCACCGGTTCGGACACTGTCTCGCTGCCGTAGTCCGGCTGCCGGCCGCTGTCGATCCAGTCGAGAGTCTGTCGAATCCGAATCTCGGCGGTATGATAACGTTGAACCTTGGCTTGGGCGGCGCGGGCGATGCGGGAGGCCAGAGAGTGGTCCTGCAAAAGCCGCTCGAGCATGCCGGCCAGCACCGCCGGATCGTCCTTGGGAAAGGTGAGAATCTCCGCGCCCTCCTCGAAGAGCCGTGCGTTTCGAGGGCGATTGGAAATCGCCCAGGATACGATAGGACGGCCCGCCGCCATACCTTCCAAGACACGCCCGCCGTAGAACTTGGCCAGGCTCGGCAAATTCACAATCGCCGCCCAATCGGACAAGCGTTCCATCCAGTCCGCAAACTCGGCGGCGCGAATCTCCTTCAATTTGTGGACGTATTGTTTGAACAGGCTCTCCGGCACCGGACTCCCAGTTTTGAGCAGATCCCGCGCAGCGAGTTGCAAGCGGTCGAACAACTGTTGCGCCGGCGTCGGCGGCGATGCGGGCGGCGCAAACGTCAGATGCCTCTGGAGCAGAGGATGCTGAATCCATTGCTGCCGTGGACCATACGGCGTTCCATGAAACACGCCTCGGTTGAAGCGAGGCGTGCCGGTGGGAGCGGCAATGAAACGTCCTGGCACCATTTGCGGCCACCAGAGCGTCGGTGCCACCCGCCGATGGTTTAGATCCAGGACGTCCAATTCGTCGGGCGCGAGCACATGGGTCATGGCGCGGATCTGCTCTTCCACTCGAACTCGACGCTGCCGCAGATAGGGCGCCCAGACATAATCCTCTTCATCGTAGGTTTGGGACTCCATGATAATCCCCACGCGCACAGGAGCCAATTCCGCAAGCCACTCCAAGGTCCCCTGATCCAGAGGCGAGTGGACGAGCCAGACCCAGGCCTGATCGAACGTGCGTCCCTTCAGCCAGCGTTTGGCATGGGAGGTCCACGAATGCGAGTCTTGACAGGGCACGTCGGCGATGATCGGCACGGTGACGCACTCGAATCCGGCCGCCTCGAGCCCTTCGCGGACGGCGAAATTCCACGAGTACGTCCACGGCCTGGCTTGCGCCCAGTCGGGAAATTCCAGTTGGAGAAGAAGCGCTGTGGGATGCTGGGTGCGACTCATCGCAGGTATCCTCTATTGAACGTTTCTATCCATTGGGGTGCCGCGGGTCGCCGAAGTGGCCGGCCGGCGCCGCCTCCTGCCAGCCCCGGTGGCAGAGCCGGTCCATCCACCGCGGCAAAGCCGCCATCGCCAAGGCTAACCAGATTGGCCGACGACGGGATATTCCGCCTGAACAGTTTGCCCATGACCAAACAGACTTTCATCGACAACCTCCCCTGCCGCAACTTCACTGCGGACACCGCACTGTGCGGCTTATACCGCCTTCAACAATGTTCGCGTGGCATCCGGCCCGGTGGACGCATAGTGCCGCTCTAGCTTCTTGCCGGCCATCTCGCGCACATGGCGAGCGGTGTCCGGCCCGAACTTGACCGTCAACAAGTCGAGGTATTCGCGACGATTAAAATAGGCGTGGAACGCCTGGTCTCGGAACGCAAGCACCTCATGAGCCGACAAATACCTGGTTGGCAAGGGCAAGGCGTCCTTCGCATGCTGCGAGTAGGCGGTCCAGGAATCCGGCAGCGGCCATCCTTCTTCCAGCGCTCTCCGATAGAGCGCCGAGCCGGGATAGGCCATCGTGCAATAGAAGTTGGCGAACTCACAGTTCAGGTCCGTCGCCAGATCCAGCGTCGCCTGCATCGTCTCGCGGTCATCCTCCGGCAGCCCGAATATATAGTTGGCAATGACACTGATGCCGGCGGCGCGCACGCGCGCGATCGTGCGGCCAATCTGGTCCTGCTCGAACGTTTTGAGCACGTCGTTGCGCACGCGCGCGCTGCCCGATTCGATCCCGAAACAGAGCCAGCGGACTCCCGCCCGCCGCAACAGCTCTTCCATTCCATCCTTGACCGAATCCACCCTGGCGTAGGCCCAAATGTTCAAATCGTAGTTCCGCTCAATGAGCAACTCGCAGAGGCGGGTCACATGCGTCCTGTTCAAAACGAACATTTCATCGGCGAATTTGATATTCCTCACGCCGTATGCCGTGACAAGCCGGTCGATATCGGCCACGACCGTTTCCGGAGACCAAAACCGATAGCTGTTGACGTTGGAGGCATAGCCGAGCGCCCCCTCGCCGCTTTTGAACGGCGCCTGGATGCAGCAGTAGGCGCAGTGATAGGGGCAGCCGAGAGTCGTATACAGCGATGCATAAGGCATCCGCCGGTCCAAGAATCCAAAGGCATGCCAGTTGTGGGCGCGATACAGCGGCATGGGAAGCAGATCCCACGCCACCCCCGGCATGTCGCCATCGAGATCTTCGACGTTCGGCGCCGGTTGCGTCGCGCAGACCCGGCCTTCATGCCGATAATACAATCCGCGAACTTTGCGATAGTCCTCCGCGCCCGCCGCGATCGCGTCGAGCAATTCCACGATTGTGTGCAGCCCTTCGCCGGCGCAGACGAAATCCGCCGATTCCTCCTGGAGCGTGCGTTCTGGCAGCGCGGCCACATGCCCGCCCAGGAGCATGACCTTGGCCTGCGCGCCGGATTGCTTAATCGCATCGCAAATCGCGCCGGCCGACGGCATGACCTGGGTGGAGGCCGATGGATTGTGTCCATAGACCAGGACTACGACCACGCGTGGATCCAGTTCCGTCACCCGGGCGGCCGTCTCGGACGGAAGCAAGTCCTCTGCATTCGCATCGATCACGGCAACCGAGATGTGCCGGCGGCGCAGATACGTTGCAATGAGACCCGCCCAAACCGGCGGCTCAATCGCGCTTAAATCGCTGCCCAACGATTGATAGATCTGTGTCCGGCTTCCCGGATTAATGAGGACCACATCCACGATGCTGTTCTCCTTCACACGAACGAGTGGCTCAATATCGCGCCGAATGCGGCTCTGGCTGGGGAGCCTCCACCTGCACAGTGGCCGATTCGCCCCGCACCCATTTCATAATCCTGGAGGTCACGGCGCCCACATCGAGTCCGTATTTCTCCCAAATTGCATTGCGCCCGCCATACTCGAACACAAAGCGGTCGTTTTGGCCGATCCGCATCGTCGGAATGCGCAGGTCATGGTCGATCAACAGTTCGGCAATCGCGCTGCCGAGTCCGCCGGCCAGCAGATGCTCTTCCAACGTCACCAGGCGGTCGACGTTGTGAAGGTATTGCTTCAACAGCTCGGCATTCATCGGCTTGATGCGAAACGCGTCGATCACTCCCACATTGAGATTGCTCGTCTGGCGGAGAATATCCGCGGCGGCCAGCGCGGTATGCACCATGACTCCAGTCGCAACGATGCAGACATCTTTCCCCTGGCGCAGTTGCGTCAGTCCATCCGCAATAGCAATCGGCCGCGAGGCATACACCTCGGGAATCCCCGCGCGGTCGAACCGGATGTATTGCGGCGAGCTGTCCTGATGAACTACCTGCGCCAGCTCGGCGGCGCTGCTGCCGTCGGCCATGCTATAGACTTTCAGGTTCGGCAAGGCCCGCATGATGGAAATGTCCTCAACCGTGTGATGGCTCGGTCCCATGATGTCGTAGGCGTAGCCGGCTCCGACGCCGATCAGCACGATCGGGAGATTCATGGCGCACACATCGAGCTTCACCTGCTCGTAGCAGCGCAGACTGACGAACGGCGCAATGGCATAGACGTAGACTTTCTTGCCTTCGAAGGCCATGCCGCAGGCCATGCCGATCAATTGCTGCTCGGCAATGCCGACATTGATGAACCGGTCGGGAAAATCGCGGGCGAACTGGTCGAGCGTCGGCGCTCCATTGTCGGCGGTGATGAAGATTGCCTGCGGGTCCCGCTCGAAGATCTTGTAGAGCTCGTTGAAATACCGGTCCCGCATGCCGAGGATAAATTTGGTCGCTCCCATGGTGACAGTTCCTTTCGGCGCCCTGCCGGGCGCAGTGGCAATGAATGATCCGCCGTTAGCCTTGGGCCACATCCTGACGGGTCAATTCCAAATCCGTTCCGTCCGGAACGCGGTAGTGCCACAACCGCTGGCCTTCCATCAGCGACGCGCCTTTCCCTTTTTTCGTGTTGGCAACGATCATGAGCGGCTTCTTGCGCTTCGGCGAACGCATGTCCTTGAGCGCCGACAAAATGTCTGCGTACGAATGTCCATCGATCACCCTGGTCTCGAATCCGAACGCCTTGAACTTTTTATCCACCGGATTCAGTTGCGGGTTATCGGAGGCCAACCGCCGGTCGGCAGGGTCCGTCGGGCCGAGCACCCCCTGGCCATTGCGATCGACGATGCAGACGAGGTTGCGATAGCCTCGGTGCCCCGCATAAATCGCGGCTTCCCAGTTGGAGCCTTCAAATAATTCCGCATCGCCGAGAAAGCAGACCACCAAGTGCTCCTCATGATTCAACAAGGCGGCTTCCGCCATTCCCGTCGCAATGGGCAGCCCATGCCCCAGCGATCCCGTGATCACTTCGATGCCGGGAATATTCCATTCCGCATGAACGCCCAAAATGTTGCCCACGCCAGCGAAATTCTCCAATTCGGACAAGGGGAAAAATCCCAAGTCGGCGAGGATCGGATACAGACCGATGCCGCCTTGCCCCTTGCTCAGGATGAAACGGTCTCGTCCCGCCCACTTTGGATTGTGCGCGTCGAACCGCAGCAGGCCGCCGTAATACAGCGCCACCAGCAATTCCGTCTGCGAATAGGCCGTGCTGATATGGCCGCTATGCGCTTTCACCGCCATCTCCAGAACGGTCTTTCGCACCCACTGCGCTTTCGCGCGCAGGTCCGCGTAGGCGCCTGCGGATTTTGATCGCGGACTGGCGGTCGATGACGATGCTGTCTTCATTGGTCTCCTCCTTGTAGGGCCTCTGTATATGCGTTATGGGATGTCGAGTATTGCGCCTGAAACGCGGACCATCGCGCTGGCGTGCCGATATCGTGCACAGGCGCCTGCTGCACGCTGGCATACAACCCCTGCCCGACCAGCGTGGGGAACACGTCGTATTCGAGCGAGCAGGGTCTGCGATCCGGTATTCGGTCGAGGATCGGACGCTCGAACGCATAGATGCCGGCATTGAGATACGCGCCGCGAGTCTTTTCGTGGAAGCCCGTAATACGCGCCGCCGCATCCAATGCGATGCCGCCGCCATCGCTGCGGCCATCGGCCTTGACCACCGCGACCGTCGCTGCGGCCTGCCGGGTACGATGCTCAGCGAGAAAAGCAGCCAGGTCGATGGCACAAAATGAATCGCCGTTGAGCACCAAGACCGGCGAGGAATTCAGGTAGCGGCGGCAGGCTCGCAGCGCCCCAGCGGTCCCGAGTGGAGCGGTTTCGTGAGAAATCGCAACCTCGATATCCGTCCGATGGCCAAAATGCTCGGCGATCCAATGCCCCTGATGGCCGGTGCAGAACACCAGGCGTCGGAATCCCTGCGAGACCGCCTGATCGACCGGCAGTTCCAGAAACGGCCGGCCGTCGATCAAGGCCATCGGCTTAGGCCGGTCAGCGACGACCGACCGCAGCCTGGTTCCCAGACCTCCGCACAGAATGACGATGGTGACATCGACTTGGTTCATTAGGCGGCGTTCCTCTTCCATTCCTGCAGGCTTTGCGCGGCCAGGTTCACGAGACTCTGTTTCTCTCCCCAGGCCGGCGCGCGCGTGATCGGCACGTCCTGTTGGTAGAACACGATTTGGCTGCCCGCCCTCTCGAATTGAAACGGCACATGGAGCAGTCCTGGAAGCGCCGCATGAATCTTCGCGTGCAACTCGGGTTTCGCGAAAATAAGCATGAACCCGCCGCCGCCGGCGCCAAGCAGTTTGCCTCCCAGCGCCCCGGCTCCCCTGGCCGCGTCATAGATCTGGTCGATAAAGGGTGTTGTAATTTTGCTGGTGAGCCCGCGCTTGACCATCCAGGCTTCGTGAAGCAGTTCGCCGAAATCGCTCAGATCGTGATCGCCCGTGAGGATGGACACGCCCTCCTGCACCATTTGCAACATGGCAAAGAGTTCGACGCGGCGCTGTTTGGTTTTCTCGATCTGCTCCTTGGCGATATCCGATGCCGTGCGGGAAAACCCCGTGAAGTACAGCAACAGGTGATCCTGAAATGCCTGCAACCGCTCCGGCTTCATAATGATCGGGGTATATCCGACCTCTCCAGTCTGCCCAAAGTTGAGCCGGCAGAGTCCTCCGTAGGCAGCCAGCATCTGGTCTTGCGAGCCGACGGATTCCTGCAAGATCTCCTGCTCGACATGAATAGCCGCTTGCGCCAGTTCCGCTTTGGCCGGCATGCGATGGCGAAGGGCATAGAGGGCATGCAGCAGGCCGACGGTAAAGGAGGAACTGGACCCCAGCCCGGTTCTGGCCGGCAGATCGCCGTCGTGATGGATCTCAAGACCGTCCGTTACATTCAAATATTGCAGCACGCCCTTGACTGCAGGATGCTCGATCTCGGCATTGTCCTTCGCATGCTCGATTCTCGA
Source organism: Nitrospira sp. (assembly GCA_022226955.1). Lineage (NCBI taxonomy): Bacteria > Pseudomonadati > Nitrospirota > Nitrospiria > Nitrospirales > Nitrospiraceae > Nitrospira > Nitrospira sp. The sequence continues at coordinate 951,905 of CP092079.1, forward strand.
ATAGGCAATGCGCGTCTTATGCTCGAAGAACGGCGGGAGGTGCCGGCAGCTGATATAACAATACTTATCGATGGTGGTGGCGAGCACGGCGCCGCCGTGTTCTTTAAACCACACGGGATAATCGGTTCCGCCTCCGAAGAAGGAAATGCGAAAGGGTGTGCGGCTGATAATCATCGAGCCCCTCCTTCGATTCGCGCTCTCACCGCGCTAGACATTGCCGTATCCCGTGCCGGACACGATGGTGTAGCACTTCGTCAATTCCCGGATGCCGCGCGCGAGCGGCCAATCCGGCTTGAATCCGGTCGAGAGAATCCGTTCGTTCGACACGATGTAATCCCGTTTGTCGGGATCTTCTCCGATCGGCGCTTCGAAGAAGACAAACTGCGGAATCAGTGTCTTAATTTCCTGGCACAACTCCAATTTCGAGAGGTTCGCGTCGTCCAAGCCGACGTTGTAGGCTCGATTCTTCATGCTGTCGAAATGATCGATCGCATGGAGAAAGGCCTGTACGACGTCTCTGATATGGATATAGTTCCGTTTACAATGGCCTTCGAATACCACGACGGCCCGGTCATGCACCGCGCGCCAGACGAAGTCGTTGACCAGGAGATCCATCCGCATTCGAGGCGATGCGCCAAAGACGGTCGCCAGCCGGAGCGTGATCGCGTTGCCGCGATCCAGCACGACACGTTCGGCCTTGACCTTTGTCTCGCCATACAGGCTGATAGGCCGTAGCGGCGAATCCTCTGTACAGGGCACACCCGGCTGTCCGATGCCATACCCACTGTTAGTCACCGGAAAGATGATCTGCTGATTCAACGACGCGAGCTTCGCGATCATCTGCACGGCTTCAAAGTTAATGCTGTACGCCCCGACCCGGTCGCGATTGCATAACGGGGCACCGACCAGCGCGGCGAGCGGAATAATGATGTCCGCCTCGCGCAGGAGATCCGTCACCACGCGCTCATCCCGGCAATCGCCGCGCACAACCTGGAAGGCCTCGAAGGCGCAGCAATCCAGCAGGCTGTTTTGTCGATACATAAAATTATCCAGCACAGTGACGCGATAGCCGCGGTCGAGCAGCTGTTTGCAGAGCACCGCTCCGATATAGCCGGCGCCGCCGGTCACAAGGACATGTGTGCGTGGTGTCGTCATGGCGATCACAACTCCTTAGAACTGATGACTGAATGGACGCGACCCGTCTGCGATGTGCTCTCTTGATGAAGCCTGCCGCATAAACCAACGCACCGTTGTCTCCAGGCCATGCCGCAGACTGGTAAACCGGCAAGCGGGAAACCGATCAGAAAACGTCGCGCTACGCAAGCGCTTGACCAGCACGCCTTCAGGTTGAGTCGCGTCGAATACCATCGGCCCTGTATAGTCCATGACTGACGCGATGGTTTCGGCCAAGGTGCGAATCGTAATGCCGCTGTCCGGAGCAATGATGGTTGTGAGGGAATCGCTGCTGCGCTGAATCGCATCGACGACGATCTTGGCGACATCGTCAACAAAGACGAACTGACGCACCGCACGACCGCTGCCCCAGACGATAAACGGAGCCCCGGTGGTTTTGGCCAGCCAGCACCGATGAATCAGCGCGCCCACCACATGACTGCTTTCGGAATCGAAGGAGTCCTGCGGGCCATAAATTGTAACCGGCGTCAGCGTGGTCCACTGCCAGCCTTCTTCTTTCGCTACAAGACGGGTATGGAGATCCAGCATGCGCTTGGCGTAGCCGTATCCCGCATTACCGGCATAGGGCAGCGCCGTCTGCAGATCGATCTCAGTCGTGGCTCGGTCGGTAAAGATGGGGAACGCACAACTAGAGAGAAACGAGATCAGTCGCTGCACCCCAAGGGAGCGAGCCGCGGATAGCACTGCGGTATTGATCAACACATTCTCCTCAAAGAAACGGCTATTGTTCGCCGCATTTGTCTTCACGCCTCCGACCACACCGGCCAGATGGAGGATTTGCGCCGGCCTGATTTGTTCAAGCAGGCGGTGCGCCACGCTGCGGTCACGGAGGTCTCCGTCCGCGCGCGATAGAAAGATCGCGTCAGGCCGAAGCTTCCGTATGGCCGATCCCAGCAGGCCGGTTCCACCCGTGACCAATAGAGGCCCTGTCATGCGGCCTCCAGAACAACCTGTGAAATGGTCGCGACATCGTCCGGCGTCAGCGCGGCATGGTTCGGCAGAAAGAAGCCGCAATGATGTATCCGGTCGGCAACCGGGAAGCTCGCCGCTCCATACCGGTTGACCCAGAATGGGTGGAGCCCCAGATTGCCGGCTGAGAAAATGCGGGTTTCAATTCCGCGCGTCACAAGTGCGTGAACAATTCGCTGGCGTTGCTGGCGCGACTCCGCCAACAGACCGACCGAAATACTGGCCACCTGGCTGTTCTTCGGAGGACGTTGGGCATAGAAACTGGAACTGAGGCGGTCCAGATAGCGCGCATGGTTCGCCCGGCGCTGTTCCGTCATCCAGTCCAGCTTCTCGACTTGTCCGATTCCAATAAAGGCATTGAGATCGGTCGAGCGGAGATTGAATCCCGGTTCATAGAAGACAAAGGGAGAGTGAAAGTCATCGATCTGGTATTGGGTGACCAATGCGCGATGGGTCTCGGGACCCAGGTCTTTGCTCCACCCGTGACTTCGAAGCATCAACAGCAAATCGGCCAGCTCTTTGTCATTGGTCGAGACCATGCCGCCTTCAATGGTCGACATCTGATGGCCGAAGTAGAAGGAAAAACTGGCCATGTCGCCGAACGAGCCGACTTTCTGCCCGTCATAACTCGCACCAATGGCGGCGCAGGCATCTTCCAGCAACAGGAAGCCATAGCGCTCTTTCAGAGCCATCAGCTCCCGCATCTTATGCGGGACGCCCAATACCTGAACGAGCATGACCGTCTGCGGTTGATGTTGCTTCAACAGCTCTTCCAGGTGATTCAGATCCAAGCCGAAGGTGTCTGGGTCGGCTTCGCACATGATCGGCTCGAAGCCGAATTGAATCGCGGGAGCGATGGATGTCACCCAGCCGACGCTGGGCACAATGACTTTCTTGTTCCTCAAGCGTCCGGAAGCCAGCAGGGCGTAATACATGAGCAAGTTCGCCGACGATCCAGAATTGCAAAAGACGGAATGGGAGTCACCCAGCCATTGCGACCAACGCGATTCGAACTCGACGGTGATCGGGCCTTTCGTCAGGCGAGGATAGGTGTGCAGCCATTCCACTAAGCGATCGATGTCCTGCCGATCGATGGTGTCGTAAGCAAGGCACCATCGAGGATTCAAAGTCTGCGGCGCTGCATGACGGCCTTCCATGGCGTACGCTCCTCACTCGTGATGGCAATGGACTGAGTCCGGCATGAGCGGTTAGTACAAGTTATGTGCCATTGATTCCGTCATGGAATTCGAGAACTTGCCGAGGCACTGCAGAGGGGTGCACTATTCACCCGGCAAAATGTGCCGTGCAAAGAGGAAAGAACCGACAGGAGCAGAATCTGAAGGAGGATGTGTGAGCGGCGAGATTAGTGAAGTGGAATCGGATCGGCGGTTTTCTGCGAGGTCCATTGCTCGATGGCCTGTCGAACGGACCCGCCCCACCCGCGATATTCGATATATTCCATTTCGTGAAAGCGAAATTCGATGCCGAGCGTCCAAGACTCCTGTGTGGACTCGACACTTTTGACAAGCCCCGTCAAATTCGTGACATGCCCAAGCCCGGCCAGTTCAAACTCCATACGCAACGAGGTTCCTGCCCGCAGCCACGACGGAGCCTGCGGAACAATCACGCTGCACCCGCCGGTGCTCAAATTTTGAAGCAGCCCGCCGACGATGGATGCCGACGGCACGCCTCCCACTACAGCGCGGTTTGCCCGCTCGAGAATGATCGGCTCGCTGGATAGCACGCGGGTATGTTTGCGTAAATGCATCTCTTCCACAGCTTGCGGAAATGCGATGAAGAGCAGCGGCACCGGCGCCGTCAACCTGTCTCGAATTTCCGTGCGATACCCAACCAGCTTTCCATTGTGGAGATAGCTGACCGTGCAAGGGGTTCCTGGCGGAATATCCACTCCACTGCCGACCTGCAATGGCCACTCGCAGATCAGCCAGGCGTAGTCTTTCCATCCCAGGAGCGTCGATCCATACAGCACCTTTTCCCCACTGAGCATAAAGGATAACTTGAGGGAAAGGCCGACCGTGAGGAAAGACGCCGGCGAGAGTTGTGTCGTGGTCACATCGTTCATGCAGACCTCTGATCGAGATAGACGGTGGGATCAATGCCGGTGCTGGCGGGATCCGTCACCGCCACAATCGACCGCTTCGACGCCCCCTCGGTGTGAGCCAGATCGACGGTCTCCGGATTCGCCATCGTCGCATTGCCGTCGCTCTTGACCACCATGACGACGGGCTCAAGAGGGGTGGACCGATTGATTCGGCTGACGACTGCAATTTCCCCGGTATTGAGCCGGACGACGGAGCCGACCGGATAGACGCCGACAATCTGGATAAACCGCTGGACGAGCGTATGCTCGAGATGGCCTTTTTGTGAGATGAGATAGAGGAATTGAAGCGCTTCATGCGCCGGTTTGGCCTTGTGGTAGCAGCGTTCGCTCGTGATGGCATCGTAAATATCCACGACGGCCGCCATCATCCCGAACTGGCTGAGATCGCACTTCTGACGCTGATAGGGGTAGCCGGTTCCGTCCACCCGTTCATGGTGTTCGAGAGCCGGCTTCAAATAGCAATCGGTCAACCCGGTCGTTTGCGAAAGCACTTCGGCGCCCCGCATGACGTGCTGCTTCATGATCTCGAATTCATGGGCTTCATATTTGCCCGGCTTATTCAAAATCTCCAACGGAATTTTGGTCTTCCCGATATCGTGCAGCAAGGTGCCGACACCGAGTTGATGCAAGGAGGTGTCGTCGATGTCCAAGTTGCGCCCGAGCGACAAGGCCAGCACCGACGTGTTGACTGAATGGAAGAACGTATATTCGTCAAAATGCTTCAACCGCGAGAGACTAGTCAGCGCGTCAGGATTCCGGATGACGCTGTCGGCCATCTCGGACACCACCTGATTGACGGCATCCATGTTGATGTCGCGCCCCATGCGCACGTCGAGCATCGCTTCTTCGATGACATTTTTCGCGGCGGTATAGACGAGCTTGGCAGCCGGCAGTTCTTCTTCGAAAGGAATAGCGTCGTTTTCCCGAGGCGTGGCGAGGATGGGCGCAGTATCGCCGGCTTCGGGCGGCTCCTGAATCGCCCCGTCCCTTGCGGGAGGATCCGGTTCAAGCTCCCCCACGATATCGAGCGTTTGGACCCCGCAGGCTTTGAGCTGCTCGATCTGCTCCATCGACGTCACTGCCATGCGGTGGCGGAAAAATGGCGTCGCAAACCAGGAGCAGTCCAGCTTCTCGATGCGCATGCCGGGGCGAAGCTGAGTAATGTGAATGCGTGTAGCCATGAATGCGAGTTGCGGGTATCCAGTCGAGTGGCACACCGGTCGACGCTGGCTTCTGTATCGGAAAGAGCACGGAAATTCTTGAGGATACGTCCTCGAAACGGCAACGAGGGCATAAACCGCTTCCAGCCGAAATGCGCATCGCCCAGTCGTTAAGATCGTTCCCCTAGAAACCGATATAACCTGCGGGATCCTCTCGACATAGGCATGCCTATGCGGATCTGGCAACCGAGGAGATGCGAATTCATGAGCGGAACGAAGCAGATTTCTGTTGAGCAGTTGATACCGGGCATGTTCATCGTAGAGATGGATCTTCCCTGGTATCGCACACCCTTTCTCTTCCATAAACGCCTGATTCGCGATGTCGAAACGATTACGGTGATGAAGCAGCATGGCGTCCGGCACGTCACCATCGATACAACGAAAGGGTTGGACCTACAGATACTGACATCCACACCATCCGCCAAACCTGAACTTCCGGCGGCTGTGCCGAATAGTGAAGCCCCCGACTGTGAAACGGTGGAGGAATCCGGCTCCATCCCCATCTTCATAAGCCGCAGCGTGTCCGCGGTGTATGGGGAAGCGCGCGAGGCGGTGGAGCGTATCTTTACCGACTTGGAACGCGGAGTCCCCCCGGCTCCGGCCGCCACCAAGGCGATTGTAGGTGGCGTCATCACGCAAGTATTGCAGGACCGCAGCGCACTTCTGTTGCACAGCACCTTCCACAAGGTCAAACAGTTCGACCGGTCGCTGGGCGCCCATGCCTTGGACACGGCCATCTTGTCGCTGGTCGTTGCCGTTGAAAGCGGCATCGATTCGTCTCTCTACGAACATCTGGGGATCGGTGCGCTTTTGCACGATGTCGGTTACGTCAGACTTCCTCGCAACCTAGTCCGCAAACGGGACGACTGCACGGAGTCGGAGCAGCGCCTGTTAGAACAACATACCCAATTGGGCGTGACGGTGCTTGACGAGCAAGCTGGGTTTCATCCAGAAGTGTGCCGAGTGGTCATGGAGCATCATGAGCGTTGCGATGGAAGCGGATATCCGCGAAAGATAGCGGGCGATGCTATTTCGCCACTGGCTCAAATTGTTGGAATCGTAGACTTCTACGACAAGATGATCAGCCGCCGTGGTGGCCGGCCGGCGATGATTCCTCACGACGCGGTCCGTCAATTATTTCTGGTTGGAGAGCGCGGACAATACCCCAAGCTGTTAGTTGAAGCAGTTATCCGAAGTATCGGCGTATACCCCGTGGGAAGCCTCGTTCGTTTGAATACCGGAGAGCAAGCGGTGGTGGTCGGAGTCAACCCGGAACAGCGCTTGAAGCCGCAAGTGAAGATTACCGGAGGGCCGCATGGAGAATCCTATGCCAATCCTGAACAGGTGGATCTCTCCCTCCCTTCGCAAGATAAGGTATCGCGCACCGTCTTACGCGTACTGGACCCTATTCAAGAGCGTGTCAATATTGCCATGTACATGGGCGATGCCCCGGATCAGGCAGCCTAATGAAGCAGCTTCCACAAGGACGGCGTCCCGCCTCGATTCGACCGGTGAAGAAACGGCCGGCGCAGGAGCATCAAGGACTTCTGGACGGGCTGCCGATCGGCGTCATCCTGCTGAGCCAGGATGGAGTCATCGCGGCGATGAATGCAGAAAGCGCCCGTTTGTGCGGAGCAGGCGTAACAAGCGCTATTGGCGCATCGTTTCCGGAACTGTGGGAGCGGTTGACCGAGCAGACGGCGGCCGTCACCAAACAGATCATTCAGCAAGTCTTTCGCACGAAGCAGCCCAAGCAACCCGCTCAAGTCTGTCTACAGTGCGACTCCAACCGCTCCATTCCGGTTGAGTGGACCTGTATGCCGGCCAGCTTCGGCCGGCAAGTCGGCGTCTCGATCAGTCTTCAGGACAAGTCTCGGGAACAGGAGCTGACGTACGATCGCAACCGGCTCGCATCGATTGCCGATGAAAGCCCCTACCCAATTCTTGAGCTCGACGATCAGGCCAGTCTGCTCTATGCCAATCCCATGATGAGCGAGCTGTTGACTCAATTCGGCTACGGAACCGACGGCTTTCCTCAAGTGGCTCCGCAGGGATTGCTCGATCTTGTCCAGCGCTGTCTGGACTCAAATAGGCCTATCCAGGAAATTGCCTCCCGCCTCCCCGACGCGCGGTATGCCTGGGTCTTCTGCCCGGTGCAGGCAGACCGCCATGTTCGTGGATATGCCGTAGACCTGACCGAAATGCAGCGGACGAAAGAAGCCCTCCATGCCTCGGCTGAGGAACTGACTGCGAAAAATCTGCGACTGGATCGGGCGCTTCAGGAAGCGCAAGCCGCCACGCATACCAAAGCGGCATTTCTTGCGACCGTCAGTCATGAACTGCGCACTCCCATGAATGGAGTGATTGGCATGACCAGCTTGTTGATGGATACCGGACTGGCGCCAGAACAGCGCTCGTACGCCGAGACCATTCGCCAATGCGGGGAAGCGCTCCTGCACTTGATTAACGATGTGCTGGAGTGCAGTAAAATCGAAGCGGGAAAACTCGAGTTGGAATCGATCGAGTTTAATCTGCGCACGACCGTGGACGATGTGCTAAAGCAGTTTGCCGAACGAGCCGAATCCAAGGGATTGGAATTGACCGGTCTCATTCATGCCACCGTGCCCACCGGGCTGCGAGGCGACCCGGGCCGGCTCCGCCAGGTCCTGACAAATCTCGTCGGGAACGCAATTAAGTTTACCGAGCGTGGAGATGTCGCTCTGCAGGTGTATCTCGAAGAGGAAACCACCGGCGACGCGCGGCTCCGATTCGATGTGACCGACAGCGGCATCGGCATCAGCCAGGAAATCCAGGACAAGCTCTTTCAGCCGTTCGTCCAAGCGGATTCGACCATGACCCGGCAGTATGGAGGAACGGGGCTCGGCTTATCGATTTCCAAACAGTTGATTGAATTGATGGGTGGACGGATCGGCGTCATGAGCGCGCCGGGGCGCGGCAGCACCTTCTGGTGTACGGTCCGCTTTCCGAAGCAGCCCTCATCGGTGTCGGCGATTCTTCCCACGGCGGATCTTCAAGGCCGCCGTGTGCTCATCGTGGATGACAATGAGTCCAATCGGCTCATCCTGCATCATCTGGTCACCGGCTGGGGCATGCGGGATGTCCTTGCGGAGAATGCGGCCACCGCCGTGGCGCACATTGAGGACGCTTCGTGGCGTGGAGCTCCATTCGATTGTGCGATTGTCGATGTCGTGATGCCTGGCAAAGACGGCTTGCAATTAGCAGCTGAGCTGCAAAGCCTCCCCTGTGCCGCGCCGACGCGGATCATTGTCATGACTTCTTTATTGCAGCGAGGACATGCCGAGCGAGCGCGCAAGGTGGGGGCCAAAGGCTATCTTACCAAGCCAGTTCGGCATGATGAATTGCGCGATTGTCTGCGCACAGTGCTGGGAATGTCTGCGGTTTCAGTCAATGTACCGCAGGCAGACGATACCGCCACACCGCGCTTGGTCACACGGCATACCTTGGCAGAGCCTTCTACACGTCGAAGGGTGCTCGTTGTCGAAGACAACAGCGTCAATCAGAAGCTCGCCGTGCGGATGCTGGAGAAGCTGGGGTATCGGCCCGATTTAGTCGAGAATGGGCAAGAGGCCTTGGCCGCACTCGACGCAGGTGCCTATGACGCGGTTCTCATGGATTGCCAGATGCCGGTCATGGACGGGTTCGAGGCCACGGCGACGATTCGGCGCCAAGAAGCAGCCGGAAAGCGCTATGTCGGCGCCGGCCATTTGCCGATCATTGCGGTGACGGCCAATGCGATGCAAGGCGATCGTGAACGCTGTCTTGCCGCCGGCATGGATGCGTACCTTTCCAAGCCTATCAAGCTGGAGGATGTGAAAACCACACTGGCGCGATGGATCGCGGCTCCGGCATCGGAAGAAGCACAGACGGGCGCAGGGAACCACGCGAATGCCGCGCCCGATGGCCAGAGGGTTTTCAACCCATCGCAAATGCTCCAGAATATTGGAGACGATCACGATCTTCTGATTCAATTGATCGACCTGTTTCTCGAACGCCAGACTGACATGATGCGTCAGATCCGGCAGGCCGTCTCTCTTCGCGACGCGGCGACGGTGGAGCGGGCGGCGCACACGCTCAAAGGCACCGCCGGAAACCTCTGTGCTCAGGAAGTGGCACTGGCCGCAGGGCGGCTCGAAACCATTGGCCGGCAGGGAACGCTTCACGACGCTCCGGCCATCTATGCACAGCTCGAAATGGAAATTCTTCGCCTATGCCGCGCCCTCGAACAGTATCGCGGGGCGAACGGTGCCGCGGCTCAAGCCGCATAAGGCCGCTCTCATTCCTACTAGGCGCGGACCAACAGACGATTAGCTGGAACAGGCAGCCGAGGCGGCAGGCTTGGCAGTCAGCGGTTCTACGGAAGGCTTGTGTGAGAACAACGGGAAGCGAGTGGGATAGCTGTCGGAGAGGATCAGTTGCTTGCAGAGTTTTGTCCGAGGGTTCATCAGAAGGGGCCCCCGCAGATTAGCCGTAATGCCGGTTGGGTCGTTGGAAGGAATCGTGAGCAGCACAGACAGGATCAACTCGTCGTCATCTTTGCCATTCACCTCCAGCAGCGCTTCAGAGGAAACCTGGACGTCGTATTTCGGATGGAATGTAGCCGGATCGAGAATCACAAAGGCCAATCCCGGTTCGTCGAGCGACTGCAACCATTTGAACGGCGCGTCTGTGTCGTGGTCGAGAATGACGTAGCGGCGGCAGTCTGGAAATCCAAGGATGCCGCTTGGAAACGTCAGCACGGCATCGGGACGCACATCGCAGGTACCGAAACGAGTCGAACGACACTGCATCATGCACCCTTATAACGCGCTTCGCCGTTTCGGCGGGAGCAGCTGCCGAAATGCGTCGAGCGGAATAACGTGCGTTTTCGAGGCCAGATGATTCTCGTCTTGAATCCGCGCATAGACTTCATCGCGATGCACCTCAACGCTGTGCGGCGCCTCGATTCCCAGGCGAACCTGTCCACCCTTCATGCCAAGCACGATGACCCGGATATCCGGACCGATGGTCACACCTTCGCCGCGTCGTCGTGTCAGGACCAGCATGAACGCCTTCCATGGCTGTTGAACCGATACACCCTACGAGTATATCGGTCCTTCTGCTGAAACCTTAAGTCCCCTGCCCGCGCTTATTGCAGATATTTCAGGAGAGAGTTTCCAAACAGTTGGTTCAGCGTCCGGCTGGCGGCTTCAATCGCATATTGCTGCAAGGTGAGGTCGGAAATCGCTTTCGCCAAATCGACGTCCTCCGTTTCCGAAAGTGTTTGAGTAAAAAAGCTCTTGAATTCATCCAGCCGTCCAGCGCTGCCCGTCAATCGATTCGACAACGCTCCGACTTCCCCCAAGACGGCGCCGACCTGGCTAAGCCCCGTGCCGACCGCGCCGATCGTATCGCGAATGCCGCCGCGATAATTCGATCGAAGCGAGGTTACCAGGGTCTTGATCGAGGCAAACAAGTCGATATTGGGACCGCTGAACGCTCGATCCCCGGACACGTTGGTAGGCACGGTTTGATTGTTGCCGACCTCTACCTGATGGACGCCGGCATCGCCTTGATATTGCAATCCTGTCACCACCGCAAATCGATCGCCTGCCGCTGGCGCGCCGCTGCCGGTGGACAGTTGCACCCGTATGCCGTCGAAGCTGATATCGCTTCCCGTGCTGTACGTTTGATTGGCCAATACGGTTCGCGGGGCAAGGCTCACCGCATAGGCATCGCCGCTTTGCGGTCCGCCGCGATCGCTATTGGTCAGCACGATCCGGAGGCCGTCGAACTCAATGGCGTTGCCCGACACATACGTGTTTCCGGACGATACCGTCGTACTCGTCGTCGTGTTAACGATGTTGTATTGCGTGCTGGAGGTGAATTGGATCGTATACGAGTTGAGAGTCAAATTGGCCGGTCCGATAATCCCGGCATCGGAGGCAAACGCGCCTCCGGTATTGGCGCTGTTCTTGGCCACATTGACGGGCACCGTCACGTCCAAAACGTCGTACTGCGTCGCCGATGAAAACCGAATGACATAATCGTCGAGAGTTGCCAGGTTATCGTCTACGATCGTCCCTTGATTGATTACCGCGCCACCCGTATTGGTCGATCCCGGACTGGTCGTGGCCGTAAGCGCAAACGGTTTATCTCCGGTTGTCCGGCTTCCTCCCACCAGCCCTAATGCGGCGCGCGCGGTGCCTCCGGTAATCGTCACCGTCGAGCCAGCCCCATGAGCATCGGACGCAATGACGAGATGATCCGTTTCAAACGTGACGGTGACATGCTTGCCAGATGCGGTTAGTGCGGCATCGGCGTTGATCTGAGTTTGGACACGAGCCGCGAGGGCGGTCTCGGTCAAGCTTCCGGTCGCCGAGGTCAAATCGATTGTGCCGGACGTCACGCCGTCGACCGAGATCACGAGACTATCATTGACACCGTCGGTCAGCGTGACGGGCGTGGTTATCGCGAGTCCCGTCGTCCGTCCATGGGTGCTGGTGCCGGTAAAGACCGCCTGCCCGTTCAGCTCGGCATTGGCATATTGCTGAACCAGTGAATAGAGCTGGCGGACTTCGCGGGATCCGATCACGCGTTCCGCCGGGCCGTTCGTATCGCTGCCGAACTGGACGGCGAGTTCTTGAATCCGGCTGAGGGTATCCGTCGTGCTGTTCAGCAGTTTGTCGCTTAAATCGAGTCGCGTCCGGCCAAAGGAAATGTTGCGCAATCGTTGTTCGATTGAGGCGACCGACGCTTTATCGAGACTGATATGGTTGAAGGCGCTTGGATCGTCGGAAGGTTTGCGCACTTTCTTTCCCGTCGAAACCTGCTGTTGCAGCTCTAACGACCGCGCGCGGGACCGCTCCAGATTATTGACCAAGACGCCGAATGTTTGTTGCTCAGTTACACGCATAACGGCGCATCCCTTCTAGCGTTTCAGGGTCAACAAGGTATCGAACATCTCGTCGGTTACACGGACCAAGCGCGCCGCTGCTTCAAAGCCTCGTTGAAACTTGACGAGATTGACCAGCTCCTCATCAATCGAGACTCCCGAGACTTGCGCGCGGAAGGTGTCGATTTGGTCACGGAGAATTTGCTGGGCGGTTTGCTCGCGGTCGGCCGTTTGGGCGGAGACCCCGAGATTAGCCGCGGTGCCGCGATAGGCGTCATGCAATGTCGTGTTATTCAAACTGGCGAACTGCCGGTATTGGAGCGCCACCAGTTGCAGTAAGGTTGCGTTGTTGCCGGGGATGCCGGCGCGCGTGGAGGAGGCGGCGACGGTGGCTGGATCCGTCAGAGCGACCGCCAGCTTGCCGGCGTTGTCGCGATAGGAGTTGACTCGAAACACGTCATTCGATGCGGGCGTGCCAGACAGTGTGACACTGATGCCATCGAAGATAAACGTAGAAGGATCGCTATAGGTTCCGGAAGCCGCAGTGCTGGTTCCTGCTAGCAGGCCAAGGCTGGTTCTGGCATTGCCGCCTGTCACATTCACTGCGGAGGTGGCGCTGGTTCCGTTGGATGTCAGAACCACTCGATTAGTCGCGGTGTCGAATGTGGCCGAGACCGTTTTTCCTCCAGCTTGCAAGGTTGCATCGGCATTGATTTTCGCTTGGATTTCCTGGGCGAGCGCCGCGCCGGAGGTATAGGCCTGGCCTGGCGACGCGGCTCCTGTCAGTGTGATCGTGCCGGATGCGACTCCGTCGACTGCGACCGTCAATGTGTCGTTCGTTCCGGTGACGATGGAGAACGGCGCAGCACTCGAAGGGGCCGATATCGCGGTGCCGGTATAATTTCCTCGAATCGTCGCTCCTGTGGTGGCATCGACAATGGAGTAGGTCGTTGGAGAAGTGAACTGAACCTCGTAGTCGTGAAAGGTCAGCAAGCTATTGGCTGCCACGGTTCCGCCGCCGATCTCCGCCGTGCCCTGGTTCGTGGAGTCCGCCTGCGTCGTCACCGTGGGAGGTGTAAAAAAGTCTCGTCCGGTGGACCCGTCAAGACCATACCCCTGGCGATGAATCAGATTGACGGCATTCGACAGCGTCGAGGCGATCCGATCGAATTGATCCTGCAACCCCTGCACCGTGGTGTCCCGCAAGTCGAGCAAAGCGCGAAGCCGTCCGCTAGTGATCTGCCGATCGAGACTGACCGTCCTGGTTCCGCCTGTCGAATAACCGACGTCAAAGAGCCCTTCATTATCCGCCGAGGCCACCGCGGCCAGGTCGCGATGCGTGTCGCCCTCTACGACCACCTGTCCACGGGCCGCAAAGACCGTGAGTCCGCCCGTCCCATTTTCAATGCTGGTGATATCGATGCGCTGGGCGAGTTGATTCAGCGCGAGCTGACGTTGGTCTCTGAGGTCGTTGGCATTTTGCCCGGTCACTTCCGCCGTCACGATCTTCCCGTTCAGTTCGGCTAATTGCGTCGTCAGACTATTGATTTCTGTAATGGTTTGGGAAACCTGAAAATTCAACGACGCGCGGGCGTTCGTAAGATCTGAGGCCGCTTGATTCAGACTCGCCGTCAGTTGAGCCGCTTTTCCCAGCAAGACCGACCGCGCCGCCGACTCGCCAGGCGAGGTCGAGACATCCTGCAATCCTTGGAAAAACTCGCTGAGGGCGGCCCCGATGCCTTGATCGTTACTGTCGCCAAAGATGTTTTGCAGGCGAAAGAGTTCGTCGCGAGAGACGGAAAGACGCCCGAGCGTTTGATCGGAGACCGTGAGCTGTTGCTCGACGAAGCGATCGACATGGCGCCGGATCGAGGTGGCCTGCACGCCGGTTCCCGTCATGCCGGGCTGGCCATTGATCGGCGGCCGCTCCGTCAACACCGCTTCCTGCCGCGAATACCCTGGCGTGTTGACGTTGGAGATGTTGTGTCCACTGACTGACAGCGCTTGCTGAGCGGTGTTCAGGGCGGTTCGAGCGATGTCAAAGAGTGAATTGAGGCCGACCATGGGCTATCCCTGCTGGTAGAGGACCGCGGATAACGAGTGTGCGAGCGCGGGCTTTCCCGTCCTATTGTATGCGTTGCCGTCTGCCAGGGCGGAGGCTCCCGCAGTCAAGGCATGCTCGACAAACCCACGAATCCCGTCGATGAGCACCACGTTCTGCTTAATCTCTTCACGCACATGTTTGGCGAGAACCATGAGCGTGCCGTGATGACGGCGAACGACCGTGGACTCCGGACCATGCCAGCGATCCAGCAGGGCGTGCATCGACAAGGACACATCGGGCAACGACAGCGCGGCGGCAATCCGGCCGGCAGCCTGATCGCGCGCCTCCCCAATCGACTGGAGTTGCTCAAGGATCGCAAGGCGGCGCACATTGATAGGGTGGAAGTCGCCGATCGCGAGAGCTTTGATGGCGTGCCGTTCCGCCTCGACCGTTTCAAGAAGGGACTGGCAGCAGGCCAGCTCTCGGAGAAGAATCGTCTCTAATTGTGCCGATAGTGCCGTTGAAACCGACAGCATACGCGCTCCCTGCGAACTTGCTTCGGACATAACGCGGCCATCCTGGCCGCGCGATTATGATAGACCCTGCCAGATACGGCTTACAGCACCGTATCGGTCAACACTTGCTTGATCAGTGCGTCCCCGACTTTGCGGCCGCTGACATCGTACGTGCCGTTTTCGATGGCGCTTTTAATCTGATCGACCCGAGCGGCTCGTTCATGATCGGGCGTCTGGCCCAGCGCACGAATGCGCTGCAGTTCTTTGGCCTGGTCTGAAATCTGGACCCGGTCATTCCCCGCCTCTTTCGGAGACGGCTGCCGTTCTGTCGATGGCCCTTTCGTCTCCTGTGTCCCAAGGAGGATTTTGGCCAGTTGATCGGAACGACCTGAACCTGAGATCTGCATATCACGCTCCTTCTTCTGAGAAACGGTTGAGCCAACCTGGGGTTTGCCCTCTCGGTTGCTTCAAACCCTGTCGCACACGTTATCGGTGTTCATCGTCCGAAACTTTAGCCGTTGGCGGATAATTTTTATCAATATATTCTTTCACCATTTGAGTAATCCCGATGCCTCCCGATTCAGAGGCCCGATTGCCAATTTCTTGGTCGTAAAAAGAATAAAAGTACGAGCCCATCTTTCCCGACATCTCGGATTCGTGGACGGTCTCCCTCATGACCTTCATCAGGTACGAGACGAAAAAGGCTTCATATTGTTTGGCGGCCTTCAGCAGCTCTCTCTGATCGCCAAGACGGCTCTGCGCGTTCACTGCGTTCACCGCGCCCTGATCTCCCAGTGGATTGGTGAAGATTGGAGAAGATAGAAATTGCGCCTGAGTCGAATCATGAATGTTCATTGGAAACCCCATGTGCATCGTCGCATCAGTGCCGCTCTTAGATAATCTCAAGATTCGCCTGGAGCGCCCCTGCCGCTCGAAGCGCGGAAAGAATCGAGACCAAATCCCTGGGCGTGACGCCAACCGCGTTCAGCGCTCGGACCACTTCCCCCAAGGTCACCGTTTCGTCCACAACGATCAAACGGGATTCTTGCTCCTTTACCTCGGTCTGCACATCTTCGGTCACCGTCGCCGGTTGCGTGCTTCCCGATCCGATCAGCGGCGCATTCGGCTGAGAGACGCTCACCGTATTTTTTACAGAAATTGTCAGGTTGCCATGAGAAATGGCACAGGTCGAGATCCGCACATGTTCGCCAAGCACCACCGTGCCGGTCCGTTCGTTCACCACCACTTTGGCCACCATATCGACCGAGACATCAAGCCCTTCGATCGACGCGATATATTCGACAACGCGGCCATGGAAGTTTGTAGGAATAGTAGCTCGCACATGACCGGCATTGACAGGGAGCGCGCTGCCTTTTCCAAACACTCCATCGATGGCTTCAGCGGTCCGAATGGCCGTGGTGAAATCCGGTTGCCGCAACATGACCGACACGGTATCCCAGGCATCGATATTGACGACTAACTCTTTTTCGATAATCGCTCCCCCCGGCACCACCCCGGCAGCCTGATGGTTCTTCGTGATCGTCGCGCCGCCCGCCCCGCCGGTTCCGCCGAGAAATCCTCCCACCGAGACCGGTCCTTGCGCCACAGCAAACACCTGCTGATTAGCCGCTTTAAGCGGTGTCAGCAAGAGCGTTCCCCCTTGCAGGCTTTTCGCATTGGCCATCGACGAGACGACGACATCGAGGCTTTGGCCAGGCTTGGCGAACGGAGGAAGCTTGGTGGTGACCATCACGGACGCAAGGTTTTTCGTGAGCAGCTGGATCGGGTCGATAACCAGATTGATCCCCATCTTATTCAACATGGACATCATGGCTTGAATCGTAAATTGGCCGCCGATGACCTGATCGCCGGTTCGATCGAGCCCGACCACCAGTCCATATCCAATGAGCTGGTTTTCACGAACGCCTTCAATCGCCCCGATGTCCTTGATCCTGACCGCTTCCGCGGTGAGCGGCAGGCAGAAGAATCCAATGAGCGCTCCGACCATCCAGGGCTTGATATGCCGTGTATTCATTGGTGCAGCGGTCCCCTTATCTTACAACTTGTGTGCGGATTGAATGGACGACTTGCGGCCTAAGAGCATTCGAGAGATCCATCCCTGTTCCGAAGCCGCCTCTTGCGGAACCATGATGCGATGTTTCTCATGGTGCCAATACCCTATTCGACTGGGGTCTTGAGGCGGATCCAAGTCCGCGCGCCGCACGACGCCGCTCATCACCATCATTTGCAACGACTGAAGCGACACCGCACTGCGCCAGGGCAACGGTTTCACCGAAGCTTTCCGTTTGATCATCGTGTTCATAACAAACGTCCTTGTTAGAATGGATAGACCCAATCGAGAATGCGAACCAGCCACCCCGGCCGTTGCACATCGTCCAGAACTCCCAACCCGGAGTATTCGATTTTTGCATCGGCGATAGCCGACGACAGGACCGTATTTTTGGTATCGACATCCACTCGCCGCACGATGCCGGCAATCGTCATCAATTGCTTTTCACTGTTGACCGTTACTTCTCGCCGCCCTTCGACGCGCAAATCGCCATTCGGCAGCACTTCGACGACAATCACCGAAATCGTGCCGGTTAACGTGCCCTCCCGGTTAGTGGCGCCTTTTCCGCTGAATTTATTGCTGGCCGACGCATCGATCCCGAGTCCCCGCCTGGCTTCGTCGCTGATCCTGAACCCAGGAACTCCGAAATAGCCCACTCCCGATCCTGCCATCGAATTCGACAGCGTCGAATCGCGTTGCGCCGCGGTATCCGCCGACTTCGACCCTTTGTGCTTTTCCACAATCTTCACGGTGAGGATATCTCCCACTCGCATGGCGCGCAGATCTTCGTAGAGATAAGCCCGGCCATTCTCTTCTTGCCACAACGATCCAATCGTTTTGGGCGGAGGCAGCGAGGGCACTGTCACCTTCGTCGACGGCGAGGGCGTCTGAGTCAGACTGCATGCGCCCAACAGCATGCAGCCTGCGACCATGCCCCATGTGCGGACCTGTCTTGTGTCCATGTGCAATCCTAAAACTCCACCTGCACGAGGCCAGGCGCGACAATCTTCGCGCGCAGTTCTCGCCCTGAATCGAGGTTCGCGACCATCACAGTCTCGCCAACTTGCCCGCTTCCCTTTGTCACGCCCGATGTTTGGACGGAAAAGTTTCCGCGCCGCGCTTCAATCATCACGTGATCGCCTTTTTTCACCATGAACGGCTTTTTCAAAAACGTTGGACGCAACGGAGTGTTTGGCTGCAACGGACGCACGGTGCTCTTTCCAATCGCAGCTTCTGCGTCTGTGATGAACGGATGTTTCACATCGTAGGTAACGATCCGCGCGATCGTCAGATCGTCCGGCGCAATCGTTTCCTCCGACTTCAAGAACCGCGACGGCACGACCACATCGATCATGGCGGAAATATCGGCCAGCGCCTCGATGGTCTTCCAGGGATTCCCATTGACCGTGACGTGAATCGCAAAGCTTCTTCTCCCCATGGTCGTCGAACCTCCGGCCACAGAAGGAATCTGCAATTCGATCACGCCCGAGGGAATCTTGACCGGATCCAAGGGCTCCAGCAGCGTGACCTGCACCGCTTTCACCCGAGCGCCCCATTCTCCTTCGAGATACTTCTGAATGGTTTTTTGGATTTGCTCAAAATGCAGCTCTCGCATTGCCGGCTTGGCCGAGTCCAGCTTGCCGAGAGCCGGCCCATTGGTCCCATGTGCGCCCATCGATATCGGCTTCGCCAGCTTCTCCGAGGCGGCGGCAGCCGAGCTGGCCCAAACGGCAAGCATGCAGGCGGCAAGTATGATGCGAAGAGTAGTCATGAATCGTTCCTTATCGTCTGAGATTGTTCGCGATGGACATCATCTCGTCAGACGCTTGAATCGTTTTCGAGTTAATCTCATAGCTCCGCTGCGCAATGATCATGTTGACCATTTCTTCAGCCAAATTGACGTTCGAACTTTCCAAGAACCCCTGCTGAATGGTCCCGAATCCGGTCGAGAATCCGCCGGTCCCTTGCGTCGGAGGGCCTGAGGCAAAGCTGTCGATGAATAAATTGTTTCCCATGGCCACAAGTCCGGCCGGATTGTCGAATCGCGTCAATTGAATTTGGCCAACCTGAGACGCCTGCGTCACACCAGGCAGCAACACAGAGACCGTCCCATCCTGGCCGATATCCATTTTCAATGCGCCGGAGGGAATGGTAATGACGGGGTTCAACAAATCGCCGTCGCCGGTGACCAGGTTGCCGACGTTATCGCGTTTGAATGACCCGTTCCTGGTGTACATGATCGTGCCGTCAGGCCGGGAGACCTGAAAGAATCCTGGTCCATCGATCGCGATATCCAGATCGTTGTTAGTCTGGCGCATGTTGCCCTGGAGCCATTCCTTCGAGACGGTTGTGGGGCGGACTCCGGCGCCGACCTGAATGCCCACCGGAAACACGCCGACGTTGGAGGCGCTGGTGCCAGGCAAGCGTTGAATCTGGTAAAGCAAATCGGCGAACTCGGCCCGGCTGCGCTTGAACGAGTTGGTGTTGACGTTGGCCAGGTTATGGGCCACGGTGTCCACGTTGATCTGTTGCGCCGTCATGCCAGTGGCGGCTGTCCACATTGCCCGAATCATAATTGCCTCCTACGCCACTCGGCCGACTTCTTGAATGGCCGTTTCCGCCATCCTGTCCAGCGTTTGAATCAACTTTTGAGCGGACTCGTATCCGCGCATGCCCTCGATCATCTTGACCATCTCGCCAATGGAATTGACGTTGGAGTCTTCGATGTGCCCAACCTGCACTTGAGCCGCTTTCGCGGGAAAGCCCTTGTCGGAAATGAACATCCCTTCCGCATATTTTTTCGGCATGTCGGTATCGGGAAAATCCATAACCTTGATGGTGCCGACCGGATTGCCATCGACTTTGATTTCGCCCTGCGTGGAAATATCCATTTTTCCGACAGGGATTTTCAGCTCTCCCTTTGTCCCCATCACTGGATAGCCGAGATTCGTGACGAGCCGGCGCTGATTGTCGAGGGACAACATGCCATTGCGGGTAAAGCGCGTACCCTGAGGGGTTTTGACTTCCAAGAACCCTCGGCCTTGGATGGCAACATCGAGAGGATTGCCGGTCAGGCGAATCCGTCCGGCATCGTACGTCGTCTTGACCGCATTCGGGGCCGCATACACCCGCTCCGTCGGACCGAATGGTTTCGCCACGATTTGATTGGCGAGCGACACGGTGCCAGGCGTCGCGGGAATGGCAAAGTGCGCCTTGGGAAGCACGGCTTTGAAGGTCTGCTCATCCTGCTTAAACCCGGCCGTATTCACATTCGCCATGTTGTTCGCGAAGACTTGCATCCGGCGTTCATGCGCCAGCGCGCCTGAGAGAATTGGGTAGATGCCTCGATTCACAGGCTGATCTCCTTAATCGTTCAATCGTTTGCCTCGCAAGAACAGACAGCAACCTGCATGCCAGAGCGCGGCATTCATCCGGCGCAGGCCTGTTCGCTACGCGCAACGGGAAATACAGAGGAATATGACGGGGTGTCAATTATCCGACGGGATGGCGGAACGAACAGGAACCACTCCCCGCTCATTCGACCGGCGAATAGTTCCCAGGGAGTGGAAGAAGTTGCCTAGCGCAGCAGGGATTCGCTTGCAGCCTGATGTGCGGACGCAGACGCTGTGCTGGGAGTGTCGCTGAGGGAATCGAAGAAGCGAACGGGGTTCTCAGAAGTCGCAAGGGCCAGGGCTTTCACGGCCTGGCTCAGCAGGTTTTCTCCCGATGCGGTGGAGGTGGTCGACATGACTCCGCCGATCTGACAGGTCAACAGCACTTCCTGCCCTTCGATCATCAGAGGCAGCGACATCGTGCGGTAAATATTCTGCGCGAGCGTATCGATCTGATCCCGCGTCGCCACGTTTTCAATCAGAATCGCAAACCGCCGATCGCCGATCCTCGCAACCGTATTGTGCGACGGCACCGCGCTCTTGATGCGGGCGGCTTGCACTCGCACGACCAGCGATATATTGGCGGCGGCTTCCGAGGCTGGAAGCGGACGAAACTGATGCAGGTCCGCGACCAGCACGCCGATGCTGCGGCCCATGTTCGAGGCTCGCGTCAGCCCTTGTTCGAGAAGCACCGTGAGCAGGCGCAATGTCGGCAAACCAGTCACGTGGTCGTAGGCCGCCAGGCTTTCTTCGTGAGGCTGAACTTTCACTTGCTGAGTAAACGGCCACAACCATACGCCTGCAAGGCTGAGACTCACGCTGATGAAGAATCCTATTCCGCCGGCGAGTAATTCTGGCGTGGCAAGCGCGGCACTGCTGCCCATGCCAAGCGAGGTTCTCACCGGCAGACTCATCAACCAGTAGGCCGCCAAAAGACCGGCCGCGAGGGCCAGCGTAAAACAGCCCATGGATTTCGTGCGAGATAATGCGCCGGCTCTTGAACGAGAGCGGCTCAAGCGGGAAAGTCCAAGCGTGAATGGCCCGCGGTATCCGACAGGCGATGTGAGGGCTTGTGAATTCATTGCTGTATGTTGTTCTCTATCCATGAGCAAGAGGCGGACGCATCTTTCTAAGTGATGCCTCTGTCTCGGCTAGTTAGAGAGAGAACTGAAGTGAGTACAGGAGAAGCGGTCAATCCGACACAAACCGCCAGGAACATTCACGGTGAGACCTGCCAGGCAAGTCAGCCTCACCAAGCCGAGGTGTGCCAAACTCTACCCATCGGCATGCAGAAAGGCTTTCAGCCTGAGGATGGCTTTGGTGTGAATCTGGCACACTCGGGACTCTGTCACTTTCAACAACTCGCCGATTTCCTTCATTGTCAATTCTTCATAATAGTAGAGCGTCAGAACCAGCCGCTCTTTTTCAGGCAGGCCTTGAATGGCTTCGCCGATCGCTTCCCGCTCGCGCTCGTTCACGAGTGAGGACAACGGATCCGGATGATGCGTATCGGCGAGCATCTTGACGACTTTGTGCCCATCCGGCTCTTGGAGCCCCAAATCGTCGATACTGATCATCACGGCCCCACGGGCGCGCGATATAAAGTCGTCGAGTTCATCCAGCGGCATCTTGAGCTCGGACGCCACTTCTTCATCCAACGGCGGGCGCCCCAATCGATTCAACAGCGTGATATGGGTTTTTTGCAGCAGGCCGATGCGTTCATGCACGGACCGTGGAATCCAGTCCATCGAACGGATTTCGTCCAGCATGGCGCCGCGAATCCTGAACTCCGCATAGGTTTTGAATTTCGCTTCTCGATTCGGGTCGTATTTCTCCATCGCATCCATGAGACCGATGGTCCCGACGGAAATCAAATCTTCGGCATCCAGGTAGGCGGGCAATCGAAAGGCTAGGCGATGGGCCATCGCTCGAATCACATGCGCAAATTCTTTGATCAATTGCTCCCGATGAGCAGCGCCGCTGGGAATCGCTTGATGGGCACGATGAACTGCCGTTTTACTCATAATAAATATGCCTTTGACTCCATCACATGACCGCGGTGGTATGAAGTAAGCGTTGCCACAACAACTGCACGGCGCTCTTAGGAAAATTCGGCTTCGGCCACTGCACAATTTGCCCAGCAAGCCGCGTCAGCGCCTGGGCTGCCGGAGAGCCTGGAAACAGCTCCAGCAACGCCTTTTGCTGCTTCACTGCCAGCGGAACATAATCGTCGTGAGGCACATAGCCGACATACTCGAGCACAACATGCAGGAAGCGGTCCGCGGCGGTGTCGAGTTTTCTGAACACCTCTGCCGCTTCTCGCGGGCTCCTTGCCATGTTAACCAGCACTTTGAAGCGACGTTCACGATATTGCCTGGTCAGCACTTTGATCAGCGCATAGGCATCGGTGAGGGAGGTGGGTTCGGGAGACACCACGACAATCGTATCCTGAGCCGAGGACGCGAAGAAGGTTACATTCGGTGCAATGCCGGCTCCGGTATCGATCAATAACACATCGACGTCACATGAGAGCGCCTCCAGTTGTTCCATCAACAACAGTTGTTGCGATTCACTCAACGACGTCAGCTGTGGCACGCCTGAGCTGGCAGGCAAGACCCGGATT
Organism: Nitrospira sp.; assembly: GCA_022226955.1. Classification (NCBI taxonomy): domain Bacteria; kingdom Pseudomonadati; phylum Nitrospirota; class Nitrospiria; order Nitrospirales; family Nitrospiraceae; genus Nitrospira; species Nitrospira sp. The sequence goes on from CP092079.1 coordinate 974,968, forward strand.
CCTCCAGGACCATCGACAATGACATCGTCCAGCGTGTGAGTCCCCGCCAGCACATGCTCGATCGTATGCTCAGGCACTAACCCCAGCAGCACATCCAAATTGCCCAGCCCAAGATCGGCATCCAAGACCAGGACGCGCTTCCCCGTGTAACTCAATCCCATCGCAATATTAGCGACAATATTGGTTTTGCCGACGCCGCCTTTGCCACTGGCCACGGCAATGACCTGCGTCAGTGAGGAGGCTTGCTCCGACACGTCCCCTGCCATTGGCGTCAATGATCCGCTCTGCATGGTCTTTCCTCCTACCGCGTAACAGTGTTCATGGTGACTGCATATGGGTTAAGCGACGATGACCGCGCCGCCGATGCGGGAGCATCCAATGAGGATCGGAAGGGAACGGTGTACCGGCGTCCGAGCAGCAACTCGGCCAGCCGCTGCGCGCTGGCGACTTCAAGGTCCTCTGGAACTCGCTGGCCGGCGCTCCAATAGGACAGCGGAATGCCCGATTGATGACTCAGTTCGTAGAGCGCGCCGAATGCATCCGTTTCATCCAGCTTGCTGAACATCAGCCGCAAGAGCGGGAGCGCATGAATCTGCGCCACTTGGCGTTGCAAGTCCTGCTCGCGCGTCGAGGCCGACACCACCAGATGCGTTTGCACTTCCGGTTCGGTCTTGAGCAGTTGATGCAGGGTCTGCACCAAGGCCAGATCTTGTTCTCCAAAACCGGCCGTATCGATCAGGATGAGGTCCGCATCGGCATGCTTGTGGACATAGGCCGCGGCCTGTTTGGCGGAAAAGGCCGATTCGCACGGAATGTCCAGCACGCTGGCATACATCCGCAGTTGTTCGACGGAAGCCAGCCGGTAGGTATCCAGCGAGATAATGGCGACAGATCTCTTTTCTTCCAATTGATAATGCGCCGCGAGCTTGGTGATAGCCGCTGTCTTTCCCGCTCCGTTCGTTCCAATCATCATGGCGACCGTGCGGTCGCCCGCGCCGGAGAGCAACGGTCCGCTCACACGGATGTCTTGAGCCAGGCACTTCGTCAACGCCTGCTGTAGCTCGCGCGCGTCCGTCGAACCGGACCGGGCCAGTTCCAAACTCAACGACTGCCCAAGCCAGTCTGCGCTCGCGGGACGCACCCCCTGCGCAACCAGACTGCGGCATAATGACGCGATCGCCGGCTCGGTGTGGTGACTTAAAGATTGCGACGCCTTCGGCAAGGATGCGCCAATCTCTCGGCTCAATTCGCGCAATTCCTGACGCAGGTCTTGCAAGCGGCTCTGCTTGATGCCCAATGCCCGCGATGCTGCCGGACGCGCCTGCCGCTGGACCGGAGCGGACGCCGCCGAATGTTTGAGTCCATTCGATGACGCGGCCGGCGTGGCTAACATGCCCTGCAAGGTCTCACGAAAGACCTCCGGCCCAACCGATTCCGTCCATGTGCTGGAAGGGGCTGGCGCTTGAGGAGCTGTGCGGGGCTCGCGTGGGGTCGACGTGTCCGGTGCCGGCTTGATTGGCGGCAGCGGATCGTATTCAGCCGCCGCCATCACCTCCAACACGGGCTTATTGAAGTAGCTCATCAGACGGCCGCCTTGCTGCACTTCCTTGGAGGAGAGAATGACGGCATCCGGCCCTAACTCTTCTTTAATCGCCCGAATCGCATCCTGCATGGTCAAGGCATGAAACGTTTTGACTTTCATCGATTACCTCACGACGGTTGCGGAAGTTCTGAATCCAGCCGGATGGTATCGAGCGACTGCAACCTCACGGCGGCATCGATCTCATTCAGGCCGACCACCGGCACAGAATGCAAAAGCCGGTCCGTCAGTCTTCGCACATGCCGTCGCACCGCCGGAGAGCAGAGCAGAATCGGCTGCTGGCCGCGCGCAGCCACGCGTTCCGCCGATTGCTTAAGCGCCGTCAGGAGCTTGTGCGACAGCGCGGGATCCAGATTCAGCATCGCCCCCTGCGGCAATGTTGACGCTTGCTCGGCGAGCGTCCGGTCGAGGCGCGGATCGAGCGTAATGACCGGGAGCGACCCGTCCGGCGACTGATACTGCTTAGTAATCGTCCTGGCCAGCGCTTGCCGCGCCATTTCCGTCAACAGCTCGGCATCCTTCGTCGTCATCGCATGATCGGCGATGGCTTCTAGAATGGAGCGGATATCCCGGATCGGCACCCCTTCCTTCAGAAGGTTGCCCAAAATGCGAACCACTGTTCCCAGCGACACCATGGTTGGAATCAGTTCTTCCACCAGTTTGGGATGCGTCTTGCCGACTTCGTCGAGCAAGGCTTGCGCTTCCTGCCGGCCCAGTAATTCATGGCTGTGACGCTTGATGATTTCAGAAAGGTGCGTGGTAATCGCCGAGCTGGCATCGACGACGGTATAGCCGGCCATCTGTGCCTGCTCGCGCTGATCCTCCGCCACCCACAACGCCGGCAATCCGAAGGCCGGCTCCTTGGTGGGAATGCCTTGCACCATTCCGCGCTGCGCCGTGCCGGGATCGATGGCCAGCACATGCCCTGGGAGCACTTCGGCCTTGGCGACCTCGACGCCCTTCAGCATGATGGCGTATTCGTTCGGACGGAGTTGCAGATTGTCTCGGATATGAATCGGGGGCACGACAAATCCCATCGACTCGGCGAACTGCCTCCGCAACCCCTTGATCCGATCCAGCAGCGCGTTGCCCTGTGTGCCTTCGACGAGATTGATCAGCCCATAGCCCACTTGCACTTCCATCAGATCGAGCGGAGCGATGTGCGCAACCGGCTCGTCGGTTTTGTCGGCCACCGGCGGCGGCGCCAAGACCTCAGGCGCCTGCTCTCGTTGATAGAGGTGATAGGCGATCCAACACACGCCGGCGCCGAGCACCAGGAACGCCAAGTGCGGCAACCCCGGCACCAAGCCCAGCGCCAGCAAAATTCCCCCGGCCGTTCCCACGGCTCGGTGGGAATTCAAGAGCTGGCGAGTCATCTCACCGCCCAGGTCGTTTTCCGATGCGGCGCGTGTGACGATCATACCGGTGGCGGTCGAGACGATCAGGGCTGGAATTTGCGCGACCAGACCTTCGCCGACGGTCAACAACGTATAGGTTTGCGCTGCCAAGCCAGGGCTCATGCCCTGCTGCAGAATGCCGATGGTCAGCCCGCCGACGATATTCACCACGACGATGATGACCGCCGCCACCGCGTCTCCTCGAACGAATTTACTGGCACCGTCCATGGCGCCATAAAAATCGGCTTCTTCCGCAATATCCTTCCGCCGCCGCCTGGCTTCGTCTTCTTTAATGAGACCCGCGTTCAGGTCGGCATCGATCGCCATCTGCTTGCCCGGCATCGCATCCAACGTGAACCGGGCGGCGACTTCCGCCACGCGGCCGGCGCCCTTGGTCACCACGACAAAATTGATGATCACCAGAATCGCAAAGACCACAAGGCCGACGGTATAGTTCCCACCGACGACAAAGGTTCCGAACGTCCGAATGACTTCCCCTGCCGCCGCGGCGCCTTCATTGCCGTGCAGCAGAATCAGCCGCGTCGAGGCAATGTTCAGAGACAGCCGGAGCAGCGTGACCATCAGGAGGATCGAGGGAAAAACCGAAAAGTCCATGGGCCGGCGTACTTGCAGCCCCACCAGTAAAATAATGATGGAAATCGTAATGTCGAAACTCAGCAGCAGGTCCAGCAAAAACCGCGGGAGCGGCAACAACATGACCATCAGCACGCCGACCACGCCGACGGACATGACAATGTCCGGATGCTTGAGCAGCGGAGGATGTTCGACCGGAGAAACCGTGGTTGGCGATGCCATGCGAGACCGTCCTTCTTATAACTGCCCGGGGTTCACGCCCCTGGCCCGGTACACAAACGCCAGAATTTCAGCCACCGCGCGGTACAGGTTCGAGGGGATTTCCTTCCCAATATCGACCAGCCGGTACAACGTACGAGCGACCAGCTTATTCTCGACCACCGCCACGCCATGATGCCGGGCCAGCTCGCGAATGCGCTCCGCGACAAACCCGGCGCCTTTGGCCACCACGAACGGGGCGGCCTTCTGCGTCGCGTCGTATTTCAGCGCGACCGCCAGGTGCGTGGGATTGGTCACCACGACATCGGCCGTCTTCACCGCCTCCATCATGCGTTTCTTGGCAAGATCGCGTTGCGCGGAACGGATGCGGCCCCGGACTAACGGATCGCCTTCCGATGACTTATGCTCTTCCTTCACTTCCTCTTTGGTCATGCGCAGATCGCGGGCCCACTCGAACCGTTGATAGATGTAATCCACCGCCGCAAGGACGGCCAATGCGCCCACGACACCCATGGTCACTTTCAGCGTGAGATGCCCGGCCATATTGAGCGAGGCCAGCAAGTCGTAGTCCATCAATCCCGGCAGCATGAGCAGATCGTGGCGCGCGGTAAAGAACGCCGCCCCCATGATAATGGCGATCTTCACCACGCCCTTGACGAGCTCCATTACCGACCTGGCGGAGAACAGCTTACCCAAGCCCGTGATTGGATTGAGCTTGCTAAAGCTGGGCTGGAGCGCGTTCGGCCTCCACAGAAACCCCGTTTGCGCCAAGGATGCGCCGGTCCCCATGAAGAGAATGACGCCGAGAATGGGAAGGACCAAGATCATGGTCGTCACACTGGTCTGCACGACAATGGTATGGATATGATCCACCGTCAGCGCTTTCCAAAACGTCTCATCGAAGGACAAGGACAACCCCCGCCGCGTCACGTCGGTGAGCTGCCGCAACCCGATCGGCATGCCAATGGCCAGCACCCCGACTCCTCCGATCAGGACCGCCGCCGTGCCGACATCGCGGCTCATGGCGACCTGCCCGTCGCGCCGCGCTTCGGATTTGCGCTTTTCAGTCGCCTCTTCTGTGCGACTGCTCTTATCCGACTCCGACTCAGCCACGTCCGAGACTCCTCAGTAACGCTTCAATCGTGAGTTGAAGCTGTTCGAATTCCGACCCGATTAAAGAGATGGTAAACGGCATGCCGAGACTCAGAACGAGCAGCCCTCCGGCGATCGTAATGGGAAAACTGACGATAAACACCTGCACTTGAGGGACGGCGCGGCCGAGCAACGCCATGAGCACATTAATGAGAAAAATGGTGATCAGGCCCGGCGCGGCTAATTTGAGACCGATCGTAAACATCCGCTGCGACAGCAGGAGAATTTCCTCTCCCAGATGCGGCGACAAATGGGCGCCAAACGCCGGGATGGCCTCATAGCTGTGCAGAATGGTTGCCATCGCGAACAGATGCGCATTCAACGAGAGAAACACCAATGAAGCCAGCATGGTGAAGAACTGCGCCACCATCGGCGTTTGATGAGACGTCGTCGGGTCGAACAAATGGACCGCTCCGAATCCCATTTGAATACCCAACAGTTCGCCGGCGACTTCCAATGCGCCGAACAACAAGCGGACCGCCAAGCCAATCGTCACGCCGATCGCCATCTCGCTGAGCATGCCGCCGACTAAGATCATCGGATCGAGCGACACCCTGGGTATCGAAATCGACGGGGCGAGCATCAGGCTTAAGGTCAGCACTAATCCCAACTTGACCTTCAGAGGGATCGTCCGTCCGCTAAAGACCGGTAGTGCGGCCAGCAGTCCGCCGATGCGGGACACCAGGACAAGGAACGCCTGGAATTGCGGCAGAAAAATATGAATCGTCTGCGTCAGTCCCATACCGTCCTAGCGAATGTAGTCAGGAATATTCGTCAAGAGATTGGTCATGAAACTCGTCATGATGCCCAGCATCCAGGGCAAGAACACCAGAATGGCGCCGAAGAGCGTCAGCACCTTGGGCACAAAGCTCAAGGTCGGCTCATTCAATTGCGTCATGGCTTGAAAGGCGCTCACGGCCAGTCCGACCAGCAAGCTCAACCCCAAGATAGGAGCTGAGACTAGGAGAGTTGTTTCCAGCGCTTGCCGTCCGAGTTCTGTGACCATTTCCGGTGTCATAGAATTACTGGAAGCTCCTCACCATTGATCCAACGACGAGGTACCACCCGTCGGCCAGCACAAACAAAATCAGTTTGAACGGCAGTGAAATGACGGCCGGCGGCAACAGCATCATGCCCATCGACATCAGAATGCTGGCCACCACCATGTCCACGATCAAGAACGGGATATAGATCAAGAATCCGATCTGAAAGGAGATGCGCAGCTCGCTGAGAATAAAGGCCGGGATCACCACATGTGTCGGCACATCGGCGATCTTCTCCGGTTTAGGAATCTTGCTGAGCGAGATAAACAGCTCCAAATCCTTGTCGCGGAGCTGGCGCAACATGAACCCCCTGACCGGCTCAATGCCCTTATTCCAAGCTTCTTCATACGACAGCTGCTCAGCCAGCAACGGTTGCAGCGCATCGCTGTACACCTGCTGTCCGACCGGCGCCATGATGAACATCGTGAGAAATAAGGCCAGCGCCAGCAGCACTTGATTCGGAGGAACCGACTGTGTGCCGATCGCTTGGCGGAGGAAGGAGAGCACGATCACGATCCGCGTAAACGACGTGACCATGATAAAGAGCGCCGGCGCCAGCGAGAGCACCGTCAATAAAATCAGAATCTGGATGACGACGGCCGTCTGCTTGGGCGAATCCGATCCCAAATCGATACTGACCGACGGACCTGCAGCCCACGCCGGTTCCGACGCCGCTATCCCAAGACCAAGAAGAATCAGGACTCCCATCGCAACGAGCACGGTCCACGATGTAATCGCACGCCTCAGGCTATGCATGCGGCCCACCCTGCTTCCCCTGCCCGAACGCGCTGGTCACATCTTGCCACCATTCTCTCGACAGCAGGTTGCAAGGAGAGATGCCAGACGGAGCGCCGGCCTGACTGGAGGCCGATACGAGTGTTGCCAGCTGTTCCGTGGCATCGATGCGGCCGAGAGGAATGAGCGTCTCTGCCGTCACTCCGACGGCAAAATATTGACCGGCAATAGCCACGAGGGCGATGGATTGCCTGGGGGCCAGATAGCTATTCGCCACCACATGAATGAGCGGCGTGCCGCCTGGCGCGCCGATGCGCTGCGCAAACAGGCGGCGGGCCATCCACGCGACCGCTCCCATCAACAGCAGCACCGCGCCGAGCGCTAGGAGTGTCCGGCCCATGCTCTCCCATACATCCACCACAGTCTCGCGCTCCTCGTTCCTAGGCTAGTTGCTTGACGCGTTCCGCGGCGCTCACCACATCGGTAAGGCGAATGCCGAACTTTTCATTCACGACAACCACTTCACCTTTCGCCACCAGCTTATTGTTCACCATGACTTCCATCGGCTCGCCGGCCAGCTTGTCGAGCTCGATCACCGACCCTTGCGCCAGCTGCAAGAGATCTCTGATCGCCATCTTCGTCGAGCCGACATAGATGGAGACTTTCATCGGAATATCGAGGATAAAATCGATATTCTTCGGCTGGTCCGCCACCGCGGTGTTCGTCACCGGCGGAAACGAGGCCGGCTCCGCGGCGACCGGATCAGGAGTCGTGGTTTCGGCAGCTTGATTGGCATCGTCGTCAGCCATTCGGTCCTCTCCCCTTCCTGCGAGTTACGCCAGCACCTTCGTGATACGGCAGGCGTGATTGCCCTTGAACACCCCAGGGCTTCCCAGAAACTTCAGATAGTCCTCGACATAACATTCCAGCGGATCGCCGGGACGCTGATCCAGCATCACCACATCGCCGGGCGCAAAATTCATCACATCCTGAACCGTCACCGTCGTCGAACCGAGCTTCACCGCGATCGGCAATTCGCACTCGTGAATCAAGTCGCGAAATTTGCTGTTCCAAGACCCATCCTGTTCCAATTGATCCGATACCAGTCCCGAATAGAGTTTTTCCTTGATGGGCTCAAGCATCGAATAGGGATACACAATGAACAAATCCCGCGTGGTTTCCCCGATGATGACCTGCAAGGTCACCACAATCACGACCTCCGACGACGTGACGACCATGGCAAATTGCGGATTGCTCTCGGAGCGAACATAGTCCACTTTTACCGGCATGATCGCCTGCCAGGCTTTTTCAAGGTCGGCCAGCGCCAGCATGAGCAGCTTTTTAATCATCCGCACTTGGACGGACGTAAAATCCCGGCCTTCCGGCTTGACGTGGGTCTGGCCTTTCCCTCCGAAGAAGTAATCGACGAGGAGATAGACGAGAAACGCGTCCATCACAAAGAGCCCGCTGCCGCGCAGGGGCGCCATGTGAAACACATTGAGCGAGGACGGCATGGGGATCTTTTTCAGAAACTCGCCGAACTTGATGACCTGCGTGCCGGCAACCGTAAACTCGATCGCTTCGCGAAGCACTCCGGTCCAGGCTACGCCTTGGCGGCGCACAAATCGGTCGTTGATCATCTCCAGGGTCGGCATGCGCCCCCGGATAATCCGCTCTTGATTGAGGAGATCGTAGCCCTTCACGCCGGACGTATCGGCAGGCGCCGCAGCGGCTTCCGGCGGCGCCGTTTCGACCTCGCCGGAGACCACGCCGTTCAACAGCGCATCGATCTCATCTTGTGAAAGAATTTTTTCCATCGTAATCGAACTACTGCACGACGAAATCCGTGAAATAGGCGGTCTTCACGCCCGGCTTGGGGAGCAGGCCATTGATCCGCTGCGTAATCTCATCCCGGAGCTGAAATTTTCCCTGCGGGCTCCGGATCGTGGCGGAGTCTTTGCTCGACAGCAGCACGAGAATCGCGTCGCGCAATTGCGGAATGCGGCCGGCAAGGTTCGCCGACACGCCTTCATTCTCCACTTCCAACTTAATGGTCATCTTGAGATAACGAATGTCCGGTGCATCGGCGAGATTCACGATGAACGGGTCCAGGTCGAACACCACGCCCGGCGCGGCTCCCGCAGCGGCCTTTCCAGACGAGTCGCCGTGCCCTTCCGACTTCCCTCCGGCTTCCGCCGCCTGCTCGCCGCCCGCTTCTCCGCCGCTATGGCCGCCCATGAATTTCACAATGACAAAGGCGCCGCCGAGCCCGGCCACGAGCGCCGCGGCGACGACGATAATCAGAAGCTTCATCGGAAGCGCTGGAGCGGGCGCTGCGGGAGCGGCTGGTTCTGGGGTTGCTGCTGCTTCGTCTGACATATGGAGACCTCCTCAATTCGCACGCACAATTGCCGTCACCGGGGGTTTTGCAATGGGTATGCCATCTGAGCGCGTGCCGTCTGTTATGGAGTTGGCAGACAACCGCACGCCAAATGCGCAAGATAAGGAGGCCCTGTGTAAGACAAATGCGAAAGATGGCCCATCGCGAGCTGATCTCTTGACGCTGTCAGAAATCTGACGGTGAAGCTGGGCTAGCAAGACGGACGTGCAGACAGCCTGAGCGAGGAATGAACGGAGAAGGAAGCCGGGATGAATTCTTGTCGGAATTCACCCCGGTAGAGGCCTGTTAGTTACCGTTTCAAATTCACCAATTCCTGAAGGATTTCGTCTGAGGTCGTAATGACCCGTGAGTTCGCTTGGAACCCGCGTTGCGCGGCAATCATATCGATGAAGCTTTGACCGAGATCCACGTTCGAGAGTTCCAACGAATTGGACAGCACCCGGCCAAGGCCTGCACTATCCGGAGAGCCTGTGACCGGCTGGCCGGAGTTTCCTGATTCAGCGAACGTGTTCTTACCGGTTCTGGTCAACCCGATCGGATCCGGAAACCGAGCTAATACCACTTGAGCCAGCGCGCGCAGTTGTCCATTCGAGAACCGGCCGCTGATCACGCCGTTGGTATCGACACTGAAGGCCTGGAGCGAGCCGGCGGCATAGCCGTCTTGCGTCTGCTGGACCAGGGCAGAGGTGGAGCCGAATTGCGTGGTGCCGGTGAGTCCGTTCCCGCCATCGGTGATGACGCTGTCGCCGAAATTGATATCGATGAGCTGGTCTTGGGTCGCGCCGACAAAGTCGATCTGAAGTTCCCCTGGATTCGTACCGACGGTTCCGGCTGCCGTGCTGGTATCGAATCGAATCACCGGCCCTTCGCGCTGCAGCGTGCCGTCGGTTCCGAATGTCAGCGTGCCGGCGCCGACTCGAACGATCCCGAGCGTGACGTCGATATTGCTGGAATGATAGTTCGCCGTATTGATGTCAGCCGTGCTCGATACGACGTTATAGTTCCAGGCATTGGCTCCGACTTTTGTAAAATAGGTCGTCAGCAAATGATCATTTCCCAGTGAATCGTAGACGGTCAGCGAGGTCGTAAAGTTCGACGTGCCGACAGGATCCGACACATTGAAATCGGACCCGGTGGTCGAGGCGCCGGCCAGCATATTCAAATTCGCCGCCAGCGTATCCGCGCCGCTCGCGCCCACCACCACCGTGCCGGTATTGGTCGTCACGTCGTTCGTCGTGCCCGAGATGCCGGATCGGAACGTGAAAATATTGCTCGCGCCCACGGTGGCCTCGAAGCCATCGTAGGCCGATTGCAAGTAGGGATTGACGGCGGTCAAGCCGCGCACCGCGCTCTGAATCGCGCTGGCGAGCGCAGTGCCAGTCAGACCGTTCGCGACCGTGATCGTTCGGACTCCGTCGCCGTTCAGATTGACGGTGAGGGCATTATTGCCGGCCGCCGACGCCGTCACGGATGCAGACGACCCGATCACGTTGCCGCGAACGCCAGTGGTCGCCGTGCCGGAATTCAGATTGGCGGCCAGCAGCGCCGTCGAGGTCGGGTTCGGCGATGCCGTGGTGGTTGGCAAGGCGATATCTCCGATATTCCCGGTGATCGTCCCGGTCGTGTCCGCGAGGAATCCCTGTAGTTTAAATCCGGTGGGATCGACTACGACGCTGTCTTTGTTCAGGCGAAAGAGCCCATTGCGTCCATAGAACGTTCCGTTCTGCGCGTCCTTCATGACGAAGAACCCGTTGCCGTCGATCGCCAGATCGAGCACGTTCGATGAGGTGGCCAGCGACCCCTGAGTGAAATCTCCCTGCACCGAGGTGAGCGCCACGCCGATGCCGGTTTGCACCGAACCGGATCCGCCCGAGATTGAGGAGCTAATCAAGTCGGCGAATGTCGCGCGACTCCCCTTGAACCCGACCGTGCTGAGATTGGCAATGTTGTTACCGATGACCGACAATGCCGTGCCGTTGGCATTGAGCCCGCTTACACCGGCAAACAGGGACGACAGAATACCCATGGGTCACATCCTCCTTTGAAGCCAATTCTCGACGTTCACCTTAACGTAGTTCGACAATATCTTTACGGTCGATCACATAGTCTCCGGCAGCCAGTCGAGGAGTTCCATCGACCATCCGCACACCGGAGATCGTTAAGACGGCACTCGGAGCCGCCACGACCGCACCGCCCTTGGAGTCCTTCGCCAGTACTTGGTACTGATAGGTTCCGTTCGGCATCAGGAAGCCGTTTTGATTGCGTCCATCCCACTGCACTTCCTGCTTGCCCGCACTCTGCGTGCCCAAATCCAGAATGCGAATGGCCTTTCCTTGCTTGTCCTGAATGGTGACCCGGACAGTGGTCGCTTCGCGCTCCAACGCATAGGTAAGTTTCGCGGGCCCGTCCTTCAAATTGATCAATGAGCCTTCGACCTGCACAGTGCGCCCGATCATGGGCAGTAAGGTGTACTGCATCGAATCGGTTTGTTGGGCAATGCTCTTTTCCAACAACTGAACTTGTTTTGTGCTCTGGTCTAATTGACTGAATTGGGCCAGCTCGGCCACAAAGGCGGTATTATCCATCGGCTTCAAGGGATCCTGATTCTTGAGCTGTGTCACCAGCAGCTTCAAAAAATCGTTCTGACCCAGTTGCTGGTTGCCGCTCAAGGCTCCGGCGATCCCGCCGGTCGTTGACGTCGTGGTACTCTTGGTCGTCTGCGATGTCGCGGGATCAATAGTTGCCATAATCCGATTTCCTTCTCGTTACGCCACCAGATTCAACATGCCGCGCCGCGGCGCCGTCTCGCGCATCTTCTCCTCGCGCCCCTGTCCTCCAGGCTGGCGCTCTCCCTGCGGCGCATGGCCCTGCGATTGTTCCTGAGAGGCGGGATCTTGGAAGGACCGCCCAGCGCTCTGGCGGTCGATGTCGACCTGGAATCGGCCCAGATCCAATCCCGACGCTTGTAACGCCGATTGCAACCGGTCTTGCCCGTTCACCAGATACTGCCCGAGCTCGTTCCGCTCGGATGAGAAATGCGTATGCACGGTATCTTGGTTGACCGCGACGCGAATATTGACCCGTCCCAAATCGGCTTGAGACAGCTCCAGCATCATGGACTTGGTCTGACTCGACGCCGTTCCCGGCATCCAATCGGTCGGCTGAACCGGAGGAGCAGGCGCGGCAGTCGGCTGGTCCGCAGACAGCTTGGCCGACGGCGCGGAAGAAAACGCGCGGTGATCCACGTTATGGGGCCCGAGCATGGAATTCGATGACGGCGCAGGCGCAGCGGCCTCCGGCATAGCAGCCTGTGGCATGACCTGTTCCGCCGATGCGCGTTCGCGATGATCGCGGCCGGACCATTCCATTCCGCTTTCGGCGCCCTGATTGTGAGATTCTTGCAAGGCGGCCATCGGCACGGACGGCTGGCGTGGCGCCACCTCCTCTTTCGGCGCTGGCGTTTCTGGCGCCGACACCGGACGCTCCATGACAATCGGCCGAGGCTCTTCCAGCTGTTGGATCTGCTCGGCTACCATCGCCTTGACTGCCGTGAGATCTTCCCTCGCCTGAGTGCGTTGATCCTGAGGCGAAACCGCCGACTCATTCTTCGCTGCATGGTGCTCGGCCGCATGCGGCTGTTTCTCGGGCGCAAGCGGTGCATCCGGCTGCTCCTGCTGAAGATTGCCCAGCCCGTCGGAAATTGACTGCGCCCCGTTGCTCAAGACCGTATTGCCATCCGGCGAGACCATCGGCTGAATTGTCCGATCGGCCGCGACCTGCGGAACGGCATTCGATTGAGCCGCTGCTTCAGTGTCCACCGGCATCGCCGTCGTGGCTTTGCTATCGACCGGTGGAGTTGTAGAAGGAGCGTCTGCCGCAACCGGCAGCGATGTCTCGGCCACCATGACAGCCGGCATGGCGGATTCCATGACGTTGTTGGTCGATTCACCCGATGATGCGGGCACCGGAACTTGAGCGTCTGTCTTGACCGTGGGCTGAGCGATCAAGGCAAGCAAGACACTTTGCGAGGCCGCATCGGTCGTCGGCGAGGCCGTCGCGTCGACGGATTCTGGCCGTGACGCATCCTCGCCTTTGCCGTCTGTCTGGCTATCCTGGGTTGCGCGGGAGGAGGTTGAAACCGGTGTCGTGGAAGCAGGTTCATCCGATGACATGTGGGTATCGCGCGCGTCGCCGTCCGTTTGGCTTCGCCCTATTTTCTGGCGCGGTTCTTTTGTCGTCTGCGCCGCATGCAATTCAGACGAAAAGGATTTGCCGGATTCGGCCGGTTCTCGTTTATTTCCGCCCTGCCCAGAGCGAGGCGTGCTCTGAGTGCTAGTTGTCTTGGAGGTGCTGGCGGCCGGAGTATACGGTGGTTGAACGTCCATCATGGCTTTACAATTCCCAATGGTTGTCACATGACATGCTCCCGCATAGTTCAAGCCTCATGCCAATTCGCCAGGACGAAAACTCCGCGCCAATTCATGGAAATGAACGAAGCGGCATCGCGCACTTTCCGAGAGGAGGAAAAAACTTCCTACCCTGTAGGCAAGATGCGCTATCGACAGGGAAGGCAACCTAGGGGACTTGAACGAGCAACTGTTCAGTGAGCTTGGCGGCCCGTTCGACACGGACTTGGGAGAGGATCGCGCCGGCGATTTTCGGCTTGACGATGCGAAGAATTTCAATCGCTTTATGCTCAGGCATCTTTTCAAGTCTTGCCGCGGCTTCCTCGGACGGCATGGATTCATACATCTTCGCGAGCTGAGCCTGGTTCTGACTTTTTTGATCCTGCGCATGCTTGGAGTACATCGCTTTTCGCTCGGCGATAAACTGGTCTTGCTGAATTTTCTGTTCCGTCGTTTGCTTCTGATGCAGCCGCCGGGATTCCTCAATCTTTTTCTGCATCGCTTCGTTTTTCGTGAGCAGCCCTTCCAGCTCCGTCTTGAGGGCGAGGAGACGCTCTTCTTCTTGCCGAACGGCCGCTTCACGACGGTCAAGATCCTTCTTGCGCTGATCCAGCATCTCAATCATTTCTCGCGGAGTTTCGATTGCGACTCCTTGCGCGGCGGAGGCATTGCCAGACGCAGCATCCGCATCGGTGCCAGCGGCGGCTCCCGATGCCGGCGCTGCAGCCACCGCAGGCTTGGCCGGTTGCGGCTCAGACGAGGCTTGCCCCAGTTGCACCATGACCCACAGCAGAAAGACCGATCCAGCGATGCCGCCCGCCAGCGTCCAGAGATGGGAGCGCCGCTCCGACCTGGTCAAAGATCGGCGAGACTTCGTGGTATGCCGCACTGTGATACGATCTGAATCGCGATAGCTAGAGAAAGGCGTCATGACCGCGCATCTCCCTGGCCGGTGAAACGGTGATGGGCCGATTCATCGGTCGCCAGTTGCTCGCGGCGGCGCATCTCCGCCAATGCCGCCTCTCGATACCGCTCAATCAGTCGATCCAAGGTCCGCCGATCCTGACTCGCCGCTACCAGCCTGGCTCGCGCTTCTTCCCATTGCAGTTGCCAATGCGCCAGGGTTCGGCGAGCTTGCTTCGCCGCGGACGCCTGCGCTTCAAAGTGCGACTGCCACTGCAACAACTGCTCGATCGTCATGCCTTGACGGGTTTCTTCGCGATATTGTTCTTCCTGCCGCTGCCGAGTGTCCGCCAAACGGGCGATGGACTGTTCCGCCTGAAGGAGCTGCTGAGTGACCTCCGCAAGCTCCATCTTGATCTGCTCCTCGACTTGGAGCCGATAGTGCTGTACGGCCTGTACGCTCATGTTTGCCGCGCCAATGTGAGAAGGTCCTGCCGGGACGAGGCAAAGTCGGCGGGCTGTTCAACCGCTTGACGGAGATATCCGTTAATGGCCTCTTGCCCACGCACGGCTCGATCCAACGTGGCATTCATTCCCTGCTTATAGGCCCCGAGAAGAATCAGATCTTCAGATTGGCGATACCGCGCCATCAATTCGATGGTTTGACGCGCCGCGGCCTCATGCTCGCGCGTGACGATGTCGCGCATGACTCGGCTGGTGCTTTGAAGCAAATCGATTGCCGGAAAATGGTTCTGCGCCGCCAGCGCGCGCGAAAGAACGATATGCCCATCCAAAATCGACCGCACCGTATCGGCAATTGGATCGGATAGATCGTCGCCATCCACAAGCACCGTATATAACCCGGTAATCGTGCCGATCCCAGGCCCAGTCCCCACCCGTTCCAGCAGTTTGGGAAGCATCGCGAAGACCGACGGCGTATAGCCTTTCGTTGTCGGAGGTTCGCCGATTGCCAACCCCACTTCCCGCTGGCTGTAGGCCAGCCGGGTCAGCGAATCCATCATCAACAAGACCTGGCGGCCTTGGTCGCGGAAGTATTCGGCAATGCAGGTCGCCACCAGAGAGGCCCGCAATCGCACCATCGGCGGTTGATCCGATGTAGCCACAATGACGACCGACCGCTTCAACGCCTCCGCGCCTAGGTCGCGCTCAAGAAACTCGTTCACCTCGCGTCCGCGCTCGCCGATCAGCGCGATCACATTGACATCCGCTTGGGTATACCGACTGATCATGCCGAGCAAGACGCTCTTTCCAACGCCCGACCCGGCGAAGATTCCGACTTTCTGTCCACGCCCACAGGTCAAGAAGCCGTTGATTGCCCGCACGCCCAAGTCCAATGGAGTCGTGATCCTGTTGCGCGACAGCGGATTCGGCGGGCTTGCCTGGAGGGGATAGTGCGTCTGTGCGATGAGCGGCCCCTTGCCGTCCAGCGGTTCTCCCAGCCCATTCAAAACTCGTCCAAGCAGCGCAGGCCCCACCGCGAGTCCGGCCGATTGGCCTGTCATGGCAATGCGGCTCGACGGGCCGATTCCATGCATGTCGCCCAGCGGCATCAGCAACACCCGGTCCCCTCGAAATCCGACCACCTCCGCTGGAATCGATCCTTTGCCGTCTTCTCTCGTGATGCGGCACATATCGCCGACTGTCGAGCGCGCGCCGGTGCCTTCAATGACCAGGCCAACGGCTTGCGCCACCCGCCCGGTAATGTCCAACGGCTCGACCTGATCCAACAAATCACTGAGCGACATGCGATCCTCGTGCGCGCAGCGCGTCGCCCAATCGAAACAATTGCGTATCGAGCGAGGCATCCACGACTCGGTTGGCCGTCTGCACAATGCAACTTCCCCTGGACAGCGTCATATCGGGCTCGATATGGAGCGAGAGGGTGAGATCTCCCACCTGGCTCAACTCGCCGCGCAGCGCTTCCAACGTGGCGGCGTCGGCGGGATGCACCGTGATCGTCGCCCGGCCGGACTCTTTCAAAGCCGCCAGCGCCGCTTTGGCTTGCTCCACCACCTGTTCTTTCACTTGATCGGCGCGATCGCGGAGAATTTTGACCGCAATCTGAAAGGCCACACTCACCACGTCGTCTTCCATCGTTTGATGCAAGGCCAGCCAGGCTTGATCGAATTTTCTCACGGCATTCGAGAACAGCGTCCGCTCGTGGCGGCGCCGCTCTTCATCCCTGGCGCAGGCTCGCCGCTCGCCTTCGGCAATGCCGCGTTCGTATTCGGTCAGTCCATCTTGCCCGCGCGTCACGCCGTCTTCGCCGAACGTTTGCAGCACCATGCTGTGCACACGCAAGCCGCCGGCCCGCACCACCGCATGTTTCAAGACCGTGTTTTCCGCGCGCAGCGCATGCAGTTCGAGCAGCCGCCTGGCGGTCATCAGCACGACATCGTTCTGAATCGGCTTCATGAAGAATTCGGCCGCGCCGGCTTTCATCGCCCGGACGGCCAACTCGACGCTCGGCGAGCCGGTCATCACCACGCTGATTACTCGCTGGTCGAACGCCTGCACCTGCTCCAAGAGCTGAATGCCGTCCAAGTCCGGCAACATGATGTCTGCCATCAACAGAGCCGGCGGGGCTTGCTTCACCATCGCCAGCGCTTCTTGGGCAGTCCCGGCAACCCGAATGACCACCCCTTCCGATCGAAAAAGCTCGACGAAAAGATTCCGGATCGTCTCGTCGTCGTCAACGACCAGAATCGACCCGAGCAGTTTCGAAGATCCGATTGCCGCCGGCGTGGAGGATTTGGCTGGCAGCGAGGCACTCGTGACCATTTACAGCATTTCCTCCCCGGCGCCGGCCACCACAATGCGGCCCTCTTCTTCCAGTTTGCGGCAGACCTTGAGGATGTTCTGTTGAGATTTCTCCACATCGGCAATTTTAACCGGTCCCTTGGACTCCATATCGTCCTTGAGCATCTCGGCCGCCCGGCTCGACATGTTCTTGAAGAATTTATCCTTGATGTCGGAGTTCGCGCCGCGCAAAGCCAGCGGCAGATCCTCCTTGCTGATTTCCTTCATCAATTCCTGCATGCCTCGGTCATCGAGCTTGATCAAGTCGTCGAAGACGAACATCAAGGCGCGAATGGCATCGGCCAGCGGCTGGCTCTTCTCCGCGATCTTGGCCATGATGTTGCCCTCGGTCGTCTTGTCGAGCCGGGTCATGATGTCGGCCATCATCTCCGTGCCGCCAAGCGATTGGGCGCGCATGCCGGTATTCGACAAGAGCG
Organism: Nitrospira sp.; assembly: GCA_022226955.1. NCBI lineage: Bacteria > Pseudomonadati > Nitrospirota > Nitrospiria > Nitrospirales > Nitrospiraceae > Nitrospira > Nitrospira sp. Next base: position 992,675 of record CP092079.1, read on the forward strand.
CTTCCTGCATCGTATTGCTGAGTTCTTCCAAGACGTCCGGTTGCACTTCCTCCATTGTTGCCAGCCGCAAGGCGACATCGCCCCGCAGAAATTCCGGCAGCTGGGCCAGCAACTGGCTGGCCTGTTCGCTTTCCAGATGCGCCAAAATCACGGCGATGGTTTGCGGATGCTCGACCTTGATCATGCTCGCCAAAGATTTCGCGTCCACCCACTTCAGCGCTTCCAGCCCTGGATAGCTCTTGCGCGTCATCGACTCGATGATGCTCTTTGCTTTTTCAGGCCCCAGCGCTTTGATCAAAATGTTGCGAATATACTCATTGCCCTTAAACTGCACTTCTCCACTGGAGCTGGCGGACTCGAATTCAGAAATCACCGTCTCCTCGTCTTCTTTGGAAATCTTGGCCGTGCCATTCATGAAATGCCCAAGTTTTTTGATCTCTTTCGGATCAAGCTGCTTCATCACTTGCGCGGCCGCCTCTTCTCCGATGGCACGAAGCAGAATCGCCGCCTTCTGTTCACCGGGCATCTGTTTGGCATCGCCGGCCATGGCTACGCATTCCCTTTCAGCCACTGTTTCACGACCACCGCGGTTCCATCGGGGTTCTTTCTGGCCATGTCGACAATTTGCGCGCGGCTCGCGCTCGATTCCAGCGAGGCTTCGACCGCGCCGACAGACGCAGGCAAGGCCGGCGCCGCGGCCTCCGTCGAAACCGTTTCAATCGACGAGACGCCCAGCATCGCAATGAGCGGCCGCACGACAAAGAAGAGAATGAGCAGGAAGAGCAACGCGCCGACGCCATACCGCATGTACGGCATCCAAGGTTGCGTGGACTCCGCCACGGCCTCGACGGTCGCCGTCGCCGGTTCCTCTGGGCCGAACCCGAATTGGACATTCACGACCTGCACTTGATCCTGGCGCTCCGCCGAATACCCCATCGCCTTCTTCACGATGTCTTCGATCCGCTTCAGGTCTTCCTCGCTGCGCGGAATGTATTTCTTGACGGCCTCGCCCGCCGGTTTGTCGGCCGTGTCGCCTTCCGCCGCTTTGGGCGCTTCGTAGGTGCCATCGACCAGGACCGCCACCGACAGTTTCTTGATCGACCCGATCGGCTCCACGATGCGCGATACTGTCCGGCTGATTTCATAATTGACCGTTTCATTCTTGGTTTGCGTCGCATTGGAACTGGTCGGCGTCGGCTCCGCTTCCGTTCCGGGAGGAACGTTAGACTGCACGCCCGGCACTCCGCCGGACACGCCGTTGACGCCGTTGGCCTTCTCTTGGCCGCGCTGCTCGCTGCGTACGACTTGTCCATTCGGGTCGTACCGCTCTTCCGTGGTTTCGATCTTTCTGAAATCGATGAGGCTTGAGACTCGGACTTCCGCCTTATTCAATCCGACAATCCGTTCGAGCATCGACTGGATTCGGCCCTCGATATCTTTTTCAATCGTGCGCTGATATTCGAGTTGCGTATTGGTCAGGCCAGCCGTCTCATCCTGCGCCGTAGAGGACAGGAGATGGCCGTGGCCATCGACGACGGTAATGTCGCGAGCCTGCAAACCTTCCACGCTGCTGGCGACCAAATGCACGACGCCCTGGACTTGCCCCTTGCTTAACGCTTGGGCACTCCTGAGCGACACCACGACTGACGCGCGCGGCCGCTCCTGTTCCGCGGCAAATAACCGCCGTTCTGGAATAGCGAGATGCACCCGCGCCCGTTCTACTTCCGGCATCTGCGCAATCGTCCGCGCGAGTTCGCCTTGCAGCGCGCGCCGGTAATTCAGCTTTTGCACGAACTCGGACATGCCAATGGACGTCCGGTCGAAAATTTCATAGCCCACGCCGCCGCCCTTGGGAATGCCTTGGCTGGCCAGCGTTAAACGCAGGTCATGCACCTGCGCCGTAGGCACGAGAATCGTGGCCCCTCCGCCCGTCGTGTCGTACGGCGTCTTCGACTCTTTCAGTTTATCGATGATCGCCGCGGCGTCTTCACTATTAAGGTTTGTGAAGAGCACCTGCATATCCGGCTGTTGCGTCCAGAGGGCCAGCGCAATCAAGCCGGCGACAGATCCCGCCAGCGCCACCAGAATGATCATGCGTTGATTGATCGAGAATTTCGAAAACATACAGCTGGGTTACCTTCTCCGCCTCGACAGGCTCCGGTCACACTTGCATCCGTTGAATTTCTTCGTACGCCGTCACGAGCTTATTGCGAATCTGCATCATCAGTTGGAACGACACATCGGCCTGTTGCAACGCCACCATCGTGCCATGGAGATCCGACGATTGCCCGGTCACCAGCGCATCGACCGCCTGATTGGCCTGCACCTGCACGTCATTTGCCTTCCCGATGGCGCTTTTCAACGTATCCATAAAGCCGCCCGGTCCGGACGTGTCCGCCGCGCCGACTGGCGCGATCTTGTCCGTAATCGCGGGAATCACCGGCGAGATGCCTTGGATGGGTGTCATGGCTTACCTCCCGATTTCTAACGCCTTCAATTTCATGCTGCGGTTCGCATTGATCGCCTGCACATTCGCCTCATAGGCCCGCGACGCCCCGATCATGTTGACCATCTCTTCCATCACATTCACATTGGGCAGCCGGACAAATCCCTTGGGGTCGGCATCCGGATGATGCGGATCGTAGATCGTCTGTCCCGGTTTCCTATCCTCCACGACACGCGCCACGGCCACGCCTTCCAGCGCATGCGACGTCGTACCCAACGCCACCTGCCGAAACGCTTTCTGAAACGCGCTGGGCACCGGAGCGGAATGAAACACCACGTCCCGCCGCTTGTACGGCCCGCCGCCAGGCGTGCGTGTGGACTGGGCATTGGCCAGATTGCTGGCGATGACGTTCAGCCGGCGCCGTTGCGCATCCAGGCCGGATACCGAAACGGCCATCGAATCGGACATATCCATCGTCGCGTCTCCTTTCACTATTAGCGGGCGTCGCGGATCGCGCTGAGAAGCTGCCGGAACCGTTGTGCTGTAATCGTGGCCGATGCGCTATATTGACCGGCGTTATCGGATGACTTCGCCATTTCCAATTCAAGATTGACGGAATTCGCATCCAGCGGAAGATCGCCCGCCGGCACTTCCGTCAGTGTTCCCGTGACGGTCTGATAGCCCTGCCCGCGCAATCCAATATGCTGCCCTTGCGTCACCGCCATCGTGAGGGGAAAGCGGCCTTTATGGGCCGCTTGCAGCTGCTGCTCAAACTGCAAATCGCTGGCGCGGTACCCCGGGGTTTCCTCATTGGCCAGGTTCGAGGCGATCACTCGCTGCCGGGCATTGCGGAGATCCATGTTCCGATGCAACAACTGCATGGTTTTATCTATCAGTTCCATCGCAGGCTCCTCCCCTGTTCACACTCATCTCACGTTACTCTAGCAACCTCGATGCCTAAGAATACGCCCTCCGCCGCCCGGTTACCCGCCAGACCAGGCAAGGCTTGCCGGGTCGCAGGATACCGATGGAACAATCTGCCGACCGCTACGGCTCCGGCGCCGTCAGCGGCAGTTCGGTTTCGCGATACTCACGCAGTTTATTTCTCAAGGTTCGGATGCTGATTCCCAATTCCTTCGCCGCATGCGTCCGGTTATCCTTGACCCGCGATAATGTCTTGAAAATCAGTTCCCGCTCCATCTCCCAGAGCGATCCGTTCGACGGCGCGTGCGAGGGAATTGGAACCGGATTCGCAACGACGGCCTGGTCCTGACGGGCCTCGGGAAGGTGCATCGGAAGGATGGTCCCCTGCCCGGCGAGCAAGACGGCGCGTTCCATCACATTTTCCAGTTCCCGCACGTTTCCTTTCCACGGCAGCGTATGGAGATGCGCCACGGCGGCGTCCGATACCGCCGGTTGAGCGACGCCATTCCTGACGGCGGAGGCGCCGGTAAAATGACGCGCCAGCAAGGCGATGTCAGCCGGCCGTTCTCTCAGTGGAGGCACGGTGACGGGGAACACGTTGAGCCGGTAATAGAGATCCTCGCGGAACCGCCCCTGCTCCACTTCCCGGTAGAGCGTGCGATTCGTGGTCGCGATCACTCGGATATTGACGGCCACTGGGTCGCGGCCGCCGATGCGATCCACCTCACGCTCTTGCAGCACCCGCAAGAGCTTCGCCTGAAGGCCCAAATTCATCTCGCTGATTTCATCCAGGAGAATAGTCCCGGTATGCGCCATTTCAAACTTGCCGATTTTTCTCATCATGGCGCCGGTAAACGCGCCTCGCTCATGTCCGAAAAGCTCGCTTTCCAGCAAGCCGTCCGGCAACGCGGCGCAATTTACGGCAATGAACGGCCGGTGCGCGCGCGGGCTGCGCATATGGATGAACCGAGCCAGCAATTCCTTGCCCGTCCCGCTCTCTCCATTGATCAAGACCGTCGCTTGACTGGCGGCCACGCCTTCGACCGTGCTGAGCAGCCGAATCATGCCGGGGTCTTGAGTCAGAATCGCGCGCCCTTCGACAGACGTCGATACGCCGGGCGATTCGAGATCCCGCCCTTCTTTGAGGTTCGCGATGACCCGTTCAAGCAAGTCCATGGAAAACGGCTTGAGTAAATAATCGCTGGCCCCAAATTTCATCGCATCGACGGCCGTCTCCACCGTCCCATAGGCGGTCATCAACACGATCATGGTCTGCGGCGCGCGCGCCTTAATATCTTTGATCAGATCCAATCCCGTGATGCGCGGCATCTTCAAATCGGTGATGACGAGCCAGGGGCGGAAGCGCGCCACCCGCTCCAACGCATCGGCGCCATCGATAGCGCCCTGCACCTCGTACCCCAATCGCCGGACTGATTCCATCAACGCGGTGCGCATCGACGGTTCATCGTCGACGATGAGAATGCGATCCTGACTCTCCGTGCTGTCCATTGCGTTCTCGCGGTCATTCATGGGCGCGTTCCTCCATCGTCTCGACATGGACGGCCGACTTCGAATCGGATGCCGGCCGCTCATGCCCGCCAGGCCACTCTAGGGATTCTGCTCCTGCTATGGACGGCTCTGCCGGATGGGGCAGCAGAATCGTAAACGTCGTGCCTTCCCCAAGCTGGCTCTCGACGTCGATGCGTCCGTGATGCGCATCGATGATCGCATGCACAATCGCCAGGCCTAACCCGGTGCCTTCATCCTTCGTCGTAAAGAAGGGATCGAATATTCTGGAGCGGTGAGCCGGATCGATCCCTGGGCCGTTATCGGCGATGGTCAGACAAATCGCGCGCCCTCCAAAGGATGAACTGTCTGCCTGCTCTAGTTTGAGCGTCAAAATTCCTCCGGTGGGCATGGCTTGAACGGCGTTTAAAATCAGATTCAAGACGACTTGTTTGAACTGTCCTTCGTTGCACCACATCGCCGGAATGCGGGGGTCGAGATCGAGCCGGATATCCACGGGGGTCTTGGTAATGGCATGGGCCGCCAATGTCAGGGCGTCCAATATTAGCGTCTCGACGGTCTGCCAGCCGCGCGCCGATCGCTCCGGCTGTGTATAGATCAACAGATTGGATAGCAGGCGGTCCAGGCCATGGACGGCCTGAGAAATCTGCTCCGCATAAGCCAGGCTTGCAGGCTGCTCCTGCAAGTCGCGCCGCAGCATGGAGGCGAACAACTCGATACTGCCGAGCGGGTTGCGGATCTCATGGGCGATTCGCCCGACCATTTCACCCATCGCCACTAAGCGGTGCTGGCGTTGCAAGCGTTCCTCCAAGCGGCACATCTGGGTAACATCGTGAATGAGGATCAGCTGGCCTGACGATTGCTCCGAAGAAGCCTCCAGCGAGCGTTGCGCGATGGTCAGCACATGAGCCTCGTGCCGTTGAGGCTGTTCACTCACGGTGAGCTGAAGGCCATCCAAGAGCGCCTGCGCGAATTGTCCTCGAAGTGCATCGTCGGAACGGCCGAGGAGGCGCGTGGCGGCCGCGTTCACCCTCGTCACTCGCCCGCCGAGATCCACGACCAAAACTCCAGTGGTCAGAGAGTCCAGAATTCCGCTCAGATGCGCCCGCATCGCTTCGTTGTCTTGAAGCTGCTGCCGCAAGGCGGCATTGCTCTGGGACAGCTCCACATCCATCTGCTCTATGCGATCGGTCAGCGTGGCATACGACCGCTGCAGCGTATGGGCGGCTTGGTCGAAGGTATGAAAGGCCTCTTGAAGCAGGTCTCGCTCAGCGGGATGCAATGCGGTCGATGGGGTCATAGTCCCTCCTGCGGCAACTGCCGCTCCTGTTTAATGCTTTCATGGAACGAACTTGAAAACCGGCTCATCAGCGCGTCGCCGCCCTGTCCAAGTTCGGCGAGCGCCACCGTGGCGCGATCGTGCTCTTTCAAGGCTTGCCAGCCGCGGACGATCTGCAACCGGGCCCATTGGAGCTGATCCCGGTCTGGTTTTTTCTCGATGACGGTATGGTAGACATCGATGGCCTCTCGATGCCGCTTCATTTGCGCCAGCAGATCGGCGTAGGCCAGCAATGCGGCGGTGGTTTTCGGCGCGCCGGCTTTAAACGCTTCTTCTGTCGCAATCACGGCTTCCTCAGGTTTATTCAGGCGCAAAAATACTGAAGCCATTTGTTGATACATCCAGGGGCGATCCGGATGTTTTGGATGATGGAGCATCCAAGCTCGACAGAAATGCAGGAGACCGGCCCAATCGCCCCTATCCGCCATCGTCTGGACAAGCAGATGCAGCGCTTCCTGTTCGAAGCGGCCCTCCGGATATTCCAAGCGATAGCGCTCCAGCACCTTTCTGGCCGCCGCCGTGTCGCGTTGCGAGAGATAGACTTTCGCCAAGCCAAGGAGGGCCTGTTCAGTGCCCTGAATGCGCTTGCTTCCTTTGGCCATGAGTTGATAGAGGCGGCCGGCTTCCGTCGTAAACCCGAGGCGGTCGTGCGCGTCGGCAATGTCGAGCAAGAGCGGAGAGGACAGATAGTACCGTTCTGCGGCAGGCCCATGCCGGTGAAACAGCGTCGTCAGGGTGACATCGTCATGCGATTTGACGGCGGCCTCCATCCAGGGACGCAGGATCGCGGCCAGCCGCTCGCCGGCTTTAGCTGGCCAGGGATCGTCCGGCCCTCCGCTGGTGCGGTCTGCCACCAATTTATAGGCAATCAGCGCTGGCGCAATCTCTTCCGATTGTTCCAGATGCGCGGCCACTTGATACAAGGCCTCGCTCCCGATCGCATCCTGATCATGCTGCGCGGCAATCGCCTGCATCTGTTTCAGATAGTCTTCCAGGCTCTGATTCGGCGAGGGATCGTCATAGATAAGTCCCGCAACGCTTGGAGGCGCAGGATTGTTCTCGGCGGCGACTTTCTGCTCCACTCTAAGCGTCGCCAGGCGCACCGCCGCCAGCACTGCTTGGGAACTGTCTTTGTAGTGCGCCGCAATAAATCCATACAACAATTCCGCGCTGGGCAGGTATTTCGAGGCTTGCAGACTATCGGCCAGCCGCAACAGCATGGCCGATGCCTCTTGGTGCGCAGGGTACAAATTGTAGAACTGGAGCAACAAACCCCGGCCGATCACCTCATGGCGCAAATCCAGTTGAATCAAGGCATACCGTCCCAGCGCAAGCGGATTCATTCGCAAAAACTTCGGCCAGCGCCGATAGGCCAAGTCGTACATCGTCGATGCATCCTGAGCCCGGCGCTGCTGAAAGAAGGAGGAGGCGAGACCGATGGTGGCGTGCAATAAAATTTGATCGTGCTGGCTTCGCTTCCGCAAATCCTCGAATGTCAGCTCCGCATCCCGCCATTTCTCCAAGGCCAGCGCGGTATAGCCGAGACCGAGCAACGCCCGCTCCCCGTCCGGCGATTGCGCATTATGCGATAGCGCTCGTTCGTAGAGAGATTGCGCTTCCTGATGCCATCCTTGCGAGAGATACACATCGGCCATGCGCCACTCGGCGCGTTTCGCGTTTACTGATTGCGGATAATCCCGCAGCAGCGTCTTGTATCGATCGAGTGCTTCCAACCGGCTGCTGTTTTCCGTGTTTTCTCTCAAGGCGGTCTCGGCGAGAAAGGTCATCGCCGTGGGAGTCAGCGCGCTTTCCGGTTGCTGACCAATCACTTTTTCAAAAAACCGGCGCGCCTGAGACCACTCTCCCTTGCCATAGGCGTTCATGCCTTCCTGCAAGGCCAGCGCGTCCATGCCTTGCGACTGCCCTTCAAGCCGCGGTCCGTCATCCGGCAAGGTCGAGAGTGCGAGTCCCTTCGAATCGGACGCATGCGCCGGAGAAGAAGGCGCCGAGGCCGTCGCTGACTCAGCATGCACCAGCGCGAAATCTCCGAGCGCCATTGGCCGCAGGCACAGCCAGGCAAAGAGCAAAAGGGTCAGTTGTGTCCAAGATCGGTGTGATGAGTACACGGCAAGGCTACCTCAGCAAAGAGTATGCCTTTAGCCTCACGATGCGGATTCGTTTGAGTATCGGGAAGAAACTGGAAGGAGGTCAGCAGATCAGATCAATCGGCCGTCAAATCGGCCGACAAGGATTTTTGAGGATCGTCAACGATTTGACGGCATCAGACACACTAATTCGACAACGCATCGACACGGGGTTTCGAGTCTATTCCGCGTCGCTTCAACTTCTCGACAAGGGTGGTGCGATTGACGTGGAGCAGCTGCGCCGCTCGCGCGGTCACGCCATTCGCCTTGCGCATGGCTTCTCCGATCAACTGATTTTCATACTGCTCCACTTCATTGGAGAGATGAATCCCCTCTTCGGTAAAGCGGATAAACTGTTCCTTCAGCTCTGGCTGACCCACCGTTTTCCTGTGCAGCTTCTCGGGCAAATCGGCAAGGGTCAAGAGCCCCTGCTTCTTCAGCACGACCAGGCGCTCGATCATGTTTTCCAACTCGCGGATATTTCCAGGCCACTGAAAATCCATTAGCAGTTCCAGCGCATCAGGGGCAAACCCCTCGATAGCAGTTCGCTTCATATGATTGAATCGATTCAGGAAATGCTCAATCAGCAAGGGAATATCGCTTTGCCGGTCGCGCAACGGCGGCGTGACGATCGGGATCACATTCAAGCGATAGTAGAGGTCTTGCCGGAAGCGTTTTTCCTCAACCAGCTTCTCAAGGTCCTGATTGGTTGCGGCAACAATCCGCACATCGACCTGAATGGTCCGGCTGCCCCCCACCCGCTCAAATGAGCGCTCTTGGATGACGCGCAGAAGTTTTACCTGCAACGAGAGACTCATTTCGCCGACTTCGTCGAGAAAAATCGTTCCGCCATTGGCAAGCTCGAACCGGCCCATGCGCGTCTGAGCCGCGCCGGTGAAGGCGCCCTTTTCATGCCCGAACAGTTCAGATTCAAGCAGCGTTTCCGGAATGGCCCCGCAGTTAACCGGCACCATTGGCCGATCTTTTCGAGAACTATTGAAGTGGAGCATGCGCGCCACCAATTCTTTTCCGGTGCCGCTTTCTCCCTGAATCAAGACCGTGCTGTCGCTGTCGGCGACTTTTTGCACGAAATCCAAGACTTGCTGCATCGGTTCGCTGACGCCAATCAACTGCTCAAGACGGTACTGCTCGCGCACGGCTTTCCGAAGCAGATGATTCTCCTGGCGAAGGCGTTGAAACTCGATCGCCTTTTTCACCACCACCACGACGGTATCGGGGTCGAACGGCTTCGTCACGAAATCGAATGCGCCGGCTTTCATCGCCTGGACCGCGCATTCGACCGTCCCAAACCCGGTCATGACGATGGGGATAATCTTGGAATCGATCCTGGTCACACGCTCGATCACTTCGATGCCGTTAAAATCCGGCAGCTGAAAATCCGTGACCAAAATCTGAACGGGATGCTCTTTGACGACTTGTATGCCCGTTGTCGCATCGGCGGCAACGGAGACGGTATAGCCTTCCGAAGACAGCGTCTCATGCAGTACATCACGCACTGCTTGGTCGTCATCGATAACGAGAATATGGAGAGGAGGCATTAGATTGTTATTCCCAAATGATATATAAAAATATGGCGCATAGGATAAAGATCCCGCCGCATCAATGCAAGCACAACGATCACGCTCACGCCGGGTGGTCGGCTGGGCCATGGGTCAGCAGTTAAGCCGAGCAAGCCATCATGATGGCGCTGGTGCGTAATTCGGCTAACCTTGCTCACCCATTCCGATTCATGACGATCACCCTTTCCGGTACAGCATGACCCGTCGTTTTGGTGGTCATGATCACCGTCGTCCGGCAAGCCTGACCACTGGCAGACCTTTTAACTAGCTGTCCTTTCTCCTGGTTAAGCGAGTTGGTGAACTTGGTGTCCCGCCATCGCACTGCCATTGACCCGCAGCACGACGCCGGTGGTGTGAGCAGGGCTAACGTTCCGCATGTACCAGACGCGCGCAAGACCTGCGCGCGTCTGGTACATGCAGTTGTTAGAGCGCGATCGTTCCCGTTTCAGTGTCAGCTTTCAATAGTGACGATGTGCGCTTGGATCTTGCCATCGACAGCGCCGTAACCGAACCGCTTGCCGATGGCCTCCGCCGCGACGTTGGTCGCCTCGCCAAGCCGCGAGGCGTCGCGGGCTTCGATCTCGTTTCTTAGGGGTGTTCCCTGGCAGTACGCTATGGCCGGAATCCTGGAAGATGTCGCCCGGCTGCGTACCACGACCGTATCGATTCGGGGCAAGCGGGCAAACCCACCGCTTGCGAGATCTCGCTCGATAATGCGATGGTCCTGATAGCCGTGGGGCGTGCGGGCCAGGAAGCGTGGCGGGTCATTAGGAAACAAGGATTCGAGCGCTGTTGTGACGGTGTCAGCGAATTCGTTCTCTTCGATCCGATCCCACACGTTAAAAATGAAAACCCCTCCCGACCTCAGCACTCGACGTGCCTCCCAAAACGCTTTTGACTTCTCGGGGAAGAACATCACTCCGAACTGACACACAACGGCGTCAAAAACTCCATCAGGGAAAGGCAACTGCATGGCATCTGCCTGACGCCACTCCACAGGACGGTTGGTCCCGATCGTGGAAGCCAGGTCGACCATAGGCTGGTTGAGGTCCGTCGCGACAATGGAGACGCTCTCGGGTAGGACGGCTGCCATACTGCGAGTCACGACGCCCGTTCCCGCAGCAATCTCAAGTACGCGAGCGAGGGATCGCGAAGCTAGCCGATGCGCCAAATCGGCAGCGTAGGGCTCGAAGATCAGCGGAACCAAATACGTCTCGTAAAGCTTCGGGATCGAACCACTAAAGACGTTGTCGCTTTCGGGATTGTTCATACTGTGTGCCTCGGCTTCGCCCCCGTTGTGCTCTAATATGGGCAAAAGCAGCGCGTTTGCCCGCCGTACATCAGTTGCGTCCGGCCATCACGCCGCCGTCCACGTCCCAGATCGCGCCGGTGACCCACGCAGCGTCATCGCTCAGTAAAAATTGGATGGGTCGCGCCACGTCGTCAGCCGTCCCAATGCGCCCAATCGGATGGAAGCTGTCGAATGCGGCCAAGGTCTCATCAATCTTACTTGGCTCGATGAAGGCCCGGAAAATCGGAGTCTTCACCACGGCCGGGGAGACCGCGTTGACACGAATCTTCTGATCCGCCAGTTCCATGGCCATGTGTTGCGTGAGTGCATGCAATCCAGCTTTTGCCATCGAATAGGCGGAGGACGGCGTGGCCTTGATGGCCTGCTGGGCCCACATCGATCCGACATGCACGATAGAGCCGCCTCCGTTCGCCGCCATGTTCTTTGCCACGGCCTGTGAGATGAAGAAGAGCGCTCGATTCAGCTCTAAGTAGGCGTCATAGTCGGCCTGGGTATGCTCAACAAATGGCGTGGGCTTAAAGTAACCTGCCGCATTTACCAGGTATTTGAGATGGCGCCCATGGTTGCCAGCCATCGCAATGATGCGTTGGACTTGCTCCGGCTTGTAGAGGTCAGCTTGGTGAGTTTCAACGGGCCCGAGAGCGGATAAGACACGTTGTGCCGACTCCAGCTTGTCGAGAGACTTACCAACAATGGCCGTTGGTATGCTACGCTGCGCCAACAGCTTTGCCGTGGCGAGGCCGATGCCGCTCGATCCGCCGACGACCAAGGCATAAGGAGTATTCGACAGTTGCATGAGATGTCCTCCATCGGTTGGGTTGAGAACTCGCGGCGAGTTTTCTCAACTCATACCTCAAACGAATTATACAAATGGTAGTGACGGGGAAAGCAGAACGTCTATCGAGTTGCATTCTTGAACTATTGCTAACAGACAGCGAACTAACAAACCACGGGTCAATATCCATCCATTAGGCGACATTCCTTCGCATCTCGTCATACTGCTCTTTCGTGAGTTCACCGGCTGCGTAACGGCGGTCAAGAATCTGTCGTGGCGTTTCGTATCGATGGTCTCCCCTCATTCCACACCCCCGTCCCAAGCCTCGCCGCCAGAAGGCGCCTATCATGCCGATCATCACGACAAAAAACAGTAGTGGGAAAATCCACATCAAACCCATCCCCGTACCAGGTACACACCATGACCACATGAGAACCTCAAGACTTTCACTACGACTACAGCCTCAGTCGCTGCTTGCTGGATTTAGATCGCTAATGATTTAGCGGCAACGGTTACCGCAACCGCTCACAGGCCCAACCTGGCAATATGCTTGTCGCAAGGAGTCATTCCCGTTCATCCAGTTTATAAGACATCCCGGCGCCCGGAGCTATTTAGCCCTGAACATCTTCAATATCGACACCTAAACCGATCCATGCTCGCAAGAGGTCATGCCGTGTCACGGAGTACGCCACCTTACCGTTTCGTTGGACGGGAAGGTTCAGCAGTCGCTTTTCTTCCATAAGCTTCACTGCCGCATCAATACTGGTCTCCTCAGTGATGGCGATGCGGTCCTTGGCCATAATGTCCACGGCAGTAAGACGGTTCAAATCCTTCTGCGCTTCTAAAGCGCGAAGAATATCAAACTCGCTCACGAATCCGACAAACTCGCCACTCTCATCCACAACCGGGGCACCGGGTGTATGGGTTGCCAGTAACTCCACGGCGAGCCCCATGGCGTTTTGCTTTCGCCGAAACACCAGATTATTGGTCGCATGGATTTGGCCAACAGATCTGAAACCTCCGACCGGAACTCCAGGTCTTTCTAAAGTCGCCATTTGGACCCTCCTATAAATTTAAATTGAGTGAGATAACACGACATTTAGCTCCCACTCTGCATGCGAGCAGTGGGTATGCAAACGAAATAAGCCACCGTCATTACCAGCCGCGAGAATTCTTTTTTTACGATTTTGCGAATGATCTGACGTATGAGATCACTTTCCAGGCCTCCTCTTCCGTCAACACAAGCGGAATAAACGGGGCCATGGCCGTCCCTTTGCTTCCATTCTTCAGAATCCAAAAAAGCTCGCCGTCTGTCCGAGCCGCTTGCCAGTCCTTGTCCGTGAAGTTTCTGGGCAACGGCCCCCTGAAATTCTCAGGATTGATGTCCGTGCCCAGGCCTTTGCCGTCGATGCCATGACAGGTGCGACAAAAACCCTTGCCCTCAAAAATCCGTTTCCCCTGCTCGATAATTTCGGCGGCCATAGGATAGGGGTTCGCCTCGTGCCTGGCGCTGTCCATTTGGTCAGGGGGGACGCGCGGTCTCAAGACTGCTGGGTCAGCCGACCAAACGGTGGACGACATCCCCGCGATCAGCAACGTTGTAGCCACTAACCGTACGGGCACATGCATGATGCATCCTTCAAAAGATCCAAAGGCGGCGCGGCGAGCAGTCAGAGGAGTTTCTGCTGCTTGTCTTCGCCCGTTTGTTCGTGAGCCGGCCGCTCTTGTGGACTTAGTTGGAACGTGACGCTCTTTGGCCACATATACACTCCGGCAACGATCGCATTAACGTCAGCCGAATCGGTGAGCAGAGGCTGCACAACATTTGCTTAAAGGCCTTTCCGATAGCGACTATTTATCCGACCGCGGGTGAGTATGGCTTATCGCCTGCGGGAAGGTCACGGAGCCATCGGGGAACTCTTGCCCCGGCTGCCACAAATGATAGATGACCCCATCGGTCTTTGAGGCCGTCTCTGCAATCTCCGCTGCCTGATCGGCTGGCTCTAAGACCTGTAACCGGCCAGTGGCGATTTCCGCCTTGTGATCATGGAAATGCCGATGCCACTGAATGAGTGGTAACTTTCTGGACAGGTCTTTTGCTACGAAATATTCCACGCCGACAAGCTTAGCATTCGGTGCTGTGGACTCGAACAATAGGCACTGAAAGACTTGATCTGAGGCCGGCTTGCAATAATGATGGAACGGCCCTCCCAGGGTACCGTCCGCCATCATATGCGGAACCTGCACATGAATTGTGAACCCCTCCACTGGGGATGGCGTGCCTCCGGCGAATGTTAGACCGTTGCCCCAAGCCATGCTGAGTGCCGCGATAAGGACTCCTGTTCTCCAACCCGGTGTGGACTGCATACGCCCCTCCTCATAATAAAGTGTGTGTGATTCTTACGTGCCTGTCATGCACAACATGAGACTACGCCCTGGCTCTCAGCGGTCTCGTAGATGCGGATCTCTGGAGGCGCCTGGAGAAACGGCTTGAGCGTGCCTGCGACGTCTTTGGTGAACAGATTGCTAGTCAGGTATGACTTGGCATTGTCGACGGTATCGAAACCATGGAGCACTTGTACGTCTTCATCTCTGGCCAACAATTCCTTGGATTTGGCCCCAGTGACCTGCTTTAAGAAGGGGTCTCGATATTTCGTGTACACTTCTGCCGCCGCCGCGCGATCCCGCGCTGCAACCTTCAGGGTGATCTCTAGATAAGCCATTGTGTCCTCCTCTCACGCTGAATGTGGAATGTGTCTCAATAAGCTTCTATAATTAAACAGATTAGATCATTCATTGAGAAATTCTTTTTTTAAATACCATTTATTCATACAAGCTATGAATCTTAGCCAGCTCCGCTTCGTGACGTCCGTCGCATCCACTGGTTCATTCACGTTGGCAGCCGCGGAATGCTGTGTGACACAGCCGACGCTCTCGAACGGCATTGCGCAACTTGAAGATGAGCTGGGGGCGCGTCTGTTTATTCGCACCACCCGCAGGGTGGGGCTGACGCCCTTCGGTGCGCACGTCTTGCCCTACATGGCAGAGATACTCAAAGCGCAAACCGTCCTCGCCCTTCAGGCGAATGTGTTCCTTCATCCGGATCAACGCCTCATACGCATCGGCACGTCTCCGCTCGTGGATGCATCGCTGCTCGGACTCATGATTGAGCCATTTCGTCGTGACAACCCGAAAGTGGACATCGTGCTTCGTGAGATGAACATGACGGATCTCTATCAAATGCTTGATCGAGGGCTGCTCGATTACGTGTTCGGGATGGCAGACACTCCCAAAAAACGTTGGTCGACCACCATTCTCTATGATGAGCCCTTATTGTTCATTCCGCCCGGACCAGGATGGCTCACGGTGCCACGGCGGGAATCGGTCAATCTGAAGGACATTTCCAATGAGACCTATGTGATGGTTCCCGATGCCTGCGGTTTAGCACGTGTGACGCGAGCGCTTTTTCGCAGCCAAAAGGGCACCCTAAAGGAATATTCCGGAAAGGCATTGAGCTATCACGTCCTTCAAGATTGGACAGCTCTCGGGATGGGAGCGGCGATCTTACCCAAATCGAAGATTACGGAGGGTCGACAGCTTACCTATCCGATCAAAGATCGTACTGGTCAGGAGGTTCGGATCACGTTCGAGGCAATCTGGTTTAAAAACAAGGCACGCGCCCATCATCTACAAGCATTTGAACAACATCTTCGCAAGGTTGTTCCACACATCGTTCGGGGCACAGACCGACAAAAAGTAGATGGTAGAGCGACTCCTACTCGCCAACAAAAGGGTAGAAAAGAGTAAGAATCTCGCTATCACAACCCGCTCTAAGTCACGTTGCGTTTGTACTAAAGAAGCACCGACGTCGGTGGCACGCACAGCATGAGCAGTTCTTTTCTCCGTCGGCAATGGTGATCTCGGCGCCGCATGGTCATTGAGAACTACGCGCCCGCCCGCGGGTTGCTGATTCACGGATCATGACCAATGAAGCCCCGATCGCACCATGAAATTAGGTGAGCAAGATTGCCGGAACACGTGGTCAAGAAAGCCGAATTACGCAGCGCTGGCGAACCGGTCCCCCAGGGTGGGGTTCCGGCACCATTCGGACTTCGGCAGTCAGTATGCTGCCACGAGCCACCAGCGCATACTCAATGGGTACGGCTTCATCCCAGCATGAGCCGCAAAGGCAACTGCTGGGACAACGCCTGCGTCGAAAGTTTCTTCGGGACACTCAAGTGCGAGATGGTCTATCATCGACACTACGCCACACGAGACGAAGCGAAGCAGGACATTTTCGAATACATCGAGATGTTCTATGCACCGACACTCGCCCCTTGGCTACGACTCCTCGGCCGAGTACGAAGCGCGGGCGGCAGTCGCTTAACCAGGTGTCCACTGAATTGGGGGAAGGTCCGGTCCATGGCTACGTTTCAACAAAAGATAGCCGAGAAATTTCTTGCCAAGTTGGCGGGCTCCAAGGACGTGGACCCCGCTAAGGTTAAAGAATTGCGAATCTTACTCGCCGACGGCAAGAAGCCAAAAATCGACGATTTCGTGCGCATCTTCTCCCTTCCTGCTGGCACTGGCATGAAATGATAAAACTCGAAACAGCCCACATCGAGGAAGTGCGTGGCATCCGTAAGCTCGACATCGATTTCCGGAAGAGCACCTTCGCGATTTCAGGCCCAAACGGCTCGAGTAAGAGCGGTGTCATCGACGCCATCGAATTCGGTCTCACCGGACAAATTGGCCGCCTCACCGGAGGGGGAACCAAGGGCCTGTCCGTTTCTGAACACGGCCCACATGTGGACAAAACCAAGTTACTCGATGCGACCTTAGTCGAGCTGAAGGTCTTCCTCCCAGCCCTTAACAAATCGGCGACGATTCCCCGCAAGATTTCGACGCCCAAGAACCCAAAAATCTTCCCTGCTGACGATGATGTGAAAGCCGCTCTCGCCGAAGTTGCCGACCACCCTGAAATCGCGCTTTCGCGGCGCGGAGATCCTCCGCTTCATTCTTGTCGAACCGACCAAGCGTTCCGAGGAAATTCAAACCCTTCTCAAGCTTGATGAGATCGGCCACACACGCGCAGCCTTGAATACGGCCAGAACAAGCTGCAGGCTGCGCATACAACCGCCACGGCTCAGGCCAAAGCTAGCCGGGACGCGTTGCAGCTCCACCTCCAGATTTCAACGCTGCTCGCGGCCTGTCCGGTCTGGCTCCGTGACTTCGTTGAGTTCGCTGTCGAAACAGGACTCCGGCTGGGCGAAATCCTGACCCTCCAGTGGCCGCATGTCGATTGGCATCAGGGGACGCTCACCGTGGCGGCCGCCACGACCAAGAACGGACTGCCGCGCACCATCCCGTTAAGCGACCGTGCGCTGGCCGTGCTGTAGCGCCAACAGAGTCGCCCCGGAACTGGGAGCCTTGTGGTCTTCGCAAACCGCACGGGGAACCACCGGACGCTCGGCACCGTGAACCGGGCCTTTTCGCCGGGCGCTGACCCGGGCCAGCATCACAAACTGCCGCTTCCACGATCTGCGGCACACGTTTGCGACGCGGCTCTGTCAGAACGGCGTCGATCCCTACACAGTGCAACGGTTGGTGGGGCATCAGGACCCGAAAATGACGCAACAATACGCGCACCATTCCACGGAGTCGTTGCGACGAGGCATCGAGATGCTGAATCGGCTGGGGACGAGGCGGCTATCACGATTTTGTCACGCTCAGCCGCATTCGGCACTTGAGGCGTCCGAAGCAGTAGTGTAATGTATTGAAATATTTGACGCTTGGCTGGCGTAGCTCAATGGCAGAGCAGCGGTTTTGTAAACCGCAGGTTGGAGGTTCAATTCCTCTCGCCAGCTCCACACATTCTACAGGTGGTACTCGGACGAAATTACCGGTCAGCCTCCATCAAGGTCGATTCATCTTCCAGCTCTTCAACATCAGACTCGATCTTGCCCTTCGTGGTCGAGGGGTGCAGGCCGTACTTCCGCAACATCTTATAAAAATCTGCTCGATACCGGCCGGCAAACTGCGCGGCGCGCGAGATATTTCCGCCGGTCAGTTGAAGCACATTCTTCAGATAGGTCCGCTCGAATTCTTCTTTCGCCTCTGTCAGAGGCTTCAAGGGCGTATCGGGAGACACTCCGACGGAGGGCAAGAGATCCGGCGTAATCATGTCCTGCCTGGTCATGACCACGGCTTTCTCAATGGCATTTTCCAGCTCACGCACATTGCCCGGCCAGGGATTCACCATCAAGCGATGCAATCCGGTTGGCGTAAACCCGCGGACATCCTTATTCGCCCGCTGGTTGCTGATTTTCAGGAAATGTTGGGCAAGCAACGGAATGTCGTCGCGTCGGTCTCGCAGCGGCGGAATGAATAATGGCACCACGGAGATCCGGTAATAGAGATCGTTTCGGAAGCTGCCGTTCTTGACCGCTTCGCCGAGATCCTTGTTCGTGGCGGCAATGATGCGCACGTCGATCTTGGTCGAGAGATCAGAACCGACTTCGCGCACTTCGCGCTCTTGCACCGCGCGCAGCAACTTGACCTGCATTGAGAGCGGCATCTCGCCGATTTCATCGAGGAAAATCGTCCCGCCGTTGGCGCTTTGAAACAGGCCTTTCTTGGCTCCGTGCGCGCTGGTGAAAGCTCCACGCACATGCCCAAACAACTCGCTCTCGAACAGCGTTTCGGGAATAGCCGCGCAGTTGAGCGCAACAAAGGGGCCTTTGCTCCGGCGGCTGTTCGTATGCGCCACCCTTGCCATCACCTCTTTGCCGGTTCCGGTCTCGCCGAACAGAAGAATGGTCGCATCGGAATCCGCCACTTGGGCGATCTGCTGAAAGAGCCGTTGCATCGCCGGGCTCCGCGCGACGACATTCTCAAGTCCGTAGAGCTCCTTGACCAGCGACTTGAGCCGTTGAATTTCTTTGCTCATGCGCTGTTGCACCAGCGCCTTTTCAATGGTGGCTTTCAGTTCTTTATCGTCGAACGGTTTGGTCAGATACCCGAAAGCGCCGCGCTGCATCGCCTCGACCGCATTGGGAATGCTGCCGTGGGCGGTCAGAATAATCACCGGTAACTGCGGATGAATCCGCAAGAGCTCTTCCGTCACATCCAATCCATCTTCTCCGTGCAGCCGGAGATCTGTAATCGCGAGGTCGAACATCTTTTTTTTCGCTTCAGCGACGGCCTCATGCCCGGTTGTGCACGCGGTCACGACAAATCCCCCTGCGGAGAGCCGCATTTTCAACAAATGCAGCAACCCTTCATCGTCATCGACGACTAAAATGTGTTCCTTGTCCATAGGCTCCTTACTGCGCGGGCGCGGGATCCGGCACGGGAACGGGCGCGGGCGCTGATGGCGGGCGAATCGGTCGAACCTTCTCTCGCATTTCTTGATCGATCCGCTTCAATGCCTCCAATTGGCTTGAAAGCTCCTCGATCTTCTTATCGCGTTCCATCACTTGTTTCTGAAATGCGTGAACGGATCCTTGCTCGGAAGCGGTTTTCTGACCGTCTTTGTCCTTTTTCAACGTCAATGTCTCGATCTTTCGTTCTTGATCGGCAATCTGCCGTTGCAGCGCGTCAATCGTTTGCGCATCGACATCCTTCGTCGCACGTAGCTGCTGCATGATCACTTCACGATCAAGCAAATCCCGCACCAGGCGATCCGTTGTTTGACTGAAAGAGCTATTCGCGTCGGCCAAAGCAGAAGCCGAGAGCACGGCCTGCATCCACGAAGGGTCCTTCGAACCACTTCCATCTTGCAACAGTTTTAACCACGCTTTACTGGAGGCGGCTAACTGACTTTTGGGCGCAACGGCGAGAACTTTTCCAAAGTATTTTTCAGCAACTTCGCGGCTTTCGTACAATCCTAAGAGGCCACGGGTAAAATACGCATGGTCGCATGAACTCGTTTCGTTGCACTTCTGAACTATGGCGTCCTGCTTCTTTGCAAATGCCTGATAGAGCTTGGATTCTCCTGAGTCGACATGAAAAAACGGCTGATTCAGCGGCAATGGCGATCCCCAGCTCGCGCATCCGCCTACCACAAGAGAAAGAATCCATAATGCGGCACTCTTCATAGTCACCTTCAGTTTGTCCCGCCAGATTTGGTTAACCGTAGGATAAACCGTACAGTCGTTCCTTTTCCAGCCTCACCCTCAATCCAGATCCGGCCACTATGAGCTTCCACAATTTTCTTTGCCAGCGCTAATCCAAGACCGCTTCCAACGGAGGCATTCTTGGCCTTATTTCGCCCTTGATAAAACCGCTCAAAAATATGCGGGAGATCTTCCGATGCGATGCCGGGCCCGGCATCGGAGACCGACACCTCCAAAACCCCCGCTTTATGATCGGGAACCATGTGCAGCTTAACGATGCCGCCTTCGGGGCTGAATTTCAAGGCATTGGATAAGAGATTGTCCAATACTTGTTCAATGCGCGGCGCATCGGCCTTCACCCACAACCGTTCTTTTAAGGGCTCCATCAGAAGCTGAACGTGCTTGGAGTCAGCCAAGAGACTCACCTTATTAACGGAAATATCTGCGACTCTATTCAGATCGATCGGAACGATCCGATATTCCATCATCCCGGCTTCCATCTTAGACAGATCGAGAATCGTTGAAATCAGGTGAATCAACCGCCGGCTGCTATCGGCCATAATCCTCAGCGTCGTCCGCTGCTCTTGAAGGAGCGGCCCTGGGATTTCATCGAGGAGTAGATGAGTCCCTTCCTGGATAGAAGCCATCGGCGTGCGCAGTTCGTGCGAGACGTGGGCGAGAAACTCCGACTTCATGTCGTCCAGTTCTTGAAGCTTTCCCCCCATCCAGTTCACCGTATCGACCAGATCGCGCAGCTCCGACGGTGCGGTAATTTCCAAGGGCGTCCCGAACTTTCCCTGCCCGATCAGCTTGATATGCCCCTGCAATTGACGCAGTGGCCGCAAGATACTGTAGCTGGCAATTCCCGCGAGGCCAAGCCCGAAGACCAAGGCAACCAAGACCAACTGCTCCGTGACGGCCTCCGCCCGCGCCGCGCTGGCGCGCGATTCGCTGACCCCCACACTCACTCGGGCCTCATGCACATCGATATAGCTTTGAATCGTCGCAGACATCCGATCCATGATAGCATCTCGACGGTTCTCATATCCTCCCTTATGGCCACCCACCCGATCGCCGGATGGCTCGAATTCATTATGAAAAAGAACTAGACGCTCTTGAAGCAGCTGCCCGGCCTCTTGAAGCAGCATGATGGCATGAGGAGCGATTTCGCGATCGCGGAGATGCTGCAGGTTTCTCTGGAACTCTTCAACCTCTTCATTAAAGTTTGTCAGGAATGCCTTATCTTTCGTCGCCAGATATTTTTTCTCGCTGTTGAGTTGCGCAAACAACGACTCGTGCAGCCGCTTGGCCGCTTCCACCGCGGGATAGTGCACCGACGCCATTTCTGTACTGAGAGCCGTGAGCTGGCGAAGCTGGAATAAGGCATAGAGATTGACTCCTGCCATCACGATAATAATCACAAGACAGGTGAGAACTAATCGCCCAAATATTGAGAGTCTCATAATCTGAAAAGCCTTCGCCCGGTCAAAAAAAATCGATCAGAATCAGCGTGTAGGCAAAACCATACGCCACTTTCACTTGTTGCGACAACCCTTGCGGCACGGCCTTTCGTGCATTCCAGCATGTTGGATGGAATCTCTCCGTCTCGCATCCCCTCAAACATGCAGTGGGAGCGCGTTCCGCGGGAACAGTAGCAAGTCGATCCGTTATCGACCGCTATCGAATCGACGGGCGAACTCGCGCTGCCGGCGAGAAGAGCGGTGGAGTAATGCAAAGAGGTGGCCGCGAAACAGGAGAATGCTCATCGCGACAGGAGGAGTAAGAAGAATCGCCAACACCCAGTAGGCGTCAGCAGGAATTCCAAGATAGGCAAACCATCCCCCGAGAATCGTGAAGGGAAGGATCAGAAGCTGAAAAAAATCGAGCCCGGCTCCCCGACCTAGACGGCTTGAGAGTCTGATAAATTGCTCAAACCCGGATGGCGACAAGGCGACAGGCAGAATCAGCAGCCCAAACGGCACAAACCATTCGATCCAATTCTCCAACACAAATTCATAGCAGGTCTTCAGTACCTCTAGCGGAGAATCCTGCCGTACCTGATAAATCACCTCCGGCGCCGGATTCAGCAAAATGAAGAGCAGCAGAAGCACCGCCGACGAGAGAAATTGGCCATAGGGATTCGCTTGAGTGCCCATATCGAGAGCCATGATAGGGAGCCACAACACAAACCCGACTCCGATCACTTCCCAAAAGTAGCTTCCGAGACTGTCCTGGATGTCCTGCAAGTGAAGCGAACGGGTGCCGCTGAGCGATTGCTCGATCAGCGAAAGCGTCGCCCCCACCAACAGCGCATTGAGGGCTCCAAGAAGAAACCCTCCCACGATTCCCAATGAACCCGCGAATTGAGACACCCCGACAAAGAGCAGCGCGAATCCCACCAGCGCGATCATGGCCACCCAGCCATGGCGGAGCGAACGCACCGTAGCCGCACCCGCTTGCCGGTAGAGATCGATCAACGAAGACACCTGGTTCGACATAAGGAGAACTCACCGCCTCATTGAATGGCACAACCGAATCATAGCAACCAGCTCGACAATGAAAACCCTCGCCGGTGACAGAACATTGCACCATAGTCTGGAATGGCCAGCCGGTCAAGAACTGGCTCGGTAAAGAGAGAATCTCTCCGCATGGCTTGACCGGCGATGATCGATGATTATTAAAGAGGCATCGGCACCTCATGCACCTGTCGAGGAGGAATTTCCGTGGATATGAACAACATGACCGTGAAACTTCAAGAAGCCCTGCAAACGGCCTCGGCCTATGCCATGCGCCGCAATCATCAGGGCATCGATGTCGAACACTTGCTACTCGCTCTTCTCGATCAAGAAGGCGGAACGACCTCTGCCCTGCTGGAGCAAGCCGGCATCGCGCTGCCGGCGGTTCGCCAGGCGGCAGAGCAGGCGCTCGGCAAGCTGCCGCAAGTCCAAGGGGCGAGCGGCGGGCCTGGGCAAGTACATGTCACCAATCGGCTGAGCCAAGTGCTCGCCAAGGCCGAGGACGAAAAAGCGGCATTGAAAGACGACTATCTCAGCGTCGAACATGTGCTGCTGGCGATGGTGCAAGAAGGCGGCATTTTCAAAAAGCTGGGCCTGACCAGGGATCGATTGCTATCCGGCCTGCAGCAAGTCCGCGGCAATCAACGCGTCACGTCTCAAGACCCTGAGAGCACCTACCAGTCGCTTGAAAAATATGGCCGCGATCTGACCAAGGCGGCAGGGCAGGGAAAGCTGGACCCCGTCATCGGGCGGGACGACGAAATTCGCCGTGTCATTCAAATTCTCTCCCGGCGCACCAAGAACAATCCTGTCCTGATCGGTGAGCCCGGCGTGGGCAAGACGGCCATTGTCGAAGGCCTCGCCATCCGAATTGTCAAAGGCGATGTCCCGGAAGGACTGAAACAGAAACGAGTGATTACGCTGGACATGGGCGCACTCGTGGCCGGCGCGAAGTTCCGCGGCGAATTCGAAGAACGGCTCAAAGCCGTGCTCAAGGAAATCCAGTCCTCGCAAGGGCAAATATTACTGTTCATCGACGAACTGCACACCGTCGTCGGCGCGGGCGCGGCCGAAGGATCGATGGATGCGGCCAACCTGCTCAAGCCCATGCTCGCGCGGGGCGAGTTGCACCTCATCGGCGCCACCACGCTCGATGAATACCGCAAACACATTGAGAAAGATGCGGCGCTCGAACGGCGGTTTCAGACTGTCATGGTCGATCAACCGTCGGTCGAAGATACAATTTCGATTCTGCGAGGATTGAAAGAGCGGTACGAAGTGCATCATGGGGTGCGCATCAAGGACAGCGCGCTGGTAGCGGCGGCCAAGTTGTCAAACCGGTACATCGCAGACCGCTTCCTGCCGGACAAAGCCATCGACCTGGTCGATGAAGCGGCGGCGCGGTTGCGAACTGAAATCGACAGCCTGCCGGCTGAACTCGATGAGGCCTCCCGTAAAGTGCTTCAACTGGAGATCGAGCGCGAAGCCCTCCGGAAAGAGAAGGATCAGGCGAGCGTCGCGCGATTAGCCACACTCGAAACGGAACTAGCCGAGAAGCAGAGCACCGTTCACACGCTCAAAACTCAATGGGAGTCCGAGAAAGCGTCTGTCGGACGCCTGAGTAAAACGCGGGAAGCCATCGAGGATATCAAACAGAAGATCGAACAGGCCGAGCGCGCCTACGACCTCAACCGCGTGGCGGAACTCCGCTACGGAGACTTGCCCCGCCTGGAACGGGAACTCGCCATCGAGCAAACGTCCTTGGGGAAAAAGCAGGATCAGAACCGGCTGCTCAAGGAAGACGTCGATGAGGACGAGATCGCCGCCGTCGTCAGCCGCTGGACCGGCATCCCGGTTTCGCGGTTACTGGAAGGCGAATCCGATAAGCTGCTCAAGCTCGAAGACCTGCTGCACCAACGAGTCATTGGGCAGGATGAAGGCGTGCGCGCGGTAGCCGATGCGGTGCTGCGAGCGCGATCCGGCATCAAAGACCCCAACCGGCCGATCGGATCGTTCCTTTTTCTCGGGCCGACCGGCGTCGGCAAGACCGAACTGGCGCGCGCGCTGGCTGCCGTGCTCTTCGACGATGAAAATAATCTGATCCGTATCGACATGTCGGAATATATGGAAAAGCACACGGTCGCCCGCCTGATCGGCGCGCCGCCCGGCTATGTGGGCTTCGAGGAAGGCGGCCAGCTGACTGAAGCGGTGCGTCGCCGCCCCTTCTCCGTGGTGCTCTTCGATGAAATCGAAAAAGCGCACCAGGATGTCTTCAACGTGTTTTTACAAATCTTGGACGATGGCCGGCTGACCGACTCTCAAGGCCGGACGGTCGACTTTAAAAATACCGTCCTGATCATGACGTCGAATATCGGCAGCCCGCAGATCCTTGAGGCGCAACAGACCGGCGCTTCTTACGATGCGATGCGAGCGGTGGTCATGGCAGAACTCCGGCAGCATTTCCGCCCGGAATTCCTGAATCGCGTGGACGAAACCGTGGTCTTCCATCCGCTCGCCACGGCGCAGTTAGTCAAGATTGTGGAGATTCAGCTGGAGCGATTGCGGGGACGGCTCGCCGAGCGGCGCATTCAGCTGGCCATCACCCCGGCGGCACTCGCCTATCTGGGGGAGCGCGGCTACGATCCGATCTACGGCGCGCGGCCGCTCAAGCGGCTGATTCAGCAAGAACTGGAAACGCCGCTCGCACGGCTCTTGGTCAAGGGGGAATTGCGGGACGGCGAAACCGCCTCCGTGGATCGAAGCGACAAGGGCTTGGCGATTATTCCAACGGTGACGGCGGAAGGCTGATCGATCGACCGATCGGCCTTCCGCTAGCCGAGCTTGACCGCGCCGCCGTTCACATCCTGCGTCGTGCCGCTGGCGCGTAGCTTGTCGATTTTCCATTCCTTCGACGAGACTTCCAAGCTGTGGCCTTTCATTGTGGGAAACTCTCCCTTTGAAAACACCACCACATTCGGCGCCTTCACGTCGAACTGCAATAACACTTTTCCCGAAGCCGACTCTTTCAACGTCACGGTCTTGGGCGTTTTGCTCACATCGTAGGCACGCCGCTCGTTAAACATGATCGTGCTATCGACCAGCTTCACGAGCATCTTCCCCGTCTGGTCGAACAGCGCGAAACTCAGCAAGATGGATCCGGTCGACGGATGCTGCCCGACTTGGATAAGCGGCACGCCTTCGACTTCAATCGTGCCATCCGTATTGCGATAGAGATTCGATCCGACTTCAAGATCCATGGTTCCCCTCGTATGACCGGCCGTCAGTAAAAAATGACTCGTTTATGATTTTTTGATGCGATCGAGAATCAAGGCGATGCAGCCTCCAAGGAGACCGCCGCCAATAATGGTGGTGAGCAGTTCTGCCAGCTTTAGCGTCCAGACCGACCCCTGGGCCTGCATGACATCGCGAATGCCGCCTTGCAGCATCAGCACCGAGAGCGCCATCGTCGCTCCGACAATAAACCACCATGCAAAAACTTTCATCGTACTCAGCACGTTGCGTCACACCTCAATGGCCCGGTCAAGCGCCCGATACTGAATGGCTTCCGCCACATGAATGGCCTCAATCTTATCAGAGCCGGCCAAATCAGCAATGGTTCTGGCCACCCGCACAATCCGCCCATGCGCGCGAGCCGACAGATTGAGCCTGGCCATAGCCTGTTCCAGCAACTCTTGAGGTCCAGCCGCGAGCCCACAATACCGCTTCACGAGTCTGGGCTTCAACTGGGCGTTCGTGTAAATCCCCTGATCCCGATACCGCGCCTGTTGCCGCGCCCGCGCCGCCAGCACTCGGGCGCGAATGGCGGCGGAGCTTTCTGCCGGAGGCTGTTCATGGCGCAACTCTCGAATCGGCACCGGCGGCACCTCCAAATGCAGGTCCAGCCGGTCGAGCAAGGGGCCCGACAGTTTGGCGCGATAGCGGCGAATCTGCGGCCCCGTACAGACGCAGGGTCGGGAGCGGTCGCCATAATACCCGCAGGGACAAGGATTCATCGCGGCAATCAACATAAACCGGGCCGGATACCGGATCGTTCCGCTGGCCCTGGTCAGCGTCACCTGGCCGTCTTCGAGCGGTTGCCGCAATCCTTCCAGCACAGGCCGCTTGAACTCCGGCGACTCGTCCAGAAAAAGCACGCCGTTGTGCGCAAGCGACACCTCGCCCGGTTTCGGAACCGCCCCGCCGCCGACGAGGCCGGCATCTGAAATACTATGATGCGGAGCGCGAAAGGGCCGGACCATCAGCAAGGGGCGATCCGGCGTCAGCTGTCCCGCAACGCTATGCACTCTGGCCGTTTCAATCGCTTCATCCAGCTCCATGATCGGCAGGATCGACGGCAGCCGTCGCGCCAGCATCGTCTTGCCCGATCCCGGCGGCCCCACCATCAGAAGATTGTGGCCGCCGGCCGCCGCCACTTCCAACGCCCGCTTCGCGTGATCCTGTCCGCGCACTTCGGCATAATCGTCATCGTCCGCCGGCCGTAACGCTTCAAGATGGCTCACATTCGACACGCAGGCCGCGAGCCCCTGCCTTCCACTCAGAAACTCGACGGCTTCCGGCAACGTGTGCAGCGGATAGACCTGCACGCCGTCAACAAGCGCCGCTTCTGCCCCGTTCGCGGCGGGCAAAAGCAAGTCATACGTTTTTCGGCAGGCCAATCCGAACGATAACGCGCCGGTGATGGGCTTGATGCGCCCGTCCAGCGAGAGTTCTCCCAATAGGACTCGCCGATCCAGCGCCTCCTGCGGAATGACTTCTTCCGCAACGAGAATCCCAATGGCAATGGCCAGATCGAGCCCTGACCCTTCTTTCTTGATGCCCGCGGGAGCGAGATTGACGGTAATACGTTTGGCGGGAAAATGAAATCCGGTGTTCTTCAGCGCGGCACGGACGCGATCCCGGCTTTCTCTGACCGTCGCATCCGGCAACCCCACCACGGAGAATTGAGGAAGCCCTCCGGAAATGTCGACTTCGACGTCGACAAGATGAGCCTCCAGCCCCACGAGCGCAGCACTCGCGACCTTGGCCAGCATGGAACGTCACACCTTTCTGTGCCCGACGGAAGCGGATTATAGAAACTCTATAAACGCGTTGCAAGAGAACGCTGGACGGCCAATACATCGGGTAGCTGCCCTCCCCATAAGACTGTATAATGCGCGGCATGCCGCGTTCACGCCGATGCGTTGCCCCGTTTTCGTTGCCGTCTCTCTCTATCGCACGCGCGATTCTTGCGGCTCTCACTCTCGGCGGATTCGCCCTGTTTGGCTGGACCGGACAGGCCTGGGCTCACTCGACCTCGAACGCCGTGCCCGTCCAGTCACAACGACCTTCTAACACTGCCTCGCCTCACATTGGCTCGGCCATGGCAGTGCTCGCCACCTTGCAGGATGCGGACGTCCTGCCGCCAGAAAACACGCCGGAAGCGAATCACATTATCCGGTTCGTCATCCAGTTTCAGTCAGTCTTCACCAAAAGCGACGACCCAGTGGTGCAGGCGTTTGTCCGGCAGGCGTTCGCCCCGGCGGATGAGGCCAGAGCCTTGGATATCGTCAGAAGTCTTCGCACAACTGGATGGACCGCCGAATTCCTGGAACGGTTGTCCGATGAAGAAGCGCGGCGCTCGACTGAAGAAATTCAACAACTCGCTCATGGGTTCGCGCCGTTTAATCTGTCGGTCGCGGATTTTCACCGGTTCATGCAGTTGGTGAGGGACGCCCGGCAGGCCTTTCGCACACGCGGTCTCGAGTTCCAGCAGATATTTTCATCACGCAGAAAGGAGATGCCAGGGGCAGGAACCAGTTAGTGTCCGATGAAGAGTTCGGAATCAGTTCAGGCAACACACGAAGGAGGAAGTCATGGCAACACGCGCGTACATCCTAATCAAGGTCAAAGCCGGGAAGACCAAGGACGTGGTCCAGGCGCTCAAGAGAATTTCCGGAGTGGAACAGGCCCACTCCTGCTTCGGCCGGCCGGATATTTTCGTCTTTATTAACGTGCAAGACGAGCGAACGCTGTCCGACGTTGTCATTACCAAAGTCCATGCCATTGAAGGCGTCGAAGAAACCGATACCCACATCGTCGCGGATGCCTAAACAGGACGCGGCGAGTGAATGGGCTCGCCGCGAACGCTGCCCCTATGCCTGCAAGGGTAGTGTGATGGTCGCGCCATTCGCCTCGGCGGATCGGTAGCAGGCTTCGGCAATTTCGACGGCGCGGCAGCCGTCTTCACCGGTAACCGGCATGGGAATCTGCCGCCGCAGCGCATCTAAAAACTCCCGCAGCGTGGTGAGCACCGTCGGGCTCTGTGGCATCGGCCATTCCTCGCTGCGGGAGGCGCTGTCCGTATACCGGAGATGCCGGTTTGTCCAATCGGCGATAAGCTGCCCGCCTGGACCGGTGACCTCAGCCCGCCCCACCCGTCCCTCAGCCACCCGCGCAACCTCAATGCCGCAACGCACCCCGCCGACTGTTTGAAGCTGCACCTGCGCCAAGGTCTCCGGATGAACCGGGGGAACACGATCCAACACACACTGCACCGTATGAATTTCTTCTCCGGTCAACAGGCGCGCTAAATCGAGCATATGCACGCCGAATTCCAAGAGCGCTCCGCGCCGGCCGTATCCATCCGCATGATTCGCGCTCCGGCCTTTCGTCTCAATGCGGCTCGTCAACGCCAGTTGCGCAGGCCGGCCGATCCGTGGAATGGCGGCCAGAAGCGACTGGATGGTGGCATCGAACCGGAGCGTCTGCGCTGTCATCAACGGAACCCCCGCCCGCTCCGCCGCCTCGACCATCGCGCGCGCGTCGCGATAGCTGGTCGCCAGCGGTTTTTCGATGAGCACCGGCTTCCCCGCCGCGACCGCTGCAAGACAGAGATCTTTATGAAGGACCGGCGGAACAACGAGGATCACCGCATCGACCAGCGGATCGGCAATCAGCTGCTCGGGCCGCCCATAGATCGCGATGCCCTCGCTTCCAGGCACGTCAAGCCCCTGCTCGGGATGTTGGCGGCAGACCGCCTGCAACCTGGCATCGGAAATATCATGAATCGCATGCCGGGCATAGCGCAGGCCATGGCGCCCGGCGCCGATCAAACCCAGGCCGATGGTTGACGGTAACAACATGTTCACTCCTCGCTCCGCACTGTAGACAGGATAGCTATTCCGGTCAATCCGTTCAGGAGGCGACCGTCCGTTGACATTCCCGCGAACGGTTCCCTATAGTCGCCATCTTGGTCGATTGAAAATAGCTGTTCTGAAATAGGGCTGGAAAGGGCTGCGCACCATGACCACGACACATTCGGCGCCGTTCACGTTAAATCAAATCGGAACAGGCATCGCCCGGTTTCCGAGCGGCGTGCCGATCCCAACCCATAGCGATGCGATGGTAGACCCGTACATCAAGACTCGCATGCCGAAAGAAGTGCAGGTCGAAACGATCCTCTTTTGGCCACAGCAGGAAAAAACTCTTTTCCCAAGTCTTGTGCTGCTGCACGACCGATGGGGATTGACCGGGCAAATCAAGGATCTTGGCGCCCGCCTGGCCTGTGAAGGCTACGTGGTGGTGATTCCCAATCTTTATGGCAGAATCGGCGGCATGGTCACCGCCAACGACGAAGTCGGCGAGGCCCTCATGGCGAAGATCGACGAGACGCTGGTGCTGCGGGACATCAATTCCTGCTGCGAATTCCTCAACACCAAAGATTTCACGAAACGGAACATCCATGGAGTGGTCGGCTATGGCATGGGAGCCTCGCTGGCGCTCCGCTTCGCGACCCAACGGAAGCGATTGCGCGCGACGGTGGCGTACTATGGAAAAATGTTCCAGCCTCGGGAGCTGATGAAAGACGCCGTCTCCCCGATCCTCTACCATCAAGCCGGGCGAGATACCTGGGCGACCGCGGACCATGCCGACCACTTGCGCGCCGCCGCCGCTGAATATGGTAAGAAAGTCGAGATCGCCACGTACCCCGATGCGCCGCATGCTTTTTGTAATGAAATGAGACCCGACTCCTATCGCGCGGATACCACCGCCACGGCCTGGGAACGCTCAGCTCTGTTTCTCAAAACCTGCTTCCAAGGAACCTAGCGGACATCCATCACTGTCGCATCCATTCCGATCTTGGTGAGCTATGAATCGATGCCTGAACATGGCAGGTCTTTTCCTCAGTCTGCTGACGGCAGCATCCGGTTATGCCGCAGACTCCTCCTCTGGGCCGGCGGAACTCTTGCCGGTCGTACAGGCGCAGGCCACGGCACTGGAAGCGGTATCGGATAACGCCGCGGCGGTGGCTCTCTTCGCAGCGAAAATTGGACCGGCCCTGGGACTCCATGACGTCGCCAGTACGCTCGCCGCAAAAAACATCCCTCCGAAAATCGCCAAAGAGCTGGGAGTCCAAGAACTGGCGGCCTCCGCCCAACGACTTGTCGCCGACTTAGCAGCCTGGCAAACGGCCGACCGTGTGATGCAGACCCTGAGTGAGCCCGCAAATCCCATTATCGCACCGGCGGCCACATCGGTGGCTTGGATCCAGACGGCGGCATCCATCCCTTCCCTCGCCCTCATGACGAAGGAATTCACGCAGACAGCCGAACCGAAAGCTGATGCCGCCGCAGCCGATCGCACAACACTTGCCCTGTCGGCGGGACGACTCGCGCTCGATGCGCAACAGCGGGCCATCGCGGAATGGTGGCACCTCAAAACCTGGAAAGATCGTGTGCGGACGGTGCGCGGGCGCAACAAGCTCTGCGGCACCTGGCAATGGATTATTCACAATCACCAGCAACATCATCAGGAGCAGAAGCTTGCCATACTCCTTCCTCCTCCAGGGGCTGACTATCCCCTGCCTCCAGGCCTGGTCGAGACCGTGGTGCTCGGTGAGAATGTCTATCTCCGTTGGGAAAGCAACGGTCAGATCCAGGAAGACAGTCTGCAATTCACCAAAG
Source organism: Nitrospira sp. (assembly GCA_022226955.1). Taxonomy (NCBI): domain Bacteria; kingdom Pseudomonadati; phylum Nitrospirota; class Nitrospiria; order Nitrospirales; family Nitrospiraceae; genus Nitrospira; species Nitrospira sp. The sequence goes on from CP092079.1 coordinate 1,024,318, forward strand.
AAGGGAAAGGCCTGGAAGGCACCTTCGTAAACTCGCAAGGCGGATGGGGATCGATCAGCGGGAAACGAACCAGCGACTGCAAACCCTAACGCTACAGCCTCCTCGCAGACTCACTCTTGCGTGGGCACATTCTCGCGCCACACATACCAGCCGAAGAGACTCCACCCCGTGATAAATGCCACGCCCCCAATCGGCGTCACGGCGCCTAACCAGCGAATACCCAGCAACGACACACCGTAGAGGCTTCCGCAAAAGAGCACGATCCCGGCCGCGAAACACCAGCCGGCGCGCGCCATCTGAGGACGATTCAACAGCTGCCCGGCCAATCCAACCGCGATCATTCCCAAGGCATGATACATCTGATAGCGGGCGGCCGTTTCAAACACCGCCAGCTGCGGCGGCTCCAATACCGACTTCAAGAGATGCGCGCCAAACGCGCCCGCGGCAACGGCCAATGCGGCGGCAAGGCTCCCAATCGCAACAAGTATTCGGTAGGATCTGCGTGACTGCATGATGATCTCGCGGTATGCTAGCCCTGTCGTAACGCTTGTTCGACTGCATTGTAGCAGACTGCAGGAAACACCACATGCCCATTGAATGCCCCCGATGTCTTCAGACGAATCCCGACTCTTCGCTCTCCTGCGACTGCGGTCACGACCTCACGGCGCTCATCCGGCGCCGCTTAATGCTGCGCGAGGGTCAACCGCCCTCCTCAAGCAGTCAAATGCTTGAAAAACCGCTGACCCACTGGCACTTCTCAATCGGCGTGGCCATCATCGGCGTGCTCCTCATCGCAGGAGAAGGCATTCGCCTGAAACTCGATCTCGGCTCTCGCGTAACCTCACAGCTCGTCATCGACAGCGTCATGATCGGACTCACCGATTTAGCGGGGGCACTGGGAGTCGGCGCCCTGGCCTGGATAATCGTGTGGGTGATCCGCTCGTATGACGAAGGCCGTTTCCGTCCTTGTCCCAAACGCACGACGCTAGGGACCACCATCTGCGCGGCCGCCCTCATCTTCCTCGCCCGCTTAACGCCTCCGGATATTGCCAGCTATTATTTTAATCAAGGGCTGGTCTATCTCGCGATCGGCATCCCCATCTATTTCGCCGGATCGCGCCACTGGCTAGGCAAGTGGTAACCGCTACCCGGCCGCAACCCTATAAGAGCATGTCAATAAAAAGACTCCCGCCCTCTCAGACACAAGGACAGACACTCCCATAGTTAGAACCATGTGCATCCTGATCCTGGTGCACGTATATTAAACTGTTCTTCGTCTTCCCATACTTCTTCTACGGATAACTCCCACGGATCATTTGCTTCGTTGCAGACTAAAGCATCTATTTCTGCCCTAACCAAGGCCTGAACTCTGATGCTGGCTTCTTGTTGATCCGCGGCCTCTACAAATCGTGTAGTGAAAAAACATCTACACTCAATTTCTGGCTTTTGAGCCTACCAAGAGGCCGTTTTTCCACTTTAACAATACATCCTGCTCCTTCCACCATCACAGCATATTTCGGCATGCAAAATCTCCTCCGGAATGACACTTCAAGAGCGCCGATCAGAACCAAAGAATCGAAAGCCTTTTCTCAGGAGGCGTTTAGTCGCAAACACCATCGATCAACGGGTCGCAGACGAGAGTGCCGATTGTCTGAGGGCGCATGTAGGTGGAGGCGGGATCCTGGGAACCCAGCGCCCCCTTGATGGACAGGCCTCCCGGCATTCCAGGTAAACCTCTTCCAGCAGAATTTAATGAACCGGGTTTTGTAGAGCTTGGGATGGTTCCCATCCCCTGTACGGTCGTCGATTGGGGTGACGAGGTCGAGGGAACGGCACCGGTGCCACCGGATGGATCCAGGCTATTTTGAAGGCTGAGTGACGACGGGTTCTGCGGATTCGCTGCGCCTGAACTGTTTTGCGCGAGCGCTGAAGAGACGCCGCTCTGCAGCAGAATGGGAAGAGCAAGCAGAAGAATTCGAATCATTGGGACATCCCGCTCTTGTGCGTATCTGCGAACCGGCCGGACTCACATCCAACAATGTTCGTGGTGCGCGAGGCGGGAATTGAACCCGCACGCCATTGCTGACCCAGGATTTTAAGTCCTGTGCGTCTGCCGATTCCGCCACTCGCGCATGCCGCGCAGTGTAGCGGGAATGTTGCGTGAGCCGCAACACAGAAACAGTGTTTGCACCCGCCAAGTGTTGAACGCATCGGTTGCGCTGCCGAAACGAAGGCCTAGGTTGAGCGAGAGTCGCAGACTCTTCGCTCAACCTACAGCCTCGACCATCGTCTGCTATCGGCCACGGCATTAGGCCGCTTCAACGACCGGCCTGGTCTCGCGGCGCTGCACTAACTGGCGGCCGCGATTCATGACATCCTGCACGCCGGTCTGGACATTACGGCTCCAGCGCGTCGCCTGCACCTGCGCCTTCTTGGCATACCGGCCAAGGTCGCGGCGCGTCTCCGCTCCCGATTTCGGCGCGAACAACAATCCCAATCCGGCTCCGATCACGGCTCCACCGGCAATCATCGCGGCCACCTTGGCTGCTTGCTTTCCCTGTTCCGACATCGCGCGCCTCCTGGTTCTTGGTGAACGTTTGTGAGGATCTCTATCATCCCCTCCTGGACGATGGATACAGCAGATACCGTGCCAGAACCTATCCACTGTAATTCCGCCGGAATTTCCTCACGTCAGCGTTCTACAATTAGGACCGTCTCATGAAGGGTGCCGTTTTCTCTACAGGGTGCAACACACCCGTTACAGAAATCTCACAGTCTTCGGCCTATCGCGGTAAATCAGCCCCAGCATTGGTCTCACGGCGCTTGCCGTTCTACCCTTCCCCCTCATCTTGCTTTGAAACTGCGTCTTCCCTATGATCCCGGCCAGTCAATTACTGGAGGTCTCATGGGTTCGTTTGCCGCGCTCCCCTATCCGCATATCGATCCGGTGTTTCTCGATCTCGGTCCGCTCCAGTTCCGCTGGTATGGCTTGATGTATCTGATCGGACTCACCGCCGCTTACTTCCTGATTCGCCGCAGAGTCCGCGAACAGCAGATTCCGCTCACTCCGGATCAGATCTACGACATGGTCGTCTTTGCGGCCTTCGGCGTGTTTATTGGCGGCCGCATTGGCTACACCTTGTTTTATAACTTTTCCTACTATGCCCAGAATCCCTTGAAGATCTTGGCGGTGTGGGAAGGCGGCATGTCGTTCCATGGCGGCCTCATCGGCACAATCATCGCCCTGGTCTGGTTCAGCAAACGGCAAGGACTGCCGGTGTACACCATTGCGGACTTGGCTGCCGGGGTCACTCCTATCGGACTGGGATGCGGCCGGCTCGGCAACTTTATCAATGGAGAGCTGTTCGGACGCGCCACCGATGTGGAATGGTGCATGGTCTTCCCGGCGGGAGGACCGGCTTGCCGCCATCCTTCGCAGCTCTATGAAGCTGGACTGGAAGGCGTTCTCTTGTTCACGATTCTCTGGTTGCTCGCGCGCACGTCACCGCCACCAGGGTCGCTGTGCTGGACATTCATCGCCGGCTACGGCGTCAGCCGCATGATCGTGGAATTAGTGCGGGAACCCGATCAGCATATCGGCTTTGTGCTAGGGCCGATCACCATGGGCCAAATGCTATCGGCCCCCATGGTCATGCTGGGCCTGTTCATGCTGGTGTGGGGCTATCACAAACGGTCGCTGGAACGCTCGCGGTCCATGCCGCATCCTCAATAGGGCATCTCGTCGTCACTCAACCCGACGTGGTGCCCCAGCTCATGCACTAAGGTGTCGGCGATTTCTTGCACCATCTCCGCTTCGCTGTCGCATTGCCGGAGAATCGGCCCGCGATAGAGCGAGATCTGCGCCGGTGCCTGGCCTTCCGCGCGAAAGAACGACTCTTCGCTCAGCGGGAGACCTTGGTACAGGCCGAGCAACTCCTCCCCTTCCTCCATCGCTAAATCCCGCCGCACCGACGCAGGCGGCTCATCTTCTACGACCACGGCCACGGTATCGAGCAACCGGGCATACTCAGCGGGCAATGCGGCCATCGCCTGCTGAACGACCTCGGAGAAAGACTCCACCGACATGCGGTAATGAGACCCGGCCATGCTTAGAACCGCTGGCCAGGCGTAGGATCCAGATAGGATTTCTGCCGAATGTAGTGCAAACTCGTTTCTCTGAGAGATAAAGAATCCCAGGGCGTGACAGAGAGCCGCATGATCCGCCTCCTCTTACAGTTCATAGCCGACGGCACAACGCAGGAACAAGAGTTGCGCGGATATCGCCGATACGCCTAAGCTGTTTTTGGCGGCAGCCTTATAGAGTGCCATCTGATCTCGATACCGCTCCGCCCGCTCAGGCACATCCTTCTCAGTCACCAGGTCAGTCTTATAGTCCCCAATCCAGATTCGGCCGTCAAGGCGGTAGATGACATCCATCACGCCATGCGCAATCTGCCCCTCGCCCCACGGCATGGCGAACGGCACTTCACGACCCAACATCGTGGCCGAGGCCAGCTGCCGATACAACTCAGACCCAGCAAAGCTTTCGAAAACTTCGCGTAACGACTCGGCAATGGCCGGCATCAGCCCGGCTTGTTCCGTGGTCAATACCTGCTGCGTCATAGACTCGATTCGATCGAGCAATTCATGAGAAGGCGTGCGGAAATCCCATTGCTCAAGAAGACGATGGGCTACGATTCCGACAAGCTTTCCGACCTCTCGATCCGCTCCACCCCCGGAAGCGCGGACCGGGCGAGGCCGCTTGTCTTGTCCGAGCGTGCTGGGAATCAGATAGCGAGGCGTCCGGCGAGCCGCCTCCCAACGATCATTCCGCGCGCGCCACAATTCGGCGACGGTATCGGAATCGAGCGCGCCGACAGTCGCTCCCACCTCAGCAGGCGGACGCGAACGACGGTGAGACGGCGCCATCGTCGTCCGATGGGGTATCGTAGAGGAGCCGATTGTGAGCGCTTCGGTTTCAGCAGCCCCCACCACACCCTCACCAATCTCTTGCAGCATCCCCAAAACGGTTTCCCCGGCGGCGCGACCCATCATCCCTCCGGACAATACGAGCAGATCCTTCGCTCTGGTCATGCCGACATAGAGCACGCGCCGCCGCTCGGCCTCTTCCCTGAGCTTCTGTTTCTCCTGCACCAGCACGGCACCGAAATTATGCACGCCGCCCAGCGAGAGGCCGTATGACCCGCTCGACCAATCGAATGTCACGAGGGGCGCCCCTCGATCCCTTCCGCTCCCCTGATGCAGGCCTGGCAAAACGACAATGGGAAACTCCAGCCCTTTGGCTTTATGAATCGTCAACACCTGAATGGCATTGGACGATTCCTCGGACAAGGGACTCTCGGCCTCGTCCGGCTGTTCATCAAGACGGGCAACCATCAGCTCCACAAACCCGCTCAATGTCAGATGCGGGCGATCGGACAATGACGCCGCCGTCTGTTTGACCTTCAGCAAGTTTGCGACGGCCTGCTCCCCATGCACCGAAGCCGCGGCAATCTCAAGAATGGGCAGCCGGTCGAATATGAGGTCCAGCACATCCGCCAACGGCAACGCCCCGACCTGCCGATGCAACCAAGCGAGATGCCCATATAGGCGTCGTATGGCCGACGCCTCGGGATGCTCCCATCCTGATAGCGACTCGAGTCGCAGATACTCGAACCCGTTGATCTGGCGCAGCTCGTAAAGCGCGCGATCCGACAACCCGCCCAACGGGCTTCGCAGCACGCCCGCCAGCGCCACATGGTCGTGCGGGTGATCCAACAGACGGATCACATTCATCAGGTCGATCACTTCCTGTCGCCGGTAAAAATGCTTCTCGCCTTCGATGACATAGGAAAGCCCATACCGGCGCAAGGCATCCACATAGGTGTCGGCTTGCGTCAGCTTCCGAAAGAGCAAGGCAACATGCCCCGGCTTGACCTGCGGACGGCTCAAGACGTCCTCCGCGAGCCATCGCGCCAAGGTTTCCCCTTCTGCTCGCGTTGCGCCGGCGGCGTCGAAGGCCCGCTCGTCAGACGCCGGCAGCGTCACCTGCACGCGCACCCCAGCATCGAAACTTGAGGGACGCCGCTGCGGCTGCACTTCCAGCCTGACATTGGCCGGCTGGACCAGCGGCTGCCGTTCAAACAAACGGTCGAACACATCGTTCACTGGGCCTAATACCGCCGCGTCGCTCCGAAAATTAGTGGTCAGCGTCTGAACGACTCCTCCATCCTCTTCAATTTTCTGCACAACGCGATCGAACGCCTCAATATCGGCTCGCCGGAACGCATAGATCGATTGTTTGGGGTCACCGACGATGAAGAGTTTCCCCGGTTCCAAGGCCATCTTCTGCCAGGTTGAGGCCTGAGAACCGGCGCGTTCGGAAATCGCAAGCATAAGCTCGTACTGAACAGGATCGGTGTCTTGAAACTCATCCACCAACACCGCGCGATAGTCCTGCTTAATCCGCTCACGGATGGCTCGATGGTCCCGTAACAGCGTGCGCGCCCGAGCGAGTAACCCATCGAACGACACCCATCCCTTCAATCTGAACGAGAGGCGAACGTCAGAGATCAGCGGCTCAAGAAGAGTCAATGTATGCTTGAAGAAGTCACTATTAACCGATTGATATTCCTGCGCTGTATGAATAATTGAACGAGCCGATTCAAATTCATCGTTGTCCCATCCGGCAACGGGATTGCCCAGATCTTTCTTGAGCACATCGCGGTCGGCAACGGATAGAGCCTGGATACCGGCCACTCCCTGATCGACGATGGCTTTCATCATGTTTACGGCGGCCGCCAGCATCTGTTCGATCTTCCGCCGCTTCGGCCGGTCATGCGCATCAAGAAGCCGTTGCCCGCGTTCATACGATTGCCGCACCCACTCAACGAGCGTAGGACTCAGCGTCGCGTCATCGATCTGCGCCCGCACGGCCCCCACATCGACCAACTCGCTGCACAGCGCGCGCGCCAAGGCGCGCATCTCGTCCACCGTGGCGAGGCTCAAGGCCTTCCGCCACTGATGATGATGAGAGCCCAGCCGGCCCAACTCCCGGTCAATCCAGATCTCCCAGGCCATTCCAAAATGCTCTTCGAATCTGAGTCCGTCATCTTCCTGAAAGGCCGGGTCTACGCCACCCTCAAGCGGATAGAGCCTCAAGACATGGGCCGCGAAACTATGCAGCGTGCCAATCTGTCCCTTTTCAAGATCCCGGAGGGCACCTGCCGCCCTGGCCGCGATCTCATCCGTCGAAAGCCCGTAGCGCTGGCGCAGATCCGCCAGCGAGACCGCCCCGCCATCCGCAGCCCGCGCCGCATCGGCCTCAGGATGGGCCAAGACCGTCAACCGTTCCCGCAGCCGGATCTTCATCTCCGTCGCCGCTTTATTCGTAAAGGTCAACGCGACGATCTGAGTCACCGTCACCGGATGGGGCTCCTTCATCAGGAGATGCACCAGTCGATTGACGAGCAAGGTCGTCTTGCCGGTGCCGGCGCCGGCCACGACGACCACATTCCGGTCGAACGTCGTCTCAGCCAAATGACGGGCTTGGCGATCAGGAATCGGTTCCACGCGACTCCTCCGACACACGTTGCAGACGAAGACTTTTTTGCGCTTTCACATCGTCCGATCGATAGGACCGCCACCAGGACGGTTGGTGTTCCCGACGGCAGACGACACGGAATTCACACTGTTCACAATAGGTATCGGGCAGAATAAAAAACCGGCCGGCCTGAAGGCCGGTGATGAGCAGCCGCAGCGTCTGCTGAATCTGCCGCCCCAGCTCACCAGACAGCGCGGCGGCCTCGAAGGTCGATCGCGCAATGGACGACTCCCACTGCGGCGCCAGAAACATGAATTGCACATCGCCGGGCGGAGGCATGCCAGGCATGAGCAGGCGGGCATATAGCGGGGGCTGAAGGCGATACCCTCGGATGGCGGATTGCAGCAAATTGCGATCCTCCGATTTCATCGATCCGCCGGTCTTGAACTTATAGTCGATGATGCGAATCGCGCCGGTATCTCGATGCCTGTCGACCCGATCGACACGTCCCAAAATTTTTACCGATGCAGACGGATTGGGCAGGACTTCAGTTATCGCACCCTCGGCATCCAGCTCGAAGGCAACCGGCATAAACGGCGCCTCGGCATAGGCGTCCGCATCCGTATCGACCGCGGCGGTGATCAGCGTGACGACCTGTTCCTTCGCCAACTCCCACAATAGGTAATGGCCGGTGCGATGACGCGCCTCGCAATCCTGCGCCGCCAAATCCACGGCCGAGCGAATACACCACTCCATCGTGTCGTCTGTCACCGGCTCGGCCGGCCATCCGGTCGGCAGAAGCTGCTCGTAACAACGCTTCAAGGCCCCATGGCACAGCGCGCCCAGTAATGCCGCATCCGGTTCCTGCGAGACCGTCCATCGCACCGACTCCAGTCGCAAGACATCGGCAGCAAAATACTGAAACGGGCACCGGGCATAGCGTTCCAGCGGCGTCGGAGCCAATCCGCGCTCGCGCAGGCGGGACCAATAGGCATCGAGCGGGCCGGTCAATCCGTCGTAGGCATTCAACAGCGGCGCATCGCGCTCGATCTCTGCCAGCGCGCCCATGGCATGCTGAAACCCTTCGCTCTCGCGGCCGGCCGCCTGCAGCAACGCCGATGGGTCCTGTCCGCGCATCGCCATCCATTGAGCGAGTTCGGTCGGCGGCAGCAAGCGCTGCAACGCGGGACGCTGTGCGATGCGATCCGTCAACCGCCGCGGCACCGCCTCAGTCATCCGCCCATCGAGGCCGAACCGCTCGATGGCCTCGTTGAGAAAAGGAGAGGCCGCCAGTGCGCGACCGGACTCGTCGGCCCGCTGATACGACAGATAGAGCCGGCGGGCCGCGCCCTGGACGAGCAATTCAAACAGCAAGGCTTCTTCCTCGTAGCCGCCCAGCTTTTCATCGATCTTGAATCCCAGCGTCGCATCGAGCACCCGCCGATGCCAGTCGCGGAGAAACGCATCTTCACGGATATACCGTGGAAACAGTTTTTCATTCAGCCCCAGAACAATCACTGCCTTAAAAGACAGGCCGCGCGCAGCCATGGCATCGACGACGCTCACGCCGCGATGCGCCACCGGCTCCAGCGGAATCATGGTCCGTTCAAACGTGCTGGTCAGGAGATCGACAAAGTCGGCCCAAGACATCTCTTCCCCGAGCAACTCCAACGTCTCCAGCGTCGCCCACACGCCATCGATGGCACTCCAAACCGCCATCAACCGGACCTGGAATGGATCCGGATCGGCCGCTTCACCGTCATCTGGATACAACAGATGAAGGCGCGCCAAGCGGCGAGAGGCAGCGATCAATTGACCGGCGGTCCCTCGTTGAGGCAAGGCTAAACAATCGTCCAGCAATTGGGCGATCACCCGCCACAGCAGCGTCACGACATCGGCGGCAATGTCCACTCCATCGACCGCCGCCCCTTGTTCTTCGCCGTCCGCGGACTCCAGCGTCATCGTCGAGGCCTGCGCCAACCGCTTCCACTCTTCGACGCCGCGGGTAATCTGCAAGTTCGGCACGACCATTTTCCATTGTTCCGGCCGATACCCAGCGGCATCCTGCGCGAGCAGATCCGAGGCAAAGAGCGGAGAGGTCACGACATCCAGCATGGCCGTGCGATAGAAATCGTTGAGCGGCAAGGTCAGCAGTTGCAGCAAAACTTTGCACAGCGGTTCCTGCATCAGCGGCCGGCCGGCCGTCGACGAAAATGGAATGCGATAGCGATCGAACACACTCGACAGAAGGGTCCGATAGGGATCCAGCGTGCGGGCAACCACCCCAATATCCTCAAACCGATACCCGTTAGTCTCGACAAGGTCGAGAATCGTCCGGCAGGCCGAGGCGAGCTCTTCCTCCGTTCCGATGACGCTGCGCACCGATACAACGACGCGCGCCTCGGCCGCCGGTTCGCCGGGATCAGGCAACCGTACGATTGTGTCCTGGCTGGCCGCGCGCGGTTGAATGTACCGGTCGAAAAATCGCCGGGCAAAACCCCAGGCTGTTCCCTGTTCGATGGGAAAGAACAGCGTCGCGGGAATAGCCGCGCTGACAGCCTCGAATAAGGACAGTTGCACTTGCGTCAGATCGTAGAACCCGTAATAGAATGCCTGCCGCAAGGAACCCAAGAACGGCGAATGATCGGCTTCCGGAATCAGCGACTCGGCCAAATCGTCGGGCGTGCCGATGCCCAAGGCCTTTCCCGCGCTCTCAACGGCGGCATGCAATGAGAATAATGCCTCCAACCAGGCGCGATCCTCCTGGTCGAAGCAGCCCTCTTCAAGTCCGCGCAAGGCGACGGCGGGATCGACGCCGGCATCTTTCAAGTCTCGAATCGTCGACCAGAGCGCGCCCCACAGGCCAGACGACTGCCCGAGCTGTTGCAGCGGCGCTAAGCCGGAGAGCCGGACTTGCACCAGCTGCCGAATCAACTGTTCAAAAAACAGATCGCCGACGACGTGCAACGGAGATTGCGCGAGACGGCTCCGCCGCTCATCCGCCAGGCGGAGCACCAATTGATGGAAGGTCATGAAGTGGATATTGAGGGTGGCGCGTAACTCACCGGCCAACACCTCGCGCACACGGGCAAGAAGCGGCGTCGACGGCACTAGAATGGCGAGCGGAGCGAACGGATCCTGCGCCTTGGCGAACCTGACCTGCTCGACAAGCGCAGCTTCAAGAGACGGATGAAAACGGCCGGCAATGACGCGGAGCATCAGAGGCAGTGGCGGATGATGAGCGATAGGCGACGAGCAACCCTCAGAAGGGCTGAACCTGGACGAACGTCTTGGTTATCGCTCATCACGGACTATCCCTCACCTCGCAAAACCTAGCCTGTCTCGGGACCCAGCAACTCTCCGTTGCAGTCGATGCAGGCCCAGTCGCCGTCAATAAACTTCATCGGATCGCCGCAGATCGGACAATCCGGCGGCGGCCCCTTGTCGTAAATCGGCAGATCCGGCAATTCGAAATCGTCGTCGTCAACCATTGAAGATCTGCTCATTTCTCAGGATGCTCAACATGCACCATCCAGCTAGGCCGCAGGGGACGCAAGAACCGCCGGCGTACCCTTGGGGTACGTTGAGGATTCTTGCGAGCCGAGAACGAAGCTGGTGGTCATGTTCAGCATCCTGTTTATTATTCGCGCGGCTTCATTTTCAGTAACAACGCCTTTTCGGCGCTTTCTCTGCTCGGAACACCGACGAACGTCAGCCGTCCGTCGATAATCGTCGCGGGCACGGCCCGCACTGAATGGCGGTTGGCCAATTCCTGACCGTCCGGCGTCGTGATATCGACTTCGCGATAGGAGAAACTGTATTTCACCCGCAGCTGCTTCCACAGGCTCTTGGCTGACGGGCAGGCTCCGCAGCTTGGCGACACCAACAACATGATACTCGGCATAACTGATCTCCAGGAAAATCGATGGGGAATCTTAACACTCAGCGGAATGAGGGGGCAAGCCGAGAGCCAGCAGGAGTTTTCGGCATACGGTTATCGTTTGCCGTCATAGCCTTTGTCTTGCCAGCGCTCCAGGAGTTGAATGCGCTTCTGCAGCTGATCGGTCGTCGCTTGATCGACACGCCCTCCGGTCCGCGCGATCAATTCCGCGTTGAGCCGCCGGTGGTCCACGCCGGTTTTTCTCGCCACCGACGCCACCAAGAGACGATGTGTCTCGCGCAAATCCAATTTGCGTTCGTGCAGCGATACGGCAACATCCACCGCCGGCGCATCGCCCTCCTCGCGCGGATCCTCTTCGCCGATGAGCGAGTCGAGCTTCGCCACGGCATTCAACGGCATATACTCTTTCACACTCGATACGGTCACCCGTCCGAATAAGTCCCGCTGCCCCGCCGGCATGATGTCTTCCAACACATGATCGCGCTCGGCTTTGATTTGCCGCGCGTAGTGGACCAGGATCGGATCTTTGGGCAAGTAGAGCCAGGCTCGTTGCGGTTTGGGCATCCCATCCTGCATGCGTACGAACCGCCCAACCACCTGCCGAAAATACATCTCCGTCAGCACGTTAGTCCCGTAGACTCCGACCCGTAATCGCGGAATGTCCACGCCTTCGCTCACCATGTTCACCGCGACCAGCCAGGCTTGGCTTTTATGATCGGAATAGGCCGCGATAGTCCGTGACGCGCCCGGATCGTCCGAGACGGCGACGACAGCCTTGGTGCCGGTGATTTTCCCAATCAGCTCGGAGACCCATCGGGCATGGTCCTGGTCCATGGCGACAATCAATCCGCCGGCATCGGCCTGTTCTTCCTTGCGCAGCCTGACCAGCTGCTTGTGCGCGTCGGTAATGACCGGGCCCAGCCAGGACTCTTGTAGCAGCGCCGTCTTTAACCGCTCGCGTTGGAGATCGAACTTTAATCCATCCTCGAAGGTCGCCGTATGCTCGCGGCCGTCGGAGAGCCAGGTCAATTCGCCTTCATAGCTGGGAAAGACAATCGGCCGGCACACACTGTCGCGAATGGCTTCCGTATAGCCGTACGCAAAGTCCGCGCGGCTCTCGCCCTGCTCATACCGGATGAAGGGAATCGGATTATTGTCGGAACGAAACGGCGTGCCGGAGAGAATCAGGCGGAACAGGGCCGGATCGAAGGCCTGGCGCAGCGCTTTTCCCCAGTGCTTGCCGTCTCCTGCATGGTGCAACTCATCCAGAATGAGCAACGTCGGCTTGCTGGTGCAGGCCCGTTGAAAGATCGCCGGAGCGAGACTGACTTGCTGATAGGTCACGACGGCGCCGTGATAATCGGAGGCTTCGCTGGCTTGATCGTTCGTCAGCGTCGGATCGAGTTGCAACCCGATTTTCCCGGCCGCCTCCGACCATTGCGTGCGGAGATGATTCGTCGGGCAGACGACCAGAATACGGCGCGCGGCGCCCTTGGCGAAAAACTCATGCGCAACGCGCAGGGCAAAACGGGTCTTCCCCGCCGCCGGCGTCGCCATGGCGAGAAAGTCCGCGGTCTGATGGCTTTGAACGGCAATGAGCGCGCGCCGCTGCCAGTCGCGTAGCGGAGCCGTCCAGGGAGGTAGCGTCTTCATGGCGGGGGACGGCGACTAATCGATCCAATCTTTTTCTTTGAGTTTTCTCGGCAGATACTTTTTGGTCAGATACTGGAAATCTTTATTCGCCAATGAGTCCAGCTCGTACTTCAGTCCGCTGGTCAGCATGCGCTTGATCTCCGCCTGCCAGGCCGGCTTCTGGAACCATTGGTAGTTCATCAGCTCCTTTGCACGCGCAATATCCTTCTCGTTCAACTTGATCCCGACATTGCGCGGCAACTCGTACCGCTCCGGATCGGCGGACGACAGACCGATGAATTTGGCTTTCGGAATCGCCATGCGCTGACTCTCGAACGCAAGATTGATCGAGCCCTGTTTGATCACGGAATAAATGTAGTATCCCCAAGGATCGTTATCGACCAGCACATACACCGGCAACTTGTGCTCTTCATGAAGCCGTCTCGCCAGGCGGCGGACTCCGCGCGGCGGCTGGCCGTTGCCGGTCAGGAGGACACAGTTATACCGCCGCCAAAACTTATCCTCCGACAGACGATTCCACTGCGTCCCTTTTTCCACCAGCAAGAGAAAATCTGCGGTGCAGCGGCGGATTTCCAGATACTCCGGTTCGACAATCGAGGGAACGGAGTAGCCGCCCTTGCCGAGCTTGGCGCAATCCACCCGGTCGCCGTCATCGCCGAACACGACCGGCCCGACGATGCTGCCGCTGTTTTCCGCGCGCACATGCAGCTCTTCCCGCAAGGCCGCGAGTGACACCTCCAGGTCCTCGATGACCGGGTCCGATTCGTCTTGCGTGTCGAACGTGTTCTCGTGGGAGTCTTGAATGGTGTGTTTCGTACGATAGTAAATTTCCCGCAACGACGTCGTCAGATCCGCGCGCTGCAATTCGGACAGGGCATCGGCAACCAACACCGTCTGCATGAACTTCTTAGCCATGCCGACGTTGAAGAATGACCGGGCCTGTTTCTTACTCCCCATTTCAATGAGCCCTTTGCGCTCATTGAAGGAGACGTTCGACAAGGCGCGAATGGGAATCGCGAACGTCGGGTCTTTTGACCGGTCTGCCGCCGCAACGACAATGTCCGCCAGGCCGATGAGCTTCTTTTCGACAGCGGTCGTCTTTTTCTGTTTCGTCGCCATGCGGTGTTACTTCTTTCCTCTCGGCGCAGCCTTCTTATCCAGTTTCGTCGATTTCCCCTTCGGCTTCTTGTCCGTGGCTCCCTTATCGGTGGACAAAGCCGGCGGTGGCGCATTCCCCTTCTTGTCTTTTGGCGTAGAGGAATCTGCCTTATGCGGCGTGATAACCATGGTCTCCGCCGCCGGTGCGACCGATGCCTGCACCTGCGTGGCCAGTTCAATTTCGCCTTCCACGCCTTCGGCGGTCACAATGATCGAATGGGGCAAGCCTTCCGGCCCCGCGCCGGTTTTCCCCAGCGCTTCATCTGTTTTGAGGCCGCCTGTGCGGGACGTGGCAATCTTCTGGAGCTGCGCTTTCAACTTCTCTTTGGCAAGAGTGCCGCCCTTGAGACGATTGCAGGCGTCCACCACTTCTTCGATGTAGAGCTCGAAAATGTTGCGCCGCCGAAATTCGCTGGCCGCGCGCTCCCGCCGCCGCAGGAACAACCCCAACCGCCGGCCGCACTCGCGCAACGCGAGGGTAATTTCTTTCTGGATCTCATCGTAGTCCGCAATGGCTTCCTTCGATTCACTCGTGAACGGCACCCACACCGATGCCATATGCACGAAGATCACCATCGGTCCGCCCGGCAAGGCGCCGCGCGACTGCGTCACGCCATAATTCTTCCACGACGTACCGAGCACGGCCTTGAATGTGGAGCAGGCAGACTGTTGATAGAGCAGCGGAACCCGGTTCGCATAACGGATTACGCGGGCAAGTTCTGAATCCGTCTCCTCATCCTCGCCTTCCGCTTTCGGCATGGTGGGTTGTTTCGGCTTGGTCTGATCTTCCGGCCTGTGGCCAAACGCCAACCCGGCTTCGATGATAAAGGGATTGCCCCGATAGACCGCCGGTGGCCGGCTCACGGCCGTGTAAAACTCGCCTTTGATCTGCTTATATAACCCCGAAAGAATCGCCCGCTCGCCGATCGGAGAAATACAGTTCGTCGGCGGCGCCATGATCTTGGTGGTTTGAATGGTCTGATAGAGCGTTTCCGCGGCCGGCCCCTTCAGGTCACGCGGCTTCAGGTTCGGAGAAACCTTGGCAGCCTTGCAGATCTCATCCGCCAGTTGCGGCGAGACCCGGCAGAAATCGCCGGACAGGAAGCTGGAGACTGAATGGCCCTTGCTGTCCTGCAGCATCTTCAGCAACATGCCGAACTCGATGCCATAAGGATGCGGTTTGATCTCCCGGGGGGACGGCGGCAGCTCGTGGTACGTGCGGGGATATTCCCTCGTCTCGCCTTCCGGGGGAGAATAGATCAGCCGCACATGCGGATTGGCGATGGACGTCTGCTCCAGCCATTCGTCGACTGACGCCCGGCCCTTTTGATATTTGCCCTCGACCTCGATCGAAACCTGCGTGCCTTGCGGCTGGCTCCATTCAATCTGTTTATTTTCATGAACGAGCGGCTCGTTCTTCTTCGTATCGATTTGCACTTCAAAATAATGGGCAACCGCCTTCGGCCCGGTGCGGGAAATAATCTTGACCGGTTTCCCCGTCGTCAGTTGCCCGTACATGCCCGCGGCTGAAATCCCAATGCCCTGCTGGCCCCGGCTCATCCGCATGCGGTGGAACTTCGAGCCATAGAGCAGCTTCGCGAAGATCCGTGGGATATGCTGGCGGACGATGCCCGGCCCGTTGTCCGTGACCGTGATGCGGAATCTGGAGGCCTGACTGGGTGCGACCGGCGCGCCGTTGGACACCACCTCCAGCTTGACGGTGACTTCCGGAAGAATCCCGGCTTCTTCGCAAGCATCGAGCGCGTTATCGACCGCTTCCTTCACGCACGTCAGCAACGCCTTGCGCGGGTTATCGAACCCGAGCAAATGCCGGTTCTTGGTAAAGAACTCGGAGACGGAAATTTCCCGCTGGCGCGCCCCCATCTCGGCGGCGGTTACCTGTTGAACCGGTTTGGCGGCAGCCTTCTTCTGACCGGCTGATTCAGAAACGGATTGAGCGGCAGACGCAGACTTCACAACCGAACGCACAGTGGCCATTCACCCTCTCGCAGCAGCAGATGGAAAAGTGGGCGGCATTGTACCCAGATTGTCCCACCGAAAAACCCCTCGTAGCAGGATCGAAAACGACCTGATGGCAAAGAGCAGATTCGCAGGCAGACTGGCGAGCCGCCGACACGCTGTTAGGGTGGGAGGAGCACGCACCTACCGAGGATCAGCAGGTACGGCGGAGATCTCGGGAGAGCATTAGGCTTCCCAGTACAAGCTGGTCATGCACACCGCTCTCACACTCAACCCCCTTATGAACCATATTCCCCCGGGGCGTTAACTCCCCCCACATGACTAGACTAGGCCCATGACAGGAGTGAGTCAAGAGCACACCTGCCGATAGGAGTGAATACTCGCACGACACTCTGCCAGAATACTCGACGCGATCGCTTGGCGGCAGAAACGCTGCGATCGCTTCAAGAAATTTCTGTGTCCCCTGTGCAGAAACCTGTTTCAGAAATAGCAAGAGCCGACCGAACAAACCCGACGATTTCAGTGCAGACTGAAATAATATTTTTGACGGAAGAATAAAAATATTATTTCACCGCGCACTATTCGTAGCCGCTACGTGAATGAATGCGCCGGACCCCTCAAAAACCAACTACTTCCACGTTACATCTTTCATTCAGCACTCAATCAATGGATAACTCCCCAACTTCTGTGGATAACACTGTGCATGAGCGTCCTGTTGTCGTTGAAATGGCTGATTTGAGCAGTTCAATGAGCTGATTGCCTAATAAATAGGCATTGTGCCTCAATCGACTGACCCCCTATATTTAGCGGCTTGACGGATGATTCTTTTTCTTTTCCACAATCCCTGGGCGATATGGATTCAGAAGCGACCGACTGATCGAAACCAATTTGTCTAGGGCCTAATAGTCCCAATTCAGCCCCACTTATGCACAGCAACCGGCCCCCTCTGTGGAGAAACCATCAGAATTTCGTGAATATTTTGGCCTTTTCGTTGAAATCGGCGGTCATCGCTATTTTTTTCGATAGACATTCAATCCAACTTTTTCTTCGCGCCCCGGAATCGTCACATTACCTTCTGTTGAAGCGATGATAATGGTCTTTCCCGATGAAGAGGGGCCAAACTCTTTCGATAGATCAACTTTCATTGTCAGAATGGTTCCCTCGACGGTCATCTCAACATTCTTCATTGTCTTCTCCTTTCAAAAAAAGATAAACATCGCAGGCATGAGTCTCCTGCGATATTGATCTGCTCTACGCTCTGTCTGAAAGACTGTCAATCGGCAGGGTCCGGCGTCATCCTTCTTGAGACCCCATTCCCATCTAAGATCCGCAAGCAATCGCGCTGCGCTCCTCAGTCTCAGCATCAAGAGATGACGGTCCAATACCGATAGCGCTATGATCGTGTGGCCAGCCTCTACTTGCGAAAGGATAGGATGATGTCTGAGTCAATGACCAATAAAGCCGTAGACGAGGCATGGACGACACTAGCGCAGGAGGTGCGCACCGGCGTGCTTCTCACGATGCGCAATGGGAAACCCTTCGGCTCGCACGTGCCATATATATTGGGGGAGAATTGGACCAGGGCCTATCTGCATCTGAGCCGGCTGGCGTTGCACACTCAGCACTTGCTTCAAGATCCGCAGGTATCGCTCTTTCTCTCTGAACCCGATCACCCCGAGAAGAACCCGCTGGCCCTGCGCAGGATGAATCTGCAAGGCACCGCCATCATCCTGTCGGCGGAAACACCCGCGCACACAACAATCAAGGAACGCTACCTCGCGCGATTTCCAAAATCCGCCATGATGTTCGGATTTGCTGACTTTTCACTGTGGGAACTTCAGTTGCAGGACGCCCATCTGGTGCTGGGGTTCGGCCAGGCCTATCAAGCAACCGCCAGCTCCCCTGAGCTATGGACTCACCAGCAACCGGAGCGAAAGAAATAAGAGGACGATGGAAGGAGACTACCGGCGCGGCTTTCGCAGGAACGAGGAGGCAACCGCTCCCAAGGCAAGACCGCCCAAGAAGGTGAGACCGAGAATCATAAGCGCAAACCCCGGCGTGTCTCGCTCAGCCTCACGGACATACCGTTCGGCCTGAGTGCCCACTGAGGCTTCTCCTCCCATCCAAATCGCCGCGTCATCCACTGGCGCCAGGGCCGGTTGTGAGAATGACGCGATCCGTATCTTGCGGGGTTGATTCAACTCGTCCATTAGACTCCCTCGAAAAATATGCTGTGCCTACTGACTGCCGGTCTCGGTCGTGTCCGATGAATCCTCGGACTCCCAGGCATAGGCCGGCGTCATCATCGGTTCATACGTCGGCAGCGGGATGGGGAAGGTCGCCGTCTCCACGACACCGGCGACGGTGCGCGCGAAAAACATTCCAATGCCGTCGAACGGACCGCGCAACAGGCCACTCACCCAGCCTTCAGTAGTCCCAACTTCGTAAATCTGCCGAGGAACCTCGATCCACCCCGTCGAAAGATTCACGACGCCTCGAATGAGCTTCCCGGAGATCTGGTCGCCGACAGCCTGCGGCTCGTCCGCATACACCGGAACGCCCGTCATGAGACTTGCGGCCAGCATTGCAGGCAAGACCCACATCGCCACACTCGTCCGAGTCAGCAATTTGCGCCTTCTATCGATTCCTTGCAAGTCGAAATCGCTTTCGTTATGGTACCGCACGATGGATCGAATGCGTGCGCGCCAGCTCATTCTTGCCTGCATCAGCGGCTTTCTGCTTCCTCTGTGCTTCCCGAAATTCGAGCTGGGTCTCCTCGCATGGGTTGTCATGATTCCCCTCCACATTGCTCTCGACTCGTCGACAAGGCGGCGAGCCTTTTGGATTGGATGCCTGGCAGGGACCATTGGATTCACCGGAATTATGGCCTGGGTCGTCACGTCGATGACCACCTATGGGAAGGTCCCTCTTCCCATCAGCTACGCCATTCTCCTCCTGCTCACAGCCTACCTTGGACTCTACGTCGGAATCTATAGCTGGAGCGTGGTTTGGCTGCGCGAGTTTTTACCACGATACGGAATTATTTTCGCCCCCTGTGTGTGGGTCTCGCTCGAACTGCTCAGGACCTACGCACTGTCCGGATTTCCCTGGAGCTTGCTGGGCTACTCGCAATATCGCGAACTGGAAATCATCCAAGTCGCCGACCATCTCGGGGTCTATGGCATCTCTTTTCTGATTATCCTCGTGAATCTCACGCTAGCCGAACTGCTGCTGTGGCTGATGCCGTTCTTCCGCGGATTCCGCCCGAAGAAACTGCCGTGGGAACTGGTCACGGTCACAAGTCTTCTCATGTTCTTGACCTACGGGTACGGCACATCGCTCCTTGACGGATCGGCGCAGACCGCGGCGAAGGGAATCGTGACCATCGGATTGGTGCAACCCAACATCGATCAAGCGGTGAAATGGAACGGCGCCTATCGAGACGAAACCATGCAGCGATTCGACCGCCTCACCACCCAATTGGGCCAGGCCACCGACATGATCGTCTGGCCCGAAGCCGCCACGCCGTTTATCTTCGAGCGGGAGAAAGACTATCAACTCCAGCTTATGGCCCTGGCAGGCCGGGTTCACACCCCAATCCTATTCGGCAGCCCGGCGCTGCGATTTTATCCGGACCGCCGCCCCTATTTATTGAACAGCGCCTACCTCCTGTCGGACGACGGCGCCCTCCTTGGCCGGTACGACAAACATCACTTAGTCCCCTTCGGGGAATACATTCCGCTGAAGTCCTCGCTGCTATTTTTTCTCGATAAGCTCGTCGAAGGCATCGGCGACTTCGAGGCAGGCCCAGGCGGAACGACCTTAACGCTGACGCCGAAGGCCACGCTGCGGGAAGACGGCACGTCCATTCCGTCCCGCCCCCTGAAGTTCGGCAT
Organism: Nitrospira sp.; assembly: GCA_022226955.1. Lineage (NCBI taxonomy): Bacteria > Pseudomonadati > Nitrospirota > Nitrospiria > Nitrospirales > Nitrospiraceae > Nitrospira > Nitrospira sp. The sequence continues at coordinate 1,044,449 of CP092079.1, forward strand.
CGCCATTTGCTATGAAGTGATTTTCCCCGATCTGATCCGGCAGATTGCGAACAACGGCGCTGAGTTTCTGGTGACCATTACCAACGACGGATGGTTCGGCAATTCCTCGGCGCCCGCTCAGCACTTTTCCATGGTGGTCTTTCGCTCGGTCGAAAATCATCTGGCGTTCGCGCGCTCTGCCAACACCGGCATCACCGGCGCCGTCGATCCCTACGGACGCATCCTGCATGCCACCGGGCTCTTCACGGAAGACGCCGTTCAGGTAACGATCCCCGTCTGGCAGCCGCGTACGTTCTACAGCCGGCACGGGGATGTGTTTGCCTACGGCTGTGTGATAATCTGTGCGCTGTTGTGCCTGATCAGCCTGCTCCGTCCGAAAGAGCCGGTACACGGCACCACCGCCATCACTCCAGTGTAAGTCGAAAGGACGCTTGTCATGTTAGAAGAGGTGCGGAGCCGCGTGCAGACAGTCGGAGCCCAGGTCTCGGAACTACGGGGGCATCTTTGACCTCGCTCGCATGACCGCCGAGCTCGAAGAGCTCGAAGCCAAGATGGGCGTCCCGACCTTCTGGAACGACACCAAATCGGCCGCATCGACCAGCAGAAAAAAAGTCACCCTTGAGCGCGAACTCATCCAATGGCGCGAGATCGAGACGAAACTCGGCGACCTTCAGGCCATGCTGGAACTGGCGGAGGAAAGCCAGGATGCTGGGCTTGAACAAGAACTGACGACCGAGCTGCACCGGCTGGAAGCCACGCTGGCCACACTCCGCGTCGAAATGCTCCTCTCCGGAGAGCTCGATTCGAACAATGCGATCATGGCCATTCATCCGGGCGCCGGAGGCACGGAATCGCAAGATTGGGCGCAGATGCTCCTGCGCATGTACGTCCGATGGGCCGAAACAAAAAAATTCAAAATCGAAACCCTGGACATGTTGCATGGCGACGAAGCCGGCATTAAAAGCGTGACGATCTCCGTCACCGGCCCCTATGCCTACGGCTATCTGAAAGCTGAAGCCGGCGTGCATCGCCTGGTGCGGATTTCTCCCTTCGATGCCAACAAGCGTCGCCATACGTCCTTTGCCTCCGTCTTCGTCTATCCGGAACTCAACGAAGACATCGATGTGGTCATCGACGACAAAGACCTGCGCATCGACACCTTTCGCGCCGGAGGCGCCGGCGGGCAGAACGTGAATAAGGTAGAAACCGCGATCCGGATTACACACCTTCCCACCAACATCGTCGTGCAATGCCAGAACGAGCGATCGCAACTTCAAAATCGCAACGGCGCGATGAAGATTTTGAAAGCCCGTCTCTTCGAGGTGGAGCAAAAAAAGAAAGAGGCAGAATTCAACGCCATCGTCGGCGAGAAAAAAGAGATCGGCTGGGGCAGTCAGATCCGTTCCTATGTCTTTCAGCCCTATCAAATGGTCAAGGATCATCGGACTGCCCATGAGACCGGGAACGTGGCGGCGGTCATGGACGGCGACCTCAACGCATTTATTGAAGCCTATCTGAAGAAGAAGATGGCTGGCGCCCTTTTAGCGCCGACCACGGCCGGAGCGGACGAGGATTAACAGGACAGGGAACGATCATGGATGAACTCAACGAACAGCGGCAGCAACGCATCAAGAAGCTCGACCAACTGCGGGCCGGCGGCGTGGCGCCCTACGGCACGCGATTCGAGATCAAAGACCGCGCCGGGCAGCTCATCAAGTTGCATGGTGAAAAATCCAAGGAAGTCCTAGAGGCCGAGAAAGTCAGCTGTACTTTTGCCGGACGCGTGGTTGCCTTGCGTCGGTTCGGCAAAGCCGGATTTGCGGTCTTGCAGGACGGCGCGGACCGGTTGCAGGTCTACCTCAAGAAAGATCTCCTCACCGAGCAAGCCTATATGGTGACGGAACAACTCGACCTGGGCGACTGGATCGGCGTAACCGGCACGCTCTTCCGCACGAAAACGAATGAGTTCACCGTGGAAGTGCGCGAACTCACCTTCTTGAGCAAAGCCCTGCGGCCATTGCCTGAAAAATGGCACGGACTCACCGACGTGGAAACGCGCTACCGGCAACGCTATGTCGATCTGATTGCCAATCCCGATGTCCACGGCATCTTCGCCATCCGCAGCCAAATCATCGCCGGCATCCGCGCCTACCTAATCGAGCGCGGATTCCTGGAAGTCGAAACCCCGATGATGCACCCGATCCCCGGCGGCGCGGCGGCCAAACCCTTTGTGACGCATCATAACGCGCTCGGCGTCGATCTCTATTTGCGCATTGCGCCGGAGCTGTACCTCAAGCGGCTCATCGTGGGCGGATTTCCACGCGTGTTTGAAATCAATCGCAACTTCCGCAACGAGGGCATCTCGACAATCCACAATCCTGAATTTACGATGCTGGAGTTTTACGTCTCCTACGCGGACTACCAGGATTTGATCGCACTGACCGAGGACATGGTCTCCAGCCTGGCTCAGCAACTGCTCGGCAAAACCGTCATCGAATACCAAGGCAAGGAGATCACGCTCACGTCGCCCTGGCGCCGCTGGTCCTACCATCAGTCGATCCTGGAAGTGAACAAGCTGGATGCGTCCGTTCTCCAGGACCGAGACAAGGCCGCCGCCGCGGCAAAAGCCCTCGGCCTTCACATCGATCCCAAAGCCACGCTTTTCAATATTGTGAACGAGATCTTCGAGGAGACCGTCGAACCGAACCTCATTCAACCGACCTTCATCACCGATTACCCGATTGAGATCTCTCCCCTCGCGCGGCGAAAAGATACGAACCCATCCCTCACCGACCGGTTTGAGCTCTACATCGCCGGACGGGAAATCGCGAATGCGTTCTCCGAGTTGAACGACCCACTCGACCAACGAGAACGGTTCGAAGGCCAGGCCGCGCAGCGCGAAGCCGGAGACGAAGAAGCCCATCTCGTGGATGAGGACTTCTTGCGCGCCCTGGAATACGGCATGCCGCCGACCGCCGGTGAAGGCATCGGGATCGACCGCCTCATTATGCTGTTCACCAATCAAGCCTCGATCCGCGACGTCGTCCTCTTCCCCCAACTCCGGCCGGAGAAATAATCGACCATGGCAATGCCGTATGAAATCTTTGTCGGACTGCGCTATCTGCGTGCCAAGCGGCGCAACCGTACGATCTCGCTCAATACCTTCGTCTCGATCGCCGGCATTACGCTCGGTGTGGCCGCGCTGATCGGCACCGTCGGCATTATGACCGGATTCAAGGAAGACATTCAGGCCAAGATCCTCGGCACGACCGCCCATATCATTGTGCAAGACCGGATGAAAGACGGCATGGGCGACTACGAACCGACGACAAAACAAATTGAAGCCGTCCAGGATGTCGTCGCGGCTACGCCCTTCGTCCTCAAGCAAGTGCTCTTGACCACGCCCAACGGAGTGCAAGGCATCGTCCTCCGCGGGATCGATCCTCAACGGGAAGGCCAGGTCACCGAACTTGCCAAGAATCTCGGAACCGGCGAGCTGTCGGACCTGAGCAAACCGGTCACCATAAAACAGCCGCCGGCCGATGACCCAACCGGTCCGGCCGTCGAAACAGAAAAGCCGGGCATCATTCTCGGCAAAGAACTCGCCATGCGCCTCGGCGCATTCGTGGGCGATACGGTCAACGTGGTATCGCCGGTCGGCCCGATCAGCGCGATGGGCATGGTACCGAAGATTCGCACCTTTGCCGTCGTCGGCCTCTTTCACTCCGGCATGTACGAATACGATTCCTCCCTAGCCTATATCGATCTCGCCGAAGCGCAGAAATTCTTCAACATGGGCGCGACCGTTTCGGGCATCGAAGTCAAAGTTACCGACGTCTTCAGTGCCAACGACATCGCCCACGATATCGAAGGCTCGCTGGGATTCGTGTACAGCGCCAGAGATTGGATGCAGATGAACCGCAATCTCTTTTCAGCGCTCAAGCTGGAAAAGACCATGATGTTCCTTCTGCTGGTCCTGATCACCATCGTCGCCTCGTTCAATATCGTCAGCACCCTCACGATGATCGTGACGGAAAAACAAAAAGAGATCGCGATTCTGAAAGCCATGGGCGCCACGCGCAAAAGCATCCGGCGCATCTTCATGCTGAACGGCCTGATCATCGGCTTCAGCGGCACGGCCATCGGCATTCCCCTGGGCTACGCCTTTCTCTGGCTTATTCAGACCTTTTGGAGCTTCGATCCAACGGTCTACTACATCTCTCGCATTCCGGTGCATGTCCAGGCACTCGATGTCCTGCTCGTCGCCAGCTCCGCTATTTTCATCAGCTTCGCCGCCACCGTCTATCCATCCCTCCAGGCGGCCAAACTCGAACCAGTCGCGGCACTGCGATACGAATGAGCGCCATGACCACATCCATGCCACAAGCCAGCGAACAGCACCCAATGATCCGCATTACGAACCTTCACAAGTCCTTCACCATGGGATCGCAAGAACTCACCGTACTCAAAGGTATCGATCTGGACATCCCTCGCGGGCAGATGGTGGCCATTGTCGGGGCCTCCGGCGCCGGGAAAAGCACGATGCTCCACATCATGGGCATGCTCGACCGTCCGACAAAAGGCACCGTCTACTTCGACAATCAAGACCTCTTTCAGATGTCCGAAGCGCAGCAGGCCGAATTCCGCAACCGCCGCATCGGCTTCGTCTTTCAATTCCATCACCTCTTGCCGGAATTCACGGCGCTGGAAAATGCCTGCATGCCGGCGCTCATCCAACGGCGTCCGCTCGAAGAGATCGAGCAGGAAGCCACCGTCCTGTTGCAAGAAGTCGGACTGGGTCGCCGGCTCCATCATAAGCCAGGAGAATTGTCCGGCGGCGAACAGCAGCGGGTCGCCGTCGCCCGGGCGCTGCTGCAGAAGCCCGATCTTGTTCTCGCCGATGAGCCGACTGGCAATCTCGACACCCAGACAGGCGAGTCTCTCTTCGGCCTGCTGCGGGATCTGAACCGGACCCGCAAGACCACCTTTATTATTGTCACGCACAACGACAAGCTCTCCTCCCAGTCCGACCGCATCATTCACATGCAAGACGGCATGATCGTCTAAGCCTTGACGGATGTGGCCGAGCCCCCTAGACTGCAAAATATTACGGAGTCCTTCGAGCGTCACACGAGGTACGGCCAATGAAACAGGTATTGATTCGAGCCCTTGGGCTCATCACTCTCCTCTGTATTCCGCATCACGCCTTGGCCGTGGAATTTGCCACCATCGGCCCCCGCGCCGCCGGCATGGGCGGTGCCGGTGTCGCCATCACTACGGATGCGCTCGCCACCTACTGGAATCCAGCCGGCCTAGCCATGACGCAGACAGTGGATATTCGATTGCAAGCGACCGGCCAAGGCGTCGATCGCCATGGAGTCCGCCAAGCGTTGCAGGACATTGAAGATTTAGACAAGAACAATACGGCAGCGAATCTCAACCGCGCACAAGATTTGGCGAATCGACTCAACCGGCCAGGCGCGTCGTTATCGGCAAGCGGTGCCGCAGGACTCTACTTCAAAGGACATTTTGGCGAGCATGCCTTCGGATTTAACCTGTCGGATGTGGCAACCGCTGGAAGCTTCTTATCCCGACAGGTGACAAGGCAAGACAATGGCGGGCGAGTCACCTTCGATGGACAGATGGCACTGCGCGGTCTTGAAGCCAGACAGGCGGCCTTCTCCTATGCCTACGCCTTTGCCGACAAGACCTTTGCCATCGGTGTCACGGCAAAAGCCATTCAAGGAGCCGCCTATGCCGGCTCAGTAACTATTAATGGGCAGGACATCACGCTCTCCGAGAGTTTCGGCAAATCGAAACTCTCGACCGCCTTCAGTGTCGATGTCGGCGCCATCTACCGTCCCGCTTCCTGGTTGCGACTCGGTATTGTTGCGAAGGACCTGACTCAACCTGAATTCGATGCTCCAGACGGAACCAAATACAAGATGCTGCCGCAAGTGCGTGGCGGAATCGCCGTCAACCCCTACTCGTCGCTGACGTTAACGGCCGACATGGATGTGACGTCGAACAAGACCTTTGTTCCTGGAATCAAAAGCCAGGTGCTGAGCGTCGGCGTCGAGCAAACAATGTTGAATGAGTTTCTCTCGCTCCGCGCCGGAGCCTATAAAAATGTGCAGGATGCGGCCGCGACAATTACCCCGACCGCGGGCATTGGCCTGAGGGTCTTTGCCTTCAGAGTCGATATCGGTGGCGGGTACGACTTCCGTGAGCGCGGCGCGCTGGCATCTGGTTCTCTCTCTTTGACATTCTAATGGTATACTGAGAAACATGATGTTGCTGAATAGACCGTTTCGACAGATTCTACTGACCGCGACAGTCCTCCTCACCGTCGCCGGTTGCGGAGGCCTTCAAGAAACCTGGGAAGGCCCAGGCGCGAAGGTCTTTCGTCCTCAATCGATCGCGGTGCTGCCTCCGATGGCCAGCCAATACGACAGCGCGCGCGAAGACATTCAGGAAGTCCTGGCGGGATCGCTCAGTAAGACCGGGCGCATCGAGCGGGTCGTTCCGGCCGAGCAAGTCACCGATATTTTTCAAGCCTCGAAAGAAGCATTCGATTCGCTGGTGTTCTATTTTTCACGTTTGGAGATGACCGGGCAATCCGACAAAGATGCCGCCATCAAGCTGGGGAAATCGCTGAATGTCGAATCGTTTCTCGTGATCCGGATCAATGCCTGGGAATATTCGAGAAAAGAAGGCGACAACGTCGGACGAGTCGGGCTGAGCATGCGTCTCGTCGACGCCACGACTGGAACGACCGTCTGGAAGGCCAGGCACGAGAAAGCCAGCAGCTATATGTTCTTCAAACCGAATTTGAAGGATGTGGCGGCCGAATTAACCGATGAGATGATTAAATACATGCCGCCGTCAACCAGTTCAGGCCGGCGATAGTTCGACTCCTGCTCTCCGCCAGTCTCGCCGAACTCCAAGATCTCTTACCTAGACACCTGATTCATCGCCGTTTTCAAGGACGAGACGAACCGGCCGACGTGCGCCGGCATATCCGGCGACTGCTGATGCGCCGCAATCTGCTTGACGATCGCGCTCCCGACGATGACCCCGTCCGCCATTGCCGACACCTGCGCGGCATCGTCCGGGGTTGAGACTCCAAACCCAACCGCCACTGAAACCTTCGTGACTTTCTTGATCTTGCCGACGTTCTTGCCGACTTCCGCCATATTTTGAATCTTGGCCCCGGTAATGCCGGTGAGCGACACATAGTAGAGAAAGCCTTGCGACTCCTTGGCGACATATTCCCGCCGCTCCGTCGTGCTGGTTGGCGCCAACAGGAAAATCAGCCGCAGCCCCGCCGCCGCCGCCGGGCCTTTCAACGGCCCCGCTTCGTCGGGTGGCATATCGGGCACGATTAACCCATCGACTCCCGCCTCTCCTGCCGCACGGCAAAACGTATCCAGCCCCATGGCATGGATCGAGTTGTAGTAGACCATCAACACCATCGGCACCTGCGTTCTGGTCCGAAGCGACGCCATCATGGCCAGGATCTTCCGGAGAGACGTGCCGCTTCGCAAGCCCCGCTCGGCCGCCAGCTGAATGACCGGGCCATCGGCAATGGGGTCCGAAAAAGGCACCCCCAATTCAATGATGTCCGCCCCTGCCTGCTCGATCTCCAACACCAGCCGCTCAGTGTCGGCCAGCGTGGGATCGCCGGCCATCAGATAGGCAATCAAGGCTTTCTTCTTCGCCTGGCGCAACCGCTGAAAGGCCGATTCGATCCGTCCGGTCATAGCGTCACTCCTCGCATCCGCGCCACTTGCTGCACATCCTTGTCTCCACGGCCGGAAAGATTGGCGATGATGACGCTGGACTTTTTCAACGTCGGCGCCAGCTTGATAACTTCAGCGATGGCATGAGCGCTTTCCAGCGCCGGCACAATTCCTTCCGCCGTCGCCAGCAGATCGAATGCCGCCATCGCTTCATCATCGGTCGCGTACGTGTACTGAATGCGTTTCAAATCGTGATACAGGCTGTGCTCCGGTCCCACCGCCGCATAATCCAGCCCCGCCGAGACCGAATGCGTTAAATTAATCTGGCCATCCTCATCCTGGAGGAGATAGGTCATCGTGCCTTGCAGCACGCCGGGCTTTCCCCCGAAGAATCGCGCCGCATGCTTTCCGCTTTCGATACCAGTGCCTCCCGCCTCAACGCCGATCATCTTGACCTTCTTGTCGCCAAGAAAGGCATGAAATAATCCAATCGAATTGCTCCCTCCACCGACACAGGCCACCAGATAGTCCGGCAGCTTTCCTTCCGCGGCAAGAATCTGCTTACGGGCTTCCTGCCCGATGATCGCCTGAAAGTCACGAATCATCATCGGATAGGGATGCGCGCCCAGCACCGACCCGAGGATGTAATGCGTCGTGCGCACATTCGTCGTCCAGTCGCGCATGGCCTCGCTGATGGCGTCCTTGAGCGTCCGGCTCCCGGCATCGACGCCGGTGACTTTCGCTCCGAGCAAGCGCATGCGGAACACGTTCAGCGCCTGCCGCTGCATATCCTCGGTGCCCATGTAAATTTCGCATTCCAGGCCAAACATCGCAGCCGCCGTCGCGGTGGCGACGCCATGCTGACCCGCGCCGGTTTCGGCGATGATCCTGGGCTTCTTCATTCGCATAGCCAGCAACACCTGGCCGATCGCATTGTTAATTTTGTGCGCGCCGGTGTGGCAAAGGTCTTCCCGCTTCAGATAGATCTTGGCTCCGCCCAGCTTCTTAGTCAGCCGGGAGGCATGGTAGAGCGATGTCGGCCGGCCGACATATTGCTTGAGATAATAGGCCAGCTCCGCGCGGAAGCCGCGATCTTTTCTGGCTGCCGCATATTCCTGCTCCAGTTCAAGCAGCGCCGGCATGAGCGTTTCCGGCACATAGCGGCCGCCATAGGGGCCGAATCGTCCATGGCTGTCGGGAACTTTCTTCATTGCGCGCTTCAATCCTTTCAGAAGATGACGGAGTATAAACGGGCGCTTCAGACCGACACAAGCCGGGCGGCTCGAATGAAGGCCTGTACCTTGGCATGATCTTTCTGGCCTGGCCGCAGCTCCACCCCGCTGCTCACATCGACGCCATATGGACGGACTTGCCGAATGGCCTCTCCCACATTCTCGGGAGTGAGCCCACCGGCAAGAAGCACCCGCGACGCGCGCGCCGCTTCGGCCGCCAAGGTCCAGTCGATAGTCTGTCCCGTGCCACCGTAGGCCTGATCGGAAAAAGCATCCAGGACAAATGCGCGGACGTTTGCGCGCCCTTGAAACTCGGCCAGCGCCAAAAACGACCCGCGGTCTTTGAGCCGCAGGGCTTTCATGGACGGACGCCCGAGCCCTTCGCAGTAGGCCGCCGACTCGTCGCCATGCAGCTGCGCCACGGTCAACCCACACTCATCCATCAGGCGCCGGACAACGGCGGCCTCTTCGTTCACAAATACGCCGACCGCCGCCACGAAGAGCGGGAGTCCGTCGATGATTCGCTTGACGGCTGCCGCTTCGACGAAACGCGGACTCTTGCGATACATGATAAAGCCGAGCGCATCGGCTCCAGCCTCGACGGCGATCCGCGCATCGTCTTCGTTGGTGATCCCGCAGATTTTTATGTTCACGTGGATGGCGTCGCTTTCATTGGAACCGGCATCACACCGTGGTCCCGCGCAATTCGGCAATCTTCTTCTCGATACTCTCGGACTTAATCAGCGACTCTCCGACCAGCATGGCATGCACACCGGCTTCGGCCAATTTCACCACATGATCCCGCGTGTGGATGCCGCTTTCGCTGACAATGATCTTGTCGGACGGAATGCGCGCCGCCAAGCGGAAGGTCACTCCGAGATCCGTTGTAAAGGTCTTAAGGTCCCGATTATTGATGCCGATCAGGCGGGCCGTCGGAATCCATTCCAACACCGTATCCAGTTCGCGCTCATGATGCGTCTCGAACAGCGTGTCCATCTTCAATTCGGTGGCAAGAGCGTGAAAGTCGATGAGCTGGCGTTTCTCCAGCGCCGCCACAATCAAAAGCACCGCATCGGCGCCATGCGCCCTGGCTTCATAAAACTGGATATCCCCTACCATAAATTCTTTGTCCAGCGCCGGCATGGGAAGGGCTTTTTTGATCTCAGCCAGATAACTCAGGTCGCCCTGGAAGAAATCCTTATCGGTCAAGACCGACAAGGCGGAGGCCCCATGGTCATGGTACGAACGGGCGATGCGAAGATAGTCGAAATTTTCGGAAAACTCCGGGCGCAACAGGCCAAGGCTCGGCGAGGCTTTCTTCACCTCCGCAATCAGCGCCGGGCTCGACGCCGTCCGCGTGGCATCGAGCGTCACGGCAAACCCCATGGGCGGCGGCGCATCTCGAATAGCCGATTTCAGATCCGCCAGATAGCCGCGGCTCTGCTTGTGCCGAAGTTCCGCTTTTTTATGCTCAAGAATCTGATCCAGAATCATGCGTCATGCCACCTTGTTCGTCCAGGCCACGAGTCGATCAAGCTTGTCCGCCGCAGCGCCCGAGTCGAGCGCCTGCCGGGCGATCCGCAATCCGTCTTGCAACGTCCTGGCCTGCTGCCCCGCGACAATGGCAGCCGCGGCATTCAGACAGACGATGTCGCGTTTCGGCCCTTTCTTCCCTTGCAGAATGTCTCGCGCGATCCGGGCATTCTCTTCCGGTGTTCCCCCGGCGATTTCCTTTTTATGGACACGGGGCAGATCGACTTCCTCGGGCGTGACAAAATAGTTCGACACCACCCCGCTTTTCCCTTCGGAGACTTTCGTCCGATCGCAAATCGTCAGCTCATCGAGGCCGTCCATCCCGTGCAAGACGAAGCAATGTTGAGATCCCAGCTGCACCAGCACTTTGGCCATGACGTCCGTCAGATTCGCATCGTAGACGCCAAGCACTTGGTGCGTGGCCCCGGCAGGATTGGTCAACGGGCCGAGGACATTCAAGAGCGTGCGAATTCCCATCTCCTGTCTCGATCCGGCGCAGGCTTTCATCGCGCCATGAAAGAGCGGGGCAAACAGGAAACCGATGCCGACTTCATCGATGCAATCCGCCACGCGCGCCGGCTGAAGATCGATCTTCACGCCGAGGGCGCTCAATACGTCCGCGCTCCCCGACTTGGACGACACCGACCGATTTCCATGTTTAGCCACCGTCAGTCCGGCGCCCGCCACCACAAACGCCGCCGTCGTCGAGATATTGAACGTATGCCCGCCGTCGCCGCCGGTGCCGCAGGTATCGAGGACGATCGCGCTGCCTACTTGGATGCGCGCGGCGCGGGCGCGCATCGCGCGGGCCGAACCGGCAATCTCATCCACTGTCTCGCCTTTCTGGCGAAGCCCCATGAGATACGCGCCGATCTGCGCCGGGGTGGCCGCGCCGTCCATAATCTCGGACAGCACCTCTTCCGCTTCCTGTTCAGAAAGGTCGATGCGGTCGGCCAGTTTCGCGATGGCGTCTTTGATCATGGGAAACGGATAATCCGGTCAGGCTAGAGTTTTAAGAAGTTTCTCAGCAGGTCTTTCCCGGCCTTCGTCAAAATCGATTCCGGATGGAACTGCACGCCTTCGACCGCCAAGGTCCGGTGCCGCAATCCCATAATTTCGCCTTCGACGGTCCTGGCAGAGATCTCCAGGCAATCGGGAAGATTTGCGGGATTCACCAGCAGCGAATGGTACCGCGTCGCCTCGAAGGGATTCGGCAACCCATGGAAGATCGTTTTCCCGTCATGCGAAATCATCGAGGTCTTGCCATGCATCAAGCGTTGCGCACGAATCACTTCACCGCCGAATGCCACTCCGAGCGATTGGTGTCCTAAACACACACCGAGAATCGGCATGCGCCCGGCGAATTGGCGGATCGTCTCGACGGACACACCGGCTTCATTCGGCGTGCAAGGGCCAGGCGAAATGACAATCCGGTCCGGCCGCAAGTCTTCGATCTGCTGCACCGTGATCTTGTCGTTCCGATACACACGGACATCTTCGCCCAACTCGCCGAGATACTGCACCAGGTTGTAGGTAAAGGAGTCGTAATTATCGATCATCAAGAGCATGACGCTACTCCAACCCCTGCTCGGCCAACTCAATGGCTTTCATCATGGCGCGGGCTTTATTGCAGGTCTCTTCGTATTCGTGTTCTGGATTCGAGTCCGCCACAATCCCGGCGCCGGATTGAATGAACGCGCGCCGCTTGGAGACCACGATGGTGCGGATATTGATGCACATATCCATATTGCCGGAGAAGCTGAAATAGCCCACGGCGCCGGCATAGGGCCCCCGCCTGGTCGGTTCCAGTTCCTCGATGATTTCCATCGCGCGAATTTTGGGAGCGCCCGACACCGTCCCGGCCGGGAAACAGGCTTGCAACACATCATAGATGGTCTTCCCGGAGGCCAGCCGGCCGCTCACGTTGGACACGATATGCATCACATGCGAGTACCGCTCGACATTCATCAGCGACTCGACCATAACGGAGCCGCTCTCGACCACCCGCCCGACATCGTTCCGGCCCAGGTCCACGAGCATGATATGCTCGGCCCGCTCCTTCTGATCGGCCAGCAGGCGGCGCTCCAATTGCGCGTCTTCCTCCGCGGTGGCGCCGCGACGGCGCGTCCCGGCAATCGGCCGGACGGACACCTGGCCGTCTTCGCACCGCACCAGAATTTCAGGAGAGGATCCCACCAGTTCGACGCCCGCAATCCTGAGGTAATACATGTATGGGGACGGATTGACGACCCGCAGTGCGCGATAGAGCTGAAACGGCGTCGTATGGAGCTTCGTGTCCCAGCGCTGCGAGAGCACGCACTGGAAGATGTCGCCGGCCTTGATGTATTCCTGCGTCTGGCTGACCATCTTCTCGAAATCGGCCTTGCTCATATTCGGCGTGAACGTAATCGGCGTCCGCCGGCGCTTGGACGGCGTCCGCCGAAGCGGACGGCGCAGCCGGGCAATCATGCGCTCGATCCTCGCGGTGGCTTGCCGGTAGGCCAGGCGGACCGCCCGTTCCGATTGCGACGCGACATGGGCATTGGCAACGACTTTGATCTTTTGCGCGACATTGTCGAAAATCAGCAGCGTATCGGTCAGGAGGAACGCAAACTCCGGAAGATCGAGACTCTCTTTCCGGCGAAACGCGATCTGCTCGAACGTACTCACCATGTCGTACCCGAGATAGCCCACGGCGCCGCCCACAAACCGAGGCAGACCTGGAACGGTCACCGGGCGGTACGTCTCCATGAATTCCCTGAGCCTGGCGAGCGGGTCGCCATTGGAGGGAATGCGGCGGCTGCGCTTCCCCTGCTTGATCACTAAATCGCCGCGATCCTCCAGCATGAGAATCGGCGATCCGCTGCCTAGAAACGAATAGCGGGCCCACTTTTCTCCGCCCTGCACGCTCTCCAGCAAATAGGCCGATGGGCCGTGATCGATCTTGGCAAATGCCGAGACAGGCGTCTCATAGTCGGCCAGGATTTCCCGGTACAACGGAATGAGATTGCCGTCCTTCGCATACCGGCGAAACTCGTCCAGGCTGAGTGAATACGTTGGCGTGGCCATGCCGAGGAGTTACTCCACCCCGACGATCAGCTTCTGACCGACTTCAATAATATCGTCCGACAGCTTGTTCCACTTTTTCAATTTATCGATCGAGACCCCATAGGTCCGGCTGACGCGAAACAACGTTTCACCCGGCTTGACCAAGTGAATGGTGCTTCCGGTCTTGGCCATTGACTTCGCGGCTTCCGCAGAGGCAGCCAGGCTAGGCATGCTTTTCGCTGAATCCTGCATGAGCGCATCCGCCTCGCGCGACAGCGACGCCAGCTCATCGACCTTCTTGAGCTTCGCAGCCGGCGCCCCTTTCCGCATATCCTGCATCGCCTTCCGCTCCAGCATCGCCGATTCCTTGATCGCTTCGGTTTCTTCCTGGAGCCGCCCCATCTGTTCGCGCGCCGATTGCACCTGGGCCGTCAATTCGCGATTCCGCGCCTCGAATTCAACCAATTCCTTCTTTGTCCGCTTGGCTTCGCTATCGAGCTCCGCCGTCCGCTTTTCTTCCTGGGCCAGCAAACGCTGGAAATTCAAGCTCCGCGCCTTTTCCGCATTGTACTTTTCTTCCAGCACCATGCAGCCGCTGAGCAGCATTGCGCCGCACAGCACGAGGACCGCGGAACCCACCATTTTGCAAGTTTGATTCATCACTCGACGCCCCTCCATCTTCATTGTCCATCTCCGCCGACGGATCGTCACTGCACCCAATCGGCTGACCCTACCCCTCTCTGATACTCGGTCCTCGTATAACATTCCGCACAACAGGCGGACCACTAAGAATACGGTCCAACGCTGTGAAAGTCAAAGCGAATTGGGGCGGACTTATGGGGCATGCGACAACCTTCCGCTGGGCGGACACACCAGCGATGCCCGGCGAATGCGCACGACACCGGATCATCTCCTCACATCTCAATGGTCGCCTCGCGATTCCCTCCTCGCCAGTTCCACGATTCATCGCCCTGGCCATAAAAAACTATGAGCGAAACCATCTACGATGGTATACTCACATCTCTTGAGACAATGGTGTTCGTGCTCCGATTCCATTGGGCTCGTATCGACCACACAACGCTTCGATCGCCAAATCAGACAGCATACAAGGGACCAACCAATGAAGGCGTTTTTCACTCTCATCGGCGGCATACTTGTGAGCTGCCTCTTTGCGGGGCACGCGCTTGCGCAATCGGCACTCGTCCATATTCAAGGCGACGAGGGAAACCGCGAGGCCTATTTCGCCGACTTCCGCGTGGTATTCAATCGAACCCCCGTCGACAAAATCCTTGGCCCAATTCAGGTGCGGGAACTAGATACCACAATCGTCTACGAACATCCCGACAAGCCGGAATTCAGCGATTTGCGGCTCCAATTCGAATGCGTTGCCAAACAGACTTTCGACGGCAAGAATATTCCACAGCCAGCGTTCGATGCGCCGGTCAGGGTGCGGGTGGGAGAAGGCAGTTGGAAACTGCGACGGGAAGACATTAAAAGCGAGAATTTGCCGGCCGGCGAATGGCGGACATCCTCCTCACCAGTCCTGCTCAAGCTGCACAAGGTCGCGTGCAACCAAGATGTGTTGCGCAGTGCCGTGATCAAAGCCGCCAAGGCCAAGAATGTGGACCTCTTTCGGAAAGACATGGAAACCATCGGGCTCCCCAACGACCTCCAACTCATTAGCCAGAATAGCCCCCCGGACTATCTGACCTTTGCCTGGACCGTCTTATGGGTTGGGGCCAACCGCCCGGACCCCACGGGGAAATGGTCGCGCCGCCCGACCAAGAAAGAGACGGAAGAATATCAGGTCAAGATGGAGCAGCTCAAAAAGCAATATGACCAAGTGGCGTCAGGAATGAAATCGGAACTCTTGGCCAACATCAAGAAGATGGATGCGGAATCCGCGTTTAAGAAGTTGGCCGCAGACATCCGAGGGGGAAGACAGCTGTCGCGAAACGAATTCCATATGTTGACGGTGTGGGAAGGCAAAACGGAAACCGATGTGGGAGCAACCATGGGAACACCCATTCCATCCACTGCCGGCAAACTGAGCTTTCTCAGCTACGGCAACGAGTTCGACAATCGCGTGATCGTCGGCAATCGACAGGGCGCGGTGTGGGAAGAAGGGTTGTATGAACATTGCAACGTGCAATTCGTCATGCATCCCGACAGCAACAACATGCCTCGGGTTGTCGATGTGCGAATATGGGCAGGGTCGAATCAGATCGGTAAAGTGCGGTTTGCCTGCGATGGATTATTGGAAGTTCCTAAATAAGAGGTCAAAGATGAAGATGCTCCCGCTACTGGTACTCCCATTGTGCGTGGCCGCCGGTCTAGCGCAGGCTGGATCCTACGATCCCATGGACGATTTGGTCTCGACCGCCAAAAAGGAAATCAACGCGAAGGACGCCATCGACACGTCCAAAAACAAAGTACTCAACGACCCGAGACGAGAGAAAATGGAACGCGGGTTCTGGCAGTTTTTTCAAGGCAAGCAAGGAGCGAAACCCGGTGAGGCTTGCACCGCTGTGTATTGGCAAAAGGATCAGATGATTAGCATCGTCGGCCCAGGCGGCGACTATAAAGGCGCCTTGCTTGGATTTATTGCGGTGAATCCAGCTCCCTCCTTCCCTCGTCCGGATAATCCCAAGGATACACAGAAGATCAAGGTCACCTTGACACAGGGCACCGATGCGCCAGAAACGGTGACCGTCTTCAATTCCACCATCGCGCAGAGTTCCGATCAACTGCTATTTGCAGTGCCCACGATTGAAGCCGCACTCGCCGGAATGGAAGACAAGCTAAATTTTAAAATCGATTATGCGGGCACGAAGGTGTTTGAACTTGAATGGCATTCGGGCCTTGCCGCGCGCGACGTCCTGAAGCAATGCCTCAAGGGCGAATCAGTCGCCGGCAAAGAAGTGCTGTAGCGCACAGTCGTGGTTTGCCGACTCATAGAACAAAACAAAGACTCTCGATCATTTCTTTCCGACCTAGCTGAGAGGCCAAGAAACTTTGACCACTCAGAGCGAGCTTGTTATCATGGGTTCATCACTGCGTCAGTAAGAAGAAGATCGAGCTTAGAGAGGGAGATCATGCGCTACGAAAGAATAAGCATTGACCCGCAGGTCTGTAGCGGGAAACCTTGCATTCGTGGCACGCGAATTATGGTGACGAATCTTCTTGGGCTCATCGCCGGCGGTTACTCGAACGAACGAATTCTTCAGACGTACCCAGAGTTGACCCGCGAGGATCTCGCCGCCGCCCTGGATTACGTGAGTCAGGTCGTCGATGAAGACAAAGTAATTCCTCGTGCCTGACGCCTTCACCGTACTGCTGGATCAAAACATTCCCCGCGCTGTTGCCGCGTGGCTCCGAATTCAACGCCCTAAGTGGACCATCTACCACACTTCGGATGTCTCCCTGTCAGGACGGTCCGATGGAGAACTGTTTGCCTGGTCTCAGAAACGGCAGGCACTCATCATCACGTTTGATGAAGATTTCGCAGACCAACGGACATTTCCAGTCGGTTTTCACGCTGGCATCATCCGCTTACGAGTCTGGCCCACCACCATCGAAGAAACCCAAACCGCCCTTGCACGGCTACTCACCGAAATTCCCGACACAGAGCTCGCACGCGCACTCGTAATTATAGACCGCGAAGCCATCAGAATCCGGCGAGTCTAAATCAGCACCCATCCCCAAGTCTCATAATATTGCAGGACGAATCAGGCATCGGTCCTATAAAGTAGAGATTGACCTCTCCGGCCCCACCCCCAGCGGATCTTCACTCAAAAACCGCTACAGCCGAGGATGGTAATACAGTCCGCTCCAGGGGTCCATACGGGGTCAGGTCTTGTAATCACACATCCGCTGCTTCCGCTTGCTTCAACCGGCGGCTCACGGTCGCCGGATGGACGCCCAGATGCGCCGCAATCTCGGCCAGCCGATACCCATACTGCCGAGAGGCGGTTTGGATGAGCTGGGCCTGTCCGTCTGTCCGCTGAAACAGCACACGCAACGACGGACGCTGGGCCTGCGTCTGTCGGCGGGGAATGTCCCGAATGACGCGATTGGGCTGGTGCTGCTCGATAAAAGCCTCCGAACCCAGATAGATCTGCCTCGTCACCTGCTCCCAAGGCCGCGAGCCATTGCGTCCCTCCGCGACAAAGGTCCGGTACCGCGCCTGAGCCGCTCCCACACGCGGGCCGAAGTGGCCGAGAATTCAGTCGGTCGTCAGCCAGGCCGGAGCCGCCGCCTCCCCCACCGTCGCCCGATAACTACTCCACGCCCACAGCCGAGGATGCGTCACCATCTTGGCCCGCACCGGATTGAGCACCACATAGCGGCAGAGTTCCAAGAGATGCGCCTCTTTCTCCACCAAGATGGCGGTGAAGCGCCCTTGCAAGAGATGCCCGCCCCGCTGATGGCGGCGGTTATAGGTTTGCGTGTACCGGCCATTGAGCTGGCGCATCCCGAGCGAGAGGGTGGGCTGAGGCGTTTCAATCAGGAGATGGTAGTGGTTATCCATCAAACAATAGGCATGACAGAGCCAGCCATACCGATCGACGACATGGGCGAGCAGCGCGAGGAAGGCCGTGCGGTCCCGGTCATCCGTCACGATAGCCTGGCGGGCATTGCCGCGACTGGTCACATGGTAGACGGCACCGGGAAATTCCAGACGAAGGGGACGAGCCATGGCGGAAATCTAGCAGCGCCCCCTATATGATTGCAAGACCTGACCCCATTTTAGACCCCATTTTAGGCATTGGTGGACGTCTCGGGGAATGATTCCTGACACCCTCACCCTCTCCCGTCAACAGCTTTGCAGCCTTGCCATCTACGCACATTTCAGATAGCTTTCCTATAATTTAATATGAGAGAAATCACATCTTCTGAAAACAGCCTAGTTTCTGACCTCATTAGAGAAAAGATTCACTATAGGAGGGGTTGAATATCTCACCTGAAAAATCCGCAAGGCAATTGCAGCCGATACAAAAGGAATCCAGACAGCGGAAAAACACGGGCGAAGTTGTAGGCCGCCGTAGGAGCATTTGAAAATAGAAGGAGGGTACGATGAAAGCCATTCTACTTATTATCAGCATTGTTGCGCTAGCTGGGTGCACTACATCTCCAATGCTGGCTGGGGAAAATGGATATCCTGGAATCTGCAAAGAGTTTATGGCGGAAGCTGTAGATGAACTTGATGATAGTTACTTAGCAAATCGAGATTTATGGGAAACGTTTAATAAACGATATGAGAAGGATTCGGGGCGAAGACTCGTCGTGTTCATGGATGGTACGGGGAACGATAAGTCAAACCACACAAATGTAAGAAAGCTATATAGATTGGCAGTGCAGCAGGCATGCAGTGGGCAGCCCGTTATTCCCTATTATGACAAGGGTGTTGGCGCGAAATGGTTTGATAGAGTCCGGGGCGGTTTGGGTGGGAGGGGGACGAGTCTTAATATTCGACAGGCCTATAGATTTTTGGTGGAGTCGTACAAACCCGACGATGAGATCTATCTCATCGGATTCAGTAGAGGTGCATTTACCGCAAGATCTCTGAATGGATTTATTGAGCTCGCAGGCCTGATCGATAAGAAAACGATTACACCTCGGTGGTACGATGGGGGGCATGTACCGGGAGTCTCCAGCCTTCACCTAACGGTAAAGGCCATTTACGACGTCTATCAGACTAAGTATGACGGCATCCCAGACTTCGAGAAGCGCTTGAAAGCAAAGCTTGAGGATGAAGAATATGATCTGGGCGTCAAATCGTACAAGGTAAAAGTCTCGGCTATCGGTGTGTTCGATACAGTCCCGGCCCTTGGCATATTGCAAGATGATGAGCCTGACTCGCACCGGCTGGACTTGTATGCCACGCAGGGATTCCATGCGCTTTCCCTCGATGAGCAGCGAGACGCCTTTCGACTCCTCAGATTTGACCCTTTGCGACTTGACGGTGATCAACAACTCTCAGAAGTTTGGTTTGCCGGAGTGCACTCAGATGTCGGCGGCAGCTATTCGATGAGCTATGATTGCGTAGCCGCTGACGGCTTTGCAGGCTTGGCGACGACGCCACTCAATTGGATGATCAGAAAGCTTGATGGGTTTCGGATATTTCCAGAAGAGAAACAATATGTGGAGTGTGTAAAGGGTCGAATGCATGATGAATATTTCGATGGAGTGCATTTTATTTATGAAAACATGGGAGCATTTCAGAGAAAGCCAAGGCCCGGAGATTCTGTTCATAGTAGCGTTGTTAAGAGAATGAGCGAGGAGCCTTTGTGTAGGCCGCATGAGAAGCGAGAACCAGGGGGACACTATTACTTCATGAGTCGTCCTAACCCGAAAGATATCGCTGACTATTTCAGACAGAATTCCCTGAACATTGTCGACTAATAGAAATAACTAGCTACAACTCACTTTCATAAGCCTGACAACATTGCGGCTCTGCAAATGAACACAGTATGGCTATTGATTCAAATCATCCTCCTATCAATATGCTCACGAGCTACTGATTTGCTGACGACGCCATTTCGACAGAAGCTACAGGAGACCTCATGGGACGCAATTTGGTGATTTGTTGCGACGGCACGGGGAATATTTGGGGTAGCAACAGTGACACCAATGTCGTAAAACTTGCTCGAATCCTTCTGAAAAGCAATACACAAATCCTCTACTACGACCCCGGGGTTGGAACTAGCAATAGCTACCCGGCAATAGGACGAATAAGCCAAATCAAATCTCGCGTGAATGAACTCCTGGGCTTGGCCCGTGGTGGAGGGATTTATGAGAATATCGGACAAGCCTATGGATTTCTCGTGGAACACTATCAGCCTGGTGATCGCGTGTTTCTCTTTGGGTTTTCCCGTGGGGCGTTCACGGCTCGTTGTGTAGGAGGGATGGTAAATCTATTTGGTATTGTTCGACGTGGCGCTGAGACGATGATCCCCACGTTGACGCGCATCTACTTTCAGCCCATCGAAGGGGTTGGGGGAACAGGGAAAACACGGAAAGAATATGGCGATGACATTCGTGCGGTCTTTGCGCCTGGAGGGCACGATGCACGCATACACTTCTTAGGGGTTTGGGACACTGTCAGTACGGTTGGAGGACTTCCAGGATCAAAGAAAAACATTACCAGTTCAGGCACGATCTTAGGGAAGAACTATGATCACGTGAGGCACGCAGTAGCGTCTAGCGAATACCGCTTTGCTTATGCTCCCAGGCTGTTCACGGATGACAACTTTGACCATGGCACAACCTCTTTGCAGCAACTTTGGTTTGCAGGTGCTCATAGTGATATTGGTGGCTCATATGATGAAGATGGGTTATCAAATTGCAGCTTAAAGTGGATGGTTGAGGAGGCAGTTGCAAAGGGATTACAATGTGATTCTTCGATGGCTGCAGGTATTCGGCCTGATCCATTGG
Source organism: Nitrospira sp. (assembly GCA_022226955.1). Classification (NCBI taxonomy): domain Bacteria; kingdom Pseudomonadati; phylum Nitrospirota; class Nitrospiria; order Nitrospirales; family Nitrospiraceae; genus Nitrospira; species Nitrospira sp. The sequence goes on from CP092079.1 coordinate 1,065,441, forward strand.
GACTTGCCCACGATCAAGTTTTTCTGCAACCTTTGTGGACGTTGACCGGCTTACGAACCCGCCTAATTCCTTCTGGGGCAATCAAACACAAATCATTTATATTGCGAGAGGAGACAGCAGTTGCGGGAAAACCACTCAAGTCGCAATGGAAGACTTTTGGCTCTAATCCTCTAGCCATTGGGTCCGTCAGCGCAGCGATTATGATGTTCGTAGTGGTGGATTTCTTGGGTGGCTGGGCTTGCCTGAATAGCTGTGCGCCAGAGTTTAATATGGCGGTACTGCAGTCATTTCTCAGCCCTTTCGGAAATACGGATGTTTTCGATACCATCGATAGTTTCAGAATGACTATACGATATGCCGCAGACTATTTCTTCATCATCACCTATACACTTGCGATATGTTGGATATTGATCTATGCCCGGCGTGCTCTTGCCGATCGGAGTGGCAATGCCAAACTACATAGCTTTGCTCATTGGGGAAGCGTCATTCCTCTTTGGACCCTCATATCCAGTGACATCCTCGAGAATGGGGTGACGATTTATTTACTCAACCAGGAAGCAGGAGCCCGTGCAAGTCATGTGGGTCTGACCATGTTTTTGACAGCCTTTACGACAATCAAACTGCTGTCACTCGCAACACTCTTCTGCTTTTCTGTTTGGCTGTGTGGATATTGCCTGAGCAAGGCACCGCGCTAGTAACCGACAAGCCAAGGGGTTTGACCGACTCCTAGGCCTATGTTACCGTCCCCTCCATGGACACAATTTTTCAGAGTCATTGCCTCCATGGATAACCGCTCGCGAACCACGTCTGCCAGAACCATCTCTGTGCAGGGCATCACGCTGCATCTGGCCCAGCCGATGGCCACGCTTCAGGAATGGATCGGCAGCCGGGAACCGCTGCAACAGCTCCTCGCCTGCTGGCTCAGCGTCGATCCGCGCGATCTTCCCCTGTCGCCTCGCATTACCGGCCCTCCGGGCATCGGCAAAACGACGTTGGCGATGTCGGGCGCCAAGGAACGCAAGCAAGATCTCTATGTCTTTCAATGCACTGCCGATACGCGTCCGGAAGATCTGCTGATCACGCCGGTGCTGGCCGAATCGGGCGCCATCGCCTATCACGCCTCTCCGCTGGTGACGGCCGTGCTCACCGGGAGCATCTGCGTCCTGGATGAAGGCAACCGGATGAACGAGAAGAGCTGGGCCTCTCTCGCCTCCTTGCTCGACCACCGCCGCTGCGTCGAGTCGATCATCGCCGGCATTCAAATCGAAGCCCACGAAGACTTCCGCTGTTGCGTCACCATGAATGAAGATGCCTCCACGTACGAAGTGCCGGACTATATGCTTTCCCGGCTGCAACCGACGCTCGGCCTTGGCTTTCCCTCGCGCCAGGATGAAATGGCGATCCTCCGCTACCATCTTCCCTTTGCCAAGGACGAGATCCTGAGCATCGCCGTCAGCTTCCTCCAAGACGCGCATCAGTTGAATTTGGACTATTCGATTCGCGATGGGCTGCATCTCATCCAATACGCCGTTAAACGGCTGGCCCAGGACGCAGCCCATCCCGTCGCGCTCGACCGCATCTGGCAGGAAGCGCTGCTGAAAGTCCTCGGCGCCGAGTCGTTGGATTTGGAAGAACAGTCGAAGCGGAGAACGCGCGCGATGGGAGACCACACACTGCCCAAAGGCTTCGGCGATTTCTTCTTCGGAGAAGACGACCCTCTACACCCAGGGCGCTGAATGTCTCGCTTGACGCCGACCGACGCACAGATTCTCCACCTGTCGCCGCGCATCGATCTCCTTCCCATCCTCCACGGCAGCGGCGACATTGCGCAAGAAGTGCGCGAAATCCTGATCGGAAAACAATACGACTGCCTCGCCGTCCCTCTCCCGCCTTCCGTGGAAGCCTGTGTCGAACAGGCCGTCAATCGGCTCCCCGAGATCAGCCTGGTCGTCTTGTCGGAACCGGCACAAGATGAAAAGGCTCGCGTCAGCATGATCCCCATTGATCCCTGCCAAGCCGTCATCATGGGCATCCGTGTCGCGATGGGCGAATCCATCCCTCGCGCATATATCGATCGCGAAGTCGCTAAATTTGAACCGATTCCCTTCGCCGGGCCTGATCCCTATGCCGTCAAATCCGTCTCGCTGCCGAAGCTGGCGGCGGCCACGCTGCCGTCTCTCGCCAGGCCGGCTCCCGGCTCGCAGCAACAGCAGCGGATCGATTGGATGGCCTTTCGCCTCCATGAGCTGGAGCTGGATCATGCCACTATCCTCTGCCTCTGTCATATCACCGACTGGCCTTGGCTCCGTGCGGCCTATCAAGCCAACGTTCCATACGAGAGGCCTGAGTCAACAACGGGACGGCCGGTTCGTTGCAGCGTCAACCGCAACTCTCTCTACTTCGCATTGGGAGAACTTCCCTTTCTCACAACCCTGTATGAACGCCGCCGTGAAACGCTACACTCCGATTGGAATCTTGCCATTGACGGAGTGAAGGAACTCCTTATTGAGACAAGGGCACGTTGGATTGAGCATCACCGGGCAGAAGGGGCCTCCATTCCCGATTGGGTGACGCCGCAGATCCTTCAAGTCCTCTTGCAGTACGTGCGAAATCTCACGTTGCTCGAGCGTCGGCTGACGCCGTCGCTCTATTCACTCATCGTCGCCGCCAAGCAAACGGCCGGGGACGACTTCGCCGTGACACTCCTCAAAACAGCCAAGAGCTATGACTATCAGGAAGAGCACGAGCATCCTCGGCTCGACTCCATTACCGTGGGACTCGGTGAAGTGGAATTGCCCGATGGCACTCTCGCCGCCGCCACCAACCGCCTGCAGGGGCCGCCGCTCGTCTGGCGAGAGTTGTCGTTGAAGCCAAAGCCGGACCGGAAGACCAGCCGCCGCTGGTCCCATCTCTGGAACCCGCAACGGCAATGTTCCTGGCCTCCCGAAGATCAAAAGATTGAAAGTTTCACCACTCATGTGCGCGCCCAGGCGGCCGCGCTCATCGGCGCGGATTTGGCCAAGACGGAAAAGTTTACGACGTCGATGAAGGATGGACTGGATCTGCGTGAAAGTCTGCGCCGATGGCTAGGTGGGAAACGACCGGCCGGTTCATCGCCCGCCAATGCCCTGAACGCCCTGCCGCGCATGGATCTCTACGTGCGGGAAATCCCACCAGCCCGCGGGAATGTGGAGGCGGTGATCTTTCTCTTCGACACTCCCGCCGATCCGCTGACCTATTCCTGGCAAGCGACCTGGTTTGCCGAACATCAGGAAGAATCCACGCTCTGTTTTTACGCGACCCCTTTCGCCAATGATATGGTTGGGCCCGGTATTGCCCAATCGCGTTATGGCGGCGCCTTCTTTCTGTTTCCACCCCGCCCCATTGCCGACATCTGGAGCGATCCTCTGCTGGCATTTGCGACCACGCTGGAAGAACGGCTGATTGCGGCGGCAGCGGCTCACAGTCCGGAACGCCACATCGCACTCGTCACGCCCATCCCGCCACGCGCCCGCTGGCGGAGGATCGCCAAGCAATTCGGCAAGACGCTCGTTCCCATTCCGCTGTCCAGATTTTCGAGCCAGACACTCGACCGGCTCCGTCGCTTTCACGTGCTCAACGGCCATGAGATCAGAAGCTATGCCGCCAGATTTATTCGATAATCTTTCACCGTCCCGTCGACCGGGCGCCTCTGCGCCGGTCCAAGAACAGCTCAACTGGCTCCGTCAGGAAATTCGCCAGCATGACTATCTCTATTACGTCAAAGACCGGCCGGACATTTCCGACGGCGACTACGATCGGCTGTTCAAAGACCTGAGCGATCTCGAAGCCGCCCATCCAGAATTAGTGACGGACGATTCTCCGACTCAACGAGTCGGCGCGCCACCGTTGGCGGCACTGGGTAAAGTCACGCATGAACGGCCGATGCTCAGCCTCGACTCCATTGTCGATCAGGCCGATGTCCTGGCATTCGATCAGCGGATGAAACGGGAGCTGGAACACCAGCAGATCGAATACACAGTCGAACCGAAATTCGACGGCCTTTCCATCGAACTGGTCTACGAGCAGGGCCGGCTGGTTCGCGGATCCACCAGAGGCGACGGAACAACCGGCGAAGATGTGACGGTCAATCTGCGGACGATTCGTTCTCTGCCTCTTCACTTGCGCGGCGATACAGCCCCCCCCGTCCATCTGGCTGTGCGTGGCGAAGTCTATATGAAACTGGACGACTTTCATGGATTGAACCGAACCATGACAGAGCGCGGCGACGAGGCATTTGCCAACCCACGGAACGCCGCCGCCGGTTCTCTTCGCCAGCTCGACTCGAATATCACGGCGGCCCGCCCGTTAGTCGTCACCTGCTACGAGATCATGGCCCTGTCCACCAAGCCGCCGGATTCTCATTGGAACGAGCTGGATGCGCTCGCCGAATGGGGGCTTCCCACTCCCAGCCATCGACGCCGCTGTCACACCATTGAAGAAGTCATCGCATTTCACGGCGAAACCGAACAGGTGCGCGACAACCTTCCGTATGAAATCGATGGCCTGGTGGTGAAAGTGAATCGCCGGGACTGGCAGGAACAGCTGGGCTTCAAGTCCCGCAGCCCCCGCTGGGCCATCGCTTTTAAATTCGCCCCACGCAAGGAAATCACGGTCGTGCAGAATATCGTCGTCTCGGTTGGACGCACTGGCACGCTGACGCCCGTGGCGCTCTTGCGGCCGGTCGAAGTCGGCGGGGTCACGATCAGCCGGGCCACGTTGCACAATGCCGACGAAGTGGCGCGCAAGGATATCCGCGCGGGCGATACAGTCAAGGTGGAGCGGGCTGGTGACGTGATTCCGGCAATCGCCGAACGAATTCCGGTTCCCGGCGAAACTCGTTCGGCCCCGTTTGCCATGCCGGACCATTGCCCGGTGTGCGGATCAGCCGTTGGACGGGAAGGTGCCTATTACTACTGCACCGGCCAATTGGGATGCATCGCGCAATTAAAAGGCGCCATCGAACATTTCGCCTCCAAGCAGGCGCTCAATATTGAGGGGCTCGGGAAAAAGACGGTCGCGCAACTGGTGGAGCATCATCTGGTCGGAAGTTTGGCCGATCTCTATCGTCTGACCCGCGATCAGCTGCTGCCTCTTGAAGGGTTCGCGGAAAAGTCGACCGCATTGCTGCTCGATGCCATTGCACAGAGCAAGACCGTGTCGCTAGATCGCTTCCTACTAGGATTGGGAATCCGGCAAGTCGGCCAGCATATTGCCAAGGTGCTCACCAAAGAGTTTGGGGCGCTGGACGCTATTATGAACGCGGATGATACACGCTTTTTGACGGTCAAAGAAATCGGTCCTGAGATTTCATCCAGCCTGGTCTCCTACTTCCGCGAAGAATCCAACCGCCGGGCGATTGCCCAGCTCCGTGAACTCGGCATGACCATCCTCGAACAAGCCGAGCTGGCTTCGCCCGAATCGCTTCCTCTTGCCGGAAAAACCTTTGTCTTCACCGGCGGACTGAACCGCTTTAGCCGCGATGAAGCCAAAGCTCTCGTCGAGCGATTGGGAGGCGCCATTGGCTCAAGCGTGAGCAAGCGAACGTCGTTTGTCGTTGCCGGCCACGATCCTGGGTCGAAACTCGATCAGGCGCAAAAGCTGGGAATTGCGGTGTTGAGCGAACAGGATTTTGCTGAACTGGTCGGAGAAGGACTGCCAGGCTAACTGACAGGGTTGAGCGACGCCACTTCCACAGGGGCGGGAGTTTTTTCTTCTTTATAGATATTGACGCTGCGGATCGAGCGAGGATCGGCTTCATGCACGACCAGGCGGCAATGAGCAATGTGCAATTCCTCTCCGACTTTGGGAATGCGGCCAAGTTCACCCTGAATAAGCCCGCCGATGGTCAGCGCTTCATCACCCAGATCGACCTTCAAGAAATCATTGACCTTCCGCACTTCAGTTCTGCCATGGACAAGAATCTGGTTCTTTCCGATGCGCTTGATCAGCTCTTCGGTAATATCAGTCTCATCGACAATCTCGCCGACCACTTCCTCTAGCAAATCTTCCAAGGTGACAAGCCCCATCACACCGCCATACTCGTTGACGACGATCCCCATATGGCGTTTTTCCTGCTGAAACTGTTTCATTAAGTCATCGGCCGTCTTCCCGGTCGGCACAAACAACGCCGGATGCGCGATATCCCTCAGCCGGGCATCCGAGCGGCCCTTCGCCAGCTCGGTCAAAGCCTTGGTTTTGTATAGCACACCGGTAATGTTATCCAACGTGCCGTCGTAGACCGGGATGCGGGAATATTTCGAGTTATACAGCAACTCTTGCGCTTCCTTGAGCCGAAGATTTCCATCCAGCGAGAACACATAGATGCGCGGCGTCATCGCATCTTCAGCGGTAATGTCTTTCAGTTGAAAGACATTTTTAATCATTTTGACTTCTTCCGACTCCAATTCGCCGGCCTTGCCCCCCTCGTCCAGCATAATCTTTAGCTCTTCTTCAGTTACCAGCGGCAAGGTCAACCCTTTCCCTCCGGTCAGCCTCTGAATGAGCGGCACCATGAGAAACAGGAGCGGCTTGAGCAGTATCTGAACGCCATAGACCGGATAGGCCATGTTGAGAGTTACCGGCACCGCGAACTTGGCTGCCAAGGTCTTCGGAATGACGTCGACCGATACCAGAAGAACAAAGGTCAGGACGCCCACCATTACCGCAACCGCCTCATCGAATACGGTTTTTCCGCCATAGGCATTCAAGGTGATGAAGGTGGCATACATCGGAATAGCGGTTCCGACCAACCGGTCTCCGACCAGAATGGTTGAGAGCAGCCGTTGCGGGTCGCTTCGAAGCGTCAACGCCATCGCAGCACGCTTGCTTCCATTTTTGGCAAGGGCGCGCAGCCTGGTCTCATTGACCGAAAAGAACCCGATCTCGGCCGTCGAAATAATGGCAGATAACCCTATCAACGCTAGCAGGATTAGAATATCCATGAAGACTCTTGATTAGGGACGACGAGCCACAAAGGCCAGCCTGATAGGACAAGTCGCGTGGACTCTGCAGTAGAGAGAGCACAGACTCTCCCCTGCCTGAACAGACTCAACAGACCATGTGGGAGATAGGAGCAGCATCGGATAATAGATCTATCACACCGACTGAGAAGGGGCAAGAGATCTAAAGAAACAGACAGGAATATCAATCAGTTCGATATGCGCCATGCGCCGACGAAATCGGCAAACTCTTGAAAGAAATTTACGCGCCACTACGTACGATCTAGCCGTCGTCTCTCACGACAAAGGACTGCACGTTATACTGATCGTCCAATCTAGATGAAGCCCTCTGGGCCTCGGCTTCCGTCAAAAATTGCCCTACCTGCACCCGATATCGTCTTCCTTCAGACAACTCCACCTGTACGACACGACCGCCCGGATACTCCGCGCCAACCTGATCGAATAGCCCTCGCGCATTCAACGGATCGGCAAAGGCTCCGACTTGGACTCGTAGCACTCCCATACCTTCCGGTCTGGACTGATACCCAACGACATGAAGCTCAACCTGATCGGTTCCATTTCCGACCATCCCAATGGCTTCGGCTCCGGCCAGCGAGAGATCAAGCACCCGTCCTTTGGCAAAGGGGCCACGATCATTAATCCGCACCGTAATCTGCTTCCCCGTAGAAACCGACCGCACAACGGCAATAGAACCCAACGGCAAGGTTCGGTGGGCCGCGGTCAGTTTATACATGTCATACCGCTCTCCGTTCGCGGTCTTGTTTCCATGGAATCCAGGGCCATACCAGGATGCGACTCCTCGTTCATGGAATCCGACAGGATATCCTGGAAACCGGTGAATCGGAGGCGGTTGGGATTGGCAGGCAGCAAAAACCGTACAGACAAAAAGCGCGGCAGCAACGGCCACACAATGTCGGATGGGAACGGGCCTGAAGCCCTTCATGGCCTAAAACTCATCAAGCGACTGGTCTTGAAGCAGTGCCAACGCCTTATTCGTGTTCGAGACAGTCAAGACGACGATGGCGCGCTTTCCCTCACGCGACGGAGTGCAGTAGCCACACTTGATGTTGATACGATTTTGAGTCAATAATTCCGCCACATCCATGAGCGCGCCTGGTTTATTTTTCAAGCTCAACAACAACGCGGTCTCTTCCTTGAACTTGATCTTCGCGGCCTTCAACGCTGCCCTGGCCCCTTCAAGGTCCGCCACAAGCAAGCGAAGCTTGCCGGTTCCAGCCACCTCCGGCGCGGAAAACGCCTTGATATTGACCCCGGCCTCTCCTAAAACAGACGTCACCTTCGCCATCACGCCAGGCTTGCTCTGTCCGCTAATGACTACTTGAGTTGTTGTCGGCATTGGGATTACTCCTCGTTACAGTCGAGATCAAAGAATAGAGAGGGCTCTGTTATCCTCGCATACTCCGCGAGATCAGTTTTCGTGCTCATCCAGTCTGGAGTCTTTCAGGGGAGACCAAGATCTATGGAGATGCGTGGTACGCGAACACTGAATAGTCGTTCTGTGGTCTCTTCCCCGGCGCTCATACCGCAATGAGCGCCGAATGGTCGAAACCGATGGCCGCACCGTCCCTCGTCTTATTGGACTGCACATACCCCATGGCTTCCACCTGCTCATTCAGACCAACTCCTCTTGCCTGCTCTCAATTCGCACGTGTACCAGCAAACGCGTCCGCTACAGAATCTGCACCACACCGTTCACAAAACCGTACTCATAAATGCTGCTGAACCGGAGTTCCGCTGATGCGGCAATCTTTTCAGCCTGCGCCCGGTTCCCTCGTGGAATGAGCAAATATATCGGCACCCCCGCGACGGCAGCGCGTTTCCACTTATACTGAGTATCGGGATTCTGAAGCGAATCCTCGGTTTCGACTTCGGCCATCCACTGCATACGATTGCCGCGCGGACTGAAGGACCATCCGGCAATATCGGACTGCTGGTCATGATCAGTCCAGGGATTATGACCGGACATCGTCCTGATCGTGACCTTGCACTGAAACGCCCGTGCCCATCGCTGAGCCGCCTCGCTGACGACCCGATCGTGAACCGTCTCGATCCCTTTTTCGCCTAAGACCGTACTCATGGATGACCTCCCCTACTTCACGAGCACCCATTCGTCGCGCCGCAGCTCACACACTTCAGGCAAGTGCCGTTACGCACCATCGTAAACTGTTTGCATTCCGGACAGGGATCGCCTTCATAACCCTTGACCTTGGCGCTCTGTACCTCGGTCAAGGTCAGCGTCTCGCGAATCAGCTCGACTTTCCGCGCCGCCAGCGCATGGCCGTTTCCGTTTCCATGCTCTTTTGTTCCGTTCCGGCGAATCGGCAGATGCTCCATGCTCACCGACGATTTCGCCAGCGCAACGATATCCGCTTCCTCGTCCACGCATTCAGGATCCTGCTCGTCCATCTTCATCGAGTCCATCCGCAAGTCTTCTTCTTTTACCTGCGCCAAATCGTACCGGTCCAGGTAGGTCACAGCCAGCTCACGGAAAATATAATCGATGATCGAGGTCGACATCTTAATGCGATCATTTAGTTTGACCGGTCCATTCGGCTCGAAACGGGTAAATACAAACGCTTCAACGAATTCTTCCAGCGGCACGCCATGCTGCAAACCCAAGGAAATCGCAATCGCGAAACAATTCATCAGGCTCCGAAACGCGGCGCCTTCTTTGTGCATATCCAAGAAGATCTCGCCGACCGTCCCGTCTTCATACTCACCGGTTCGCAAATACAGCTTATGCCCGCCGACAATGGCTTTTTGGGTATACCCGTTCCGTCTTCCCGGCAGCGGCCGCCGCTTAGCTAGATAACGAACCAGCACACGCTCCGTGATTTTCTCCGCGGCCGCCGATACCGTATCGACAGACGCCTCAACCGCCTTTTCCCCATCGCTCGATGCGCTCAGCGGCTGGCTCAACTTTGACCCGTCCCGATAGAGCGCCACCGCCTTCACCATGCTCTTCCAGGCAAACTGGTAGGCCGACTTCACCTCGTCAAGCGTCGCCTCCGCCGGCATGTTGATCGTCTTGCTGATCGCGCCGCTGATAAACGGTTGCGCGGCGGCCATCATCCGAATATGCGCATCGACATGAATGAAGCGCTGGCCGATCCGGCCGCAACGATTGGCGCAATCGAAGACCGGCAGATGCTCGGCTTTCAAATGCGGGGCCCCTTCGACCGTCATTGTGCCGCAGCAATATTCGTTGGCCGCGGCAATTTCCTCCTGGGTGAAGCCCAGCGCCTTGAGCATATTGAAGTTCGTTTCAGCCAGCTGTGCATCGGTCAAACCAAGCTTCTCGATGCAAAACGCCTCGCCCAGAGTAAACTTGTTAAATAGAAACGCGATTTCAAAGGCCTGAACCAGGTTGCTTTCAAGCCGCTCCAGTGCGGCATCGTCAAACCCTTTATTGCGCAAGGTCTCGTGATTGATAAAGGGCGCGCCCTTGAGTGTCTGAGCGCCGACGCAATAGCGGACGATGTCTTGGATCTGGCTCTCGGAATACCCCATGGTCGTGAGGGCCTGGGGAATGCTCTGGTTGATGATCTTGAAATACCCGCCACCGGCTAGCTTCTTGAACTTGACCAAGGCAAAGTCCGGCTCGATCCCGGTGGTGTCGCAATCCATCACCAGCCCGATCGTGCCGGTCGGCGCAATTACCGTCACCTGTGCATTGCGATACCCATAGGCCGTTCCGAGCTCCAAGGCCCGATCCCAGGCCCGGCGGGCCGCGATCAGCAGGTCGGGAGGACAATGCTCCGGCTGAATGCCCATGGGAACGATCGACAGCCCTTCATATTCGTCCGCCGCAGTGTTATAGGCCGCCCGCCGGTGGTTGCGGATGACTCGCAGCATCTGGTCGCGATTCTTGATATATCCTGGAAACGGCCAGAGTTCCGCGGCCATTTCTGCCGATGTGCTATACGACTCTCCGGTCATAATCGACGTAATCGCTCCGCAGATTGCCATCGCTTTGGGAGAATCGTAGGGAATCCCCTGCCGCATCAATACCGTCCCGAGATTGGCATAACCCAATCCCAACGTACGGAACTGATAACTCCTCTCCGCAATCGATTTGCTTGGGAAAGACGCCATCAGCACGCTGATCTCCAGCACAATCGTCCAGAGACGCACCGCATGACGGAAGTTCTCCAACTCAAACTGCCCGTCCGGCGTGTAAAACAGCGCCAGATTGAGCGAGGCCAGATTGCAGGCCGTGTCGTCGAGAAACATGTATTCGGAGCAGGGATTGGAGGCGTTGATCCGCCCATCCTCAGGACAGGTATGCCACTCATTGATCGTCGTGTCGTACTGCGTCCCAGGGTCGGCGCAGATCCACGCGGCCCAGGCAATTCGATCCCAAAGATCGCTGGCCTTCACCGTTTTACAGACCTTGCCGTCGATCCGGCGCTTTAACTGCCAATCGCCGTCATTTTCCAGCGCCTTGAAGAACTCGTTCGGAATTCTGACGCTGTTATTGGAGTTCTGTCCGGAAACGGTCTGATAAGCTTTTCCATCCCAGTTTGTGTCGTATTCGTGAAATGCAAAATGGGTAAATCCCTGCTGGGCATACGAGTACATGCGTTGAACATAGGCTTCCGGCACCATATCCCGGCGAGCCGATGCCAGGGCTTCCCGCAAAACCGGATTCTTCTTCGGATCGATCTCTGCCCGCATCTGGCCCATGCCATCGACAACATGGCAAGCCTTCAACACCGCATTCAACCGTTGGGCGCAAACCTTCGACCCGGTGACCATAGCGGCCACTTTTTGCTCTTCGATAACTTTCCAATCGATAAATTCTTCAATGTCGGGATGGTCGAGATCCAGGCAGACCATCTTGGCGGCGCGTCTGGTGGTGCCTCCGGACTTAATGGCGCCTGCCGCACGATCCCCGATCTTGAGGAAAGACATCAGGCCGGATGACCGGCCACCGCCGGATAACCCTTCGCCGTCTCCTCGCAACCGAGAAAAATTCGTCCCGGTACCGGACCCGTACTTAAACAACCGGGCTTCCCGCACCCACAAATCCATAATCCCATTCTCGTTGACGAGGTCATCGTCGACGGACTGGATAAAACAAGCATGCGGCTGAGGGTGCTCAAACGCATTGGTCGATTTCACGACCTCACGGCTCTTGGGATCGACATAAAAATGTCCCTGCGCAGGACCTGAAAGCCCATAGGCATAATGCAATCCAGTGTTGAACCACTGCGGTGAATTGGGAGCGGCCATTTGCCTGGCCAGCATGTAGCCGATCTCGTCTTGAAAGGCCTCGCTATCTTCCGGCGTCTTAAAATAGCCGTACTCTTTGCCCCAATGCGTCCAGCAACCGGCGAGCCGTTCGAACACCTGGCGGGCATCGCGCTCACTCCCCAAGACCGGCTTCCCATCGGAACCCATCAGAGCATTGCCCGCAAGATCCTTCTGCGGCACACCCGCTTTTCGGAAATACTTCTGGGCAAGAATATCAATGGCCAATTGAGACCACTGTTCAGGCACATCAATGTTCTCAAGTTTGAACACCGTGGATCCGTCTGGATTACGAATCTCCGACGACCGCTTGACGAACGTGAGACCTTCGTAGGGGCCCTGGCCGCGACGGGTAAATCTCCGCTCAATTCTCACAATAGTCCTCCTTCAAGAGGGATTCTGTAGCTGCATACAAATGGGGGCATCATCCGAAGGTCTTTTCTCTGGTACGGAACGACCGCGATGCGAGAAATGCATCGCGGAATGACTACATATAGCTATTACGATCTTTTGTCAACACCAAGTATAGTGGTTATGCCGTGATTGAAGGGGAAAGCATGGGGACAGTCAATCTGCTTGTCCGATCACTGACTTGCGGAGATTTCGAGACACTTATCCACAGAAATGAGGCGTCAAAATGGCCGGAAATTGAGCCGGTAGAGGCCGGCTAAAAAGCCAATCGCCCAATTTTAATGGTTGCCTCCTCAACTCCTTCGATAGGAATGAAGTGGCCAGCCACTCCAATCACAACAATCTTCGTACTGACCGCCTGCGTGACATACCGACTCGCGATCCCCCAATTCTGTCGCTTTGTATGTGGGAGAACCACTTCTTGGAGAATTTTCTTGCTCTGACTTTGGAAGACCTGCCGGATAAATTGCTGCTCACGGCTAGGAGCGCTCCGATCCATTCGGTCGATCGCCTTCCCAAGCTCTCTCTCCACAAACTGAAGGTATTCATCCATTGTCGGATTGGTCAAGGCAAGCCCCACCGCTCCGGCTAACACCACGACAAGAATCAACAGCCTGAGGAGACTCACATTGCCCTCACAGAAGGCTCCACGCCATTCAGAGCTATGCTTCCAGCTCGTTTGACAAACTGAGACCGGCTGATTAGCCTAGCCCCGCACTACTGCTCCCACTCACGATCGAGTCGCCACATCTCACAGGAGGATCTCATGTTTGTCTGGAGTAAACGTCTGGTTGCCGCGCTGCTGGGAAGCTTCATGCTGTTGCTCATGATCTTCCTGCTCCAAGGTTCACCCGATAGCAACAGCGGACTGAAAATTCATACCACCCGATGGATGGCTCTTAACTACGCCGGCCTCATGATCTGGATCTTCGTCTGGATGATCGATCAGGCCCGTGTCCGCGGAAAGAATGTCTGGCTCTGGCTCCTACCGTTCCTTTTTGCTCCGCTGGTAACACTCATGCTCTTTGTCCTCTTCCTCCAACGCAAATTGTCGTCCTAGCGGATCCGAGCCGGCTGAACAGGCGCGGCTTCCGATAGCACCGGCGCAATAGGACTGGCTGAACCAAACGAAATCCGCTCTCGCACGCGCCAGACAGCCCAAAGACCGGGCAGCGCCACGACAAACGTCAGGAAAAAGAACTGGCTCCACCCGACCGCCGCCACGACATCGGCGGAAGGGCGGCCGGCAAAGACTCGCCCAAGAGCTTCGAGGGAGGACAACAGCGCAAACTGCGTCGCCGTATATCGCGGATCGCAGAGCGACATCACCAGCGCCACAAATGCCGCGGTGCCCATTCCCCCGGTGATATTTTCAATCATCACCACCGCTGCGAGCAATACCGCACTCTTCCCTGCCCAGGCCAGCACCACAAACCCAAGGTTGGACAGAGCCTGTAATAGACCGAACCATAAGAGCGATTGTACCAACCCTGTCCGCGCCATCAAAAGTCCGCCGAACAGCGCGCCCAGCAGCGTGGCCAGAATCCCGATCCCTTTCACATACCCGACTTCCGCAGCCGTGAATCCCACCCCGCCGATGAGAAACGCCGTCTGGAGAGAGGAGGCAAATGCATCGCCGAGTTTATACAATACGATCACGGCCAAAAACCCCACCGCATGAGGACGCGTGAAGAACTCAGCGAGTGGCGCACCGATCGCTTCGCCCATCGTCTTCGGAGCCTCGGCTACCAGGCCCGGCTCGGGACTCAGCACAATGATAGCCGTACCGAGCACCATCAACCCGGCTAATAGGAGATAGGTCGTCTGCCAGCCGACAAAATCCGCAATCACCAACGCTCCTGCTCCAGCCACTAACAATGCAATCCGGTACCCATTCACCCATACGGCCGCGCCAAATCCACGCTCCGGCACTTCCAAGGTCTCTGTCCGATAGGCATCGAAGACAATATCAAGTGACGCCGCAAAAAAGGCGACGAGCAAGGCGAACGCCGCCAGCAGCTCCGGGTGATGCCGCGGACTCGTCACGGCCATAAGAACCACGCCTAGTGCCACACAGAGCTGCGTCAGCACCATCCATCCGCGCCGACGACCAAGCCAAGGAGGGACCAGTCGATCGATCACCGGCGCCCAGAGAAACTTCAGCGTATAGGGCAACCCCACCAGCGTGAAAATGCCGATGGTTTTCAAATCCACCCCCTCCACTGTCAGCCAGGCTTGCAGCGTCCCGGCCGTGAGCGCCAGTGGAAGCCCGGACAAAAACCCAAGGGGAAACATCACCGCCAGGCGGCGGTTCAACAAGGCCAGAGGTATGAACTGAGAAAGGCTCATCTAGCACGCAGAATAACATTCACCATGAAGACAGGTGCAGCAGAATCTCGAATCGCACCCAGGCCGGCAACAATGAACCGAACCGCACGATAGGAATGACACTAACAGGGCTGGCCGTTGAACACACAAGGCTTGTAACGCAAGATGTCGAAATCTACATTCTCCTGATACACCCGCTCATTGCCGTTCACCCCATCCTGCTCGGGGTCGTTCCACATCGTGTGATCCCACCAATAAAACAGCGGTTGCTCCTCGGTTTGATACATCGGATTACCGTAGTTGCTCCGCGCATATTCCTGCACGAGCCGGCCCGTCACATAGTCCACCTGGCCATTGCCTTTTAATGAGTACAGCATCAGGAAAAGACGGGCTTCGTGGTCGTAGAGTTCATCGAGCCGCGTCGCGAGATCCGGCTCAACCGGCAAAACCCCATGAGAGGCGGTACGCGCGGGCACGATCAAGAGAGAGATAATCAACAGTGCGAGCATCCAGGTCGCGCGTATGGCCATCTCGATACCTCCCGGCAAGTCCTCACACTCTATCGAGCCACAAAATCGCTGTCAATTCGCCTCGAATCGCACCTTCACCGCATGCAACTGCGCCATCCCCACCTTGCCCCTCTCGTAAATCCTCCCCTATAATGCCGCTGGCATGGCCACACCACACACACCGCCGCGCGCCTCGCTTCATACGCTGGGCTGCCGTCTTAATCAGGCTGAGACCGCTGTACTTGGAGAACGGCTGCGGCAGGATGGCTATCGCCTTGTGCCATTTGGCCAGCCGACAGATCTGCTCGTGCTCAATACCTGTTCAGTCACAGAAGACGCCGAACGCACCTCCCGCTATCTCATTCGCAAGACGCTCAAACATTCGCCCAAGGCCTTTATCGCCGTCACCGGTTGCTACGCGCAGACCGGACCGGACGGATTAAAGAAACAGGCCGGCATCGATCTCATCGTCGGCAATCAATACAAACTCGATCTCCCGGCCTATCTGCCTCCTAGCGACCGTCTTTACAAGCACGCATCGCCGATCGTGCATCGCACAAAAACCATCGCGCCGGAAGACTTTGAACTTCCCGAGTACGGCGCGCCTGATTCCACCCGCGCCCCGCTGAAGATTCAAGACGGTTGCAGTACGATGTGCAGTTTTTGCCTCATTCCCTTTGCGCGGGGCCGGGAACGAAGCCGCTTGCTCGACGATCTGCTGCGCGAGGCTGAGTTTTTGGCTGCACGAGGCATTCGGGAAGTCGTGTTGACCGGCGTGAACATCGGACAGTACAGTCAGGCCGGTGCGGATCTCTGTACCGTGATCGCACGATTGGAAACCATCCCCGGTCTGGAACGTATCCGAATTTCCTCCATCGAACCAACGACCGTCACCGATCAGCTGCTCGACCTGATGGCCTCCTCGTCAAAGCTCTGCCCCTATCTTCACATCCCTCTCCAGAGCGGAGACGACAGCATCCTGGCCGCAATGAACCGGTCCTACTCGGCTCAAGAATATGTGAGACTGATTGAACGGGCGTTGCGAACCGTGCCGCAACTCGGGCTTGGCACAGATATCATGGTGGGTTTCCCCGGTGAAGATGAGGCCGCCTTTGCCAACACGCTGAAGCTGGCGACCGAGCTCCCCTTTGCCTATTTTCACGTCTTTCCATTTTCACCCAGACCAGGCACCGCCGCAGTGAAGCTGGCCAGCTCAGTCAATGCCGCGCAGTTGAAAAAACGAACTGCCGTCTTAACGGACCTATCGCACGCTAAACGCCTCGCGTTCCATAATCGACATATCGGCACAACGATCCCCATATTATTTGAGGCCGGCCATCACGATGGCTTTGCGGTCGGCACGGCAGCCAATTTCCTGAAAGTCGCGGTGCCCTCTCAGACGGAGCTCACAAACCAGATACATTCCATCACGATCACAGCCGCGAGTGAACGCTGGGCGGTCGGACATCCGGCAGCTCAACCAGCCGCCACGACAGCGTTACTAATGCTATGACGAACAAAACGACTCCGCATCTCGTCCATATTGAGACCTTCGGTTGTCAGATGAATGAGTCCGACAGCGAACTAGTCCGCTCGCTGCTCAAACAGGATGGGTTCGCCTTCACCGAAGACCGTGAACGAGCCGATGTGATGCTGATGAATACCTGCGCGATCAGGGAAAATGCGCACAATAAGGTCTACGGCCATCTTGGGGAATTGCAGGCGGTCAAGAAAGAACGCCCGCTCGTCGTCGGCGTGCTGGGATGCATGGCGCAAAGCCTCAAGGATGAGTTGACGAAAAAAGTACCGCTGATCGACGTGCTCGCCGGCCCCGACGCCTACCGCCAGCTCCCCATGCTGATAACTAATGCCCTGCAGGCGCAAGAACAGGGCTTTGCCAAAAAGGCGTTTGCGCTCGATCTTTCCGAATACGAAACCTACGAAGGAGTGCTGCCGGATCGCGACGGCGGGGTCAATGCCTGGATTACGGTCATGCGTGGCTGCGATAATTTCTGTAGTTTTTGTGTAGTCCCATACACCCGTGGCCGTGAGCGTTCGCGCGATCCTCAGAGCGTCCTGGCCGAAGCGCGACAGGCTGCCACTCTTGGGTACAAACAAATTACCCTGCTTGGACAGAACGTAAACTCCTATCGATCCGACGACTGGGATTTCGCCAGACTCATCTCAGCCGTCGCCGATACCACCGGCATCGAACGGGTCCGCTTTACCTCGCCGCATCCGAAGGACTATCCACTGTCACTCTTGGAAGCCATCGCCACCCATCCAAAAATTTGCAAACACATCCACCTGCCGCTCCAATCAGGAAGCGATCGCATTCTCGATCTGATGGGGCGCGAATACACCGCCGAGAATTACTCCAGGCTGGTTGACCAGATCAAGGGCATGATACCGGACATCGTTCTGACCACCGACATCATCTGCGGGTTCAGCACGGAGACCGAGCAAGACTTCGCGAGCACCTGCCAGCTCGTCGAACAGATCCGGTTCCATTCAGCCTTCGTCTTTGCCTACTCTGAACGGAAAAACACTATCGCCGCCAGAAAGTTTCAAGACGACATACTGGAAGAAATAAAAGGCGACCGCGTCAAACGGCTTGTGGAGATTCAGCGCGAGATCGGCGGGGCAAGAAATCGCGAGTATCTTGGGCAAACTTTGCCTATCCTCGTGGAACGTGAGGCCACCCGCTCACCTGATCGTTGGATGGGCAAAACCGATGGCAATATTGCTGTCATTTGGGATAAGGCTATCGAATCGCTTCAACCTGGTATGTTGACTCGACGTCGCATTACCGACGCATCCGTTGCCGCACTATTTGCCGAATAGCCTCTTAGGAACTGCCTGTGCATCGTCCCAACTGCTAACTATTTTTCGCTCTTTCACGCAGGACATACTCATTCACGCAAGAACAATCTTGCACACTCACTTCAGGCGCTGAACATTTTCTGACACAATCCCGTCAAGAATACCCCGTTAAGATCGTATATCTCCCTTAGCACTCGCCACACTTCCTCGATATATTCATACTCAGAATATGTTCAGTCGGCCACACACAAAACTTCTCCTTGATTGTTTCTACAACAAGCCGATTTGTTTAATGAATTAAAAGACAACAGCACCTCTCCTCCTCGGTATCTGATTGTAAAGAAGAAGACCGCGCAATCCCAAAATGATCTCTAGCCTCACCAAAATTAATAGATCTTTTTCCTCACCTCTCAATGGCATGCTACTTGCTGACAGAAAATGAACAAAAGAGACAACCGATAATCACCTGCATTAATCATCAAACCAGTCGGATTGGCGCATGACACTCGAAACCATTATTTCATTGGGCGTCTTGGGATGGATGGCAGTAGGCATGGTGCTCATGGGGCTCGGCATCTGGTAACTCTCCGAACACCGGTTAGTGTCGAGACCATCCCCTTTACATAGACCGATAACTTTCCACCTACTAAGGAAAAAGGAGCAGCCATGCACTCTATTCACAACCATCGGGTCCGATATATGACAACAGGGTTGTTTCTGACAGCCACACTTGTTAGCGGCTGTTCCATGTTCTCCGGATCCCAATCCATGCATCAGAGCGCCAAAGGCTCCGTCTATCTCGAAGAGATCTCTGAATGGTCCTTCGAAGCCAACCACCCGACAATTATCGATCAAAACACAATGCTGAAAATTGTAAAAGGTATTACGACCGAAGAGGCCGCCTCGGCCTCGAACAGAATGCCCGCGAGTGGCAGTAAGCCGATGAGAGTATTCAGCGATGGAGATGCCGAGTTTCTTGCTCCCCTGCTAGCCCAAGGATTATCGCGAGCGAAACCGGAGCAAATCGTCGGTTTCCGTGTATCTTCATCGGCAGGGTCAGGCGCTGCACCCACCGCGGGCACCCTTTACGTGCAACATGGCGCAGCCTATTTCACCATCTCGTCCCTCAAGGGGATAAAGACCGTCGGATTCACGCCAAAATCGGCAGCCCATATTGAATCGGCGCCCTCGTTTGCGGCCAGCGGTGCTGCAGACGCCCTATCGATGGTCATTGACTATACGGCGCTGGCCAGAGCGTCTATGCCGGCGGCAATGCCCGTCGCGGCGATAACGCCCTCCGCACCCATCGCACAAGCAACAGCTTCAGCTCCTGTGAAAGCCGCAGCCAGACAAAACTCTTCAGCTTCTGCATCAGCTTCCACGGTTGCGGTCAGAGACACATCCGCATCCGAAGATACATCGATGGGCGATATGACCACCGAAGATATCCTCAATAAAAAGTTGGATGAACTGCGTCAGGCAAAAGAAACCAATGCCCTCAAGGAGTCGGAGGTCAACATCCTTCGCAAGGAAGTAGAGTGGATGAAGAAGGAACTGCGGGAACGCACCGCCGAACGCGATGCGATGAAAGCGAAGAACGTGTCATCGAAGAAGCCAGCGCCGAAGAAAAAGTCCGTTGAACTTCAGCCGACTCGATAGGATGAAACAAATATTACAATAGCTCCAGCAACTCCGGCTGGAGCAGAACCACCTCACTGGACAGGGGCTGCCGGAAATTCATCCGGCAATAACAAGCATACGTGACATACGTATCTTGCAGGCAATACCGAGCCAGCTCCTGTCCCTGCCCCTTCTCCCACATCTCTGCCACCTGCGATCCGCTGCCCGACTTGGTCTCCACCTGAAGTGCGCGTGCCAGCACATCCAGCTTAACCCACCCCCGCGTATCCCAGTTGCTCCAGATGGCCATCGTGTCATAGACCGGTTCGGCTCGAAACCTCGCCAGGTTGATATCGTAGCTCGGTTTTACTTGATGGATCATCGATCGCTTTTTAATAAACGGGAGATCGAATCCCAAACCGTTATGCGTAATGAACAGGGCCGGACGGTCCTGCGCAATTCTGGCCCAGAACTGACGGAGTAATTCCTTTTCATTGCTCCCATACCAGGCCACCGCGCTGCGCGCTTCCATCTGATCGGAAAATTCGAGCAAACCGATACAGACGATCTTGCTGAAGGTCCCATCGAAGGCCGATTTCGCATACTGCTCATCTTCAGCATGGCGCGCGGCTTCAGCAGCACCGGCTTCAAAAAGGTCTAGCTCCCCACGCCCGGCCAAAGCTTCTTCCAACGGATGCTCTTTCCCAACCAGATGCGCCCACTCCGCACGAGGCGCTTGAATCGTCTCGATATCCAATACGACTTTCATGGCGACTCCATGACCGCATCGCGCTGTAGAGACTCGATGATGACTCCGTCAGCAGGTGGAAATGTAAATTGATTGAATTCTTCCGGCGACACCCACCGCAGCTCGGCGCAATCCACCGCCTCAGCTTCGCCGCTTTCAATCGCGCAACGGAAGAAATGCAACTCCACAACCTTTTCCGTGTACTCATGCCGCACAATCCGATACGGCACAGGAATGCCGATATTCACATTTAACTCTTCACGCAGTTCCCGCCGGAGACATTCTTCCAGCGATTCCCCGCTTTCACGCTTCCCTCCTGGGAATTCCCAATAGCCGGCGAGATGCACTCCGGCTTTCCGGCGGGCGATCAGATACTGGCCATCGCGATGAATCAGGCCGGCCGCGACTTCAACCACCGTCATATCGGCCTACTTCCTGGTAGAAGTTGCATCGAATGGATAGGTTTTGCAGATCGACTTCATCGGGCAGAGCAAACAGTACGGATCGCGCGCCGTGCAAACCATCGCACCAAAATCCATAATGGCCTGATTGAAATCATAGCCCTTCCCGCGCGGGATCAACACCTCGGACAACTCCCACAACTGCGCTTTTTGCCCTTTCGGATCGCCTTCAGCAATGAACACGCGATGCAACACGCGAATCACATTCGTATCAAGAATCGGCGCGTCCTCATTGAAGGCAAACGAGCGAATCGCACCGGCGGTATAGCGCCCGATCCCCTTAAACGACAACAGCTCATCGGCATCATTGGGCAATTGCCCGCCATACCGTTCCACCGTTTCACACGCGATGCTATGGAGCCGTTCCGGTCGAATGTTATATCCAAGCGGATACCAGGTTTTCTTTACATCGGCGACCGGTGCCTCAGCCAGATGCTCGAAGCTCGGATAGCGGCCAAGGAACTCATGGTATTTGGGAATTACCCGATCGACCTGAGTCTGCTGCAGCATCACTTCAGACACGAGAATGTGATAGGGATCGGACGTCTTACGCCAGGGCAGATCGCGCCCATGCTCGCCGTACCACGCAAGCAACCGTTGCTGGAAGCGGCGCTTCTGAGACGGTGTCAGCGAGGGATTCTTCGACTTGGATCGGGGCTTCCGGCGCGATGGCTTCGATGAAGGAGATCGCATGCTCTTTCCATATGAATGATAGAGCATTCTAGGGGCCTCGCTCTCTCAAAATCAAACCACTCATAACAGTCGGAAACAGCGCGCCGTCAACCGATACAACCTTCATGCGTTCAGTAAATCATAGTGGGGCTATTCAACCGTGCCATCGCGTGGTAGCGTGTAGGAGAGTTCACCAGAAGGAGGAGCAATATGACCTGTCGGACAACCGCGATCGCGTCCCTCAACACTCAACATGTTGCACCATCCCTTCTGATCGCAGGAGCTGCCGCGGCAGCTTTGCTGCTGGCAGCCGGCTTGGCCCGCGCGGAAAGCCAATCGGTGCCTTGGGAATGCTCCACCTATGAAGGCGAGGCGCAAACCCGCTGCTTGAACACCTTCATCGAATTACAACGGGAAGAAATTGGAAAACTGAAAGGACAGCTTCAAGCACAACAAAGCGCCGTGGAGCAGCTCAAGCAACAAAGCGATCGGCAGGCCGCCGCGACTGCGGATATGCAGCGGCAAATCGCCTCCCCTCCGCCTATCATTCCCGTCGCGCCCTACAACGCCTACACATATGTGTACCCGCCAGCCGTGGGATTAGGGCTCTATCTGGGCCGACCGGGATTCTATGGATACCCGCCCTACTATCGCCCGCACATTTATTGGGGACCGCGATATTACCGACACTGGGGCCGCCGCTAAACAAACCGCGCAGCCGAATGACTACGGTTCATTTTTCGCCGATACCGAATACAGTCTCACAAGCACTAGGCCGGCACCCACCGCAATAAGCAATCCGGCCACCAGTCTTGCCTCCATCGAAATCGGAGCCACCAGTAGATGATAGAGCTGAGGAAGCGCTCCGGGACAGACAACCGCCAACCCCAACGCCAACATATGGCGCCCTAAATAGATCGGCTCTCCCGGCTTTCGCTTCATACGCATAATTCCTCAGCTGCACAGATGAGCAACACTCGCACAGATCGGCGTTTCCATTGACTTTCCAGCGTTTGACACATAGCCTTCATAAAGAATCCAACTGGGGTCACGCACAAGCAATATTTATCTACGATGCAGCCACTTGCAGGACAATCCAAGCGTGAGCGGGACAAAGCCGAGTTGCGGCAACAAACTCGCTATCGCGTCGAATTCCCAATCTCGTGCACCGGCGACTGCATCACCACAGGTACCGTGTACAACCTTGGCCTGGGCGGATGCAAGATCATGAGCGCAACGCGCGTTGCCATGGAAATAGGCGCCATTCTCAAACTGGAACTCCGTCCACCTCAACTTGCGCCGATCCATGTCTATGCGGCCACCGTCCGATGGACCATGGAAGACGACTTCGGCGTCGACTTTCTCGGCATGCAGGAATCGGAGCGGGACCGGTTGGTGCAATGGCTTGAACAGCTCGCAGAGGAGTCTTGACGATGGTTACCCGAAAGTTTCCTCGATACCCCGCCCAAATCTCCAGCATTCTGATGCAGCGGGATCGCTTGAAATACAATGCGGCCATCCGCGACGTCTCCGTCAAAGGCTGCCGGGTCGAAAGCGTCATTCGACCGTTTACCGGCATGCAAATGGAAGTCTCGCTGCAACTCCCTGGCGAGGCTGCGCCCATCGTCATCACCAACGCCGCTGTCCGCTGGACCGGCTCACAGGGCATCGGGATCGAATTCCTCACCATCGCTCCCCCGCAGCTTGAGCGCCTCACTCAGTTGATCTGCAAGCTGTCGTCCGCCTCGCGCGTAGCCTGACGACTTCTCACCCGTCCTATCGAGAAAGTTGCAATTGCCCGCATCGGGTCCGTATGCTCTCGCACGATGGATCTGTCTCAACTCACACCTCAGCAATTAAAAGAATTTGTCCAAGGCCTCGTCGACGACCGCATACGCGAACTCATCGGCGATCCAGATCTTGGCCTGGCATTGGGGGACGCCCTGCGAACGCGCTTAAAAGAATCCCTCACAAGCGGCGAGCGGCTCTCCGGCGACGATGTGGCCGACCGGCTCGGGCTGCGCTGGTAATCGACCATGGCCTGGTTTCGCCTCGCCTTCAGACCGGCCGTCATCCAGGACCTGGCGCAGATCGATCCCGGCATGGCGCAACGGATTTTCGACAAAACCAAATGGCTCGCGTCGAACGTGGACAATCTGCGGCATGAACCGGTCGATCCGGGCCTGCCGAGCCTGTCGAAATATGCGGTCGGGGATTGGCGGATTTTTTATTCAATCGACCGCGCCGATTCGCTGCTGGACATCCACGCCATCGTGCCGCGCGCCTTGCTCCGCTAGCAGCCAATCACAAATCGGGAGCCGCCTCCGGCGGCATCCGATCGTCCACACTCGCCAGATGCAGAGGGAATTGTCCCATAGCCGAATCCGCGACATAGCGGCGGAGCGCTTCCGCCACCACCGGAAAGGCCATGCCCTCCCAGGGAATCGCCTGGCGCGGGAACAACCGAACCTCCAGACTTTCAGTGCCGGCCCCGAATTCATGCCTGAGCATCCGGCCGCGAAACACCATATACACCTGCCCGATGTGCGGCATACTGAGCACCGCATAGAGCGCCGCGATCTCCACATCGGCCAGCGCCTCTTCCTTCGTCTCCCTGGCCGCCGCTTCTTCCGTCGTTTCACCAATCTCCATAAAACCAGCCGGAAACGTCCACAATCCCAATCGCGGCTCGATCGCGCGGCGGCACAACAAAATCTGCCCCTCCCATTCAGGAATACAGCCTGCGACAATCTTGGGATTGTGGTAATGAATAGTCCGGCACTGGTCGCACACATAGCGCAACATATTGTCGCCGGCTGGGATCTTTTGACTGACTGGGGCTCCGCAGGTACTGCAGAATTTCACGGCAGGCTCTTTCTCATTGGATGATCACGATGGATAACACAAACTACCGCTGCTTTGCACCTTGCCCGCGCGGCCTCGAAGCGCTGCTGCTGCAAGAACTGGCCGCACTCGGCGCCACCGACCTGCGCCAGACCGAAGGCGGCGTCGGCTTCTCCGGTCCGCTCGCCGCCATCTACCGGGCCAATCTGGAAAGCCGCATTGCCAGCCGTATTCTGCTGGAAGTCGCGCAGGTCCCTTATCGCAACGAACAAGATATCTATCTCGCGGCCAGCGCCGTCTCGTGGCCTCGATGGTTCACCCCCGCGCGCACCATCAAAGTCAAAACCAGCGCGCAGCACTGCCCGCTCAAAAGCCTCGACTTCGTCACGCTACGCATCAAGGACGCCGTGTGCGACACCTTCACCAGACTGAAAGGCACCCGCCCTAGCGTGAATTCCAGCCGCCCAGACGTTCGCATCGATGCGTTTCTCGATGCCACCCATCTCACGCTTTATCTTGGCACCACCGGGGACTCGCTCTTCAAACGCGGCTTCCGCCAATCGACCGTCGAGGCGCCCTTGCGCGAAAATCTCGCCGCCGGCATTGTGCAACTGACCGGCTGGAACAAAGCCACCCCGTTACTCGATCCTCTCTGCGGCGGCGGAACTCTTCCACTCGAAGCCGCCATGATCGCCCGCAATATCGCTCCCGGCCTGGGTCGGCGCTTCGCCTTCGAACTGTTCGCGAATTTCGATCCAGCGCTCTGGAAAACCGTCCAAACACAAGCTCAGGCCAAACAATTGCCTGCCAGTCCAGCCTCCATCTATGCGTCCGATCGGGATACGCAGGCCGTGCGCACCGCCAACGATCAATTTCTCCGCGCCGGAGTCGCCAGCGACATCGCACTGACACAAACAGACCTGTTCGATCTCACGCCACCACAAGAACCTGGCGTCATCGTCATGAATCCTCCTTATGGCGTCCGCCTCGGCACCCAGGGCGATCTAGATGTGTTTTATCCCAAGCTCGGCTCCTGGCTAAAAACCCGATGCGTCGGCTGGCGCGTGTATCTCTTCACCGGCGACCTGCGCGCGCCAAAACTCATCGGCCTCGCGCCCACCAAACGCACCCCCCTCTTCAACGGCGCTATCGAATGCCGCCTCTACGAATTCCTCATCGTCCAAGGCGGCGCACGGCGGCGGCTCACACCACCAGCACAGGTCTGACCAGTCGATCCACGACAAAAATCCAGGCAGTGAACCAAGACGGTATCGATTCACCTCAGCCAAGACTGCAAAGGGCACCGACACATCGAGAACACGAGGGACAGCCATTGCCAACGGGAAACCCACGGCGCTTCGCGCCAATGTTCTCATACGAGTCTTAGCGGCAACCGAGTATCGTGCGGAAATCCGAGTAAAAAAAGCCGCAGCCTGACGCCTCCACCTCAACCCTCGGTTATCAATCAGACTAATTCTTCTGATACCGGAGCGAACAGTAGCCACATTTAGTCATACAACATGGAGTAGCAGGAAGGAGAGGTCTAACGTTTGAGGATAGACTCAGGCGGCACTGTCGAGTCGGGGTAGCCTTGATTGATCTGAGCGTCGAGCGGCCTCCCGCACTGGCCATTCGCACAATTGACGGTTTGTGACGCGATGGGAGAATTGGTAGTCATGAACGCACCATAGCACGGCCATCGGTCCAAGTGTAAGGGGCGCCGGTTTCCAAGGGTGTCCCCATTGAGAGAAAGCGTTGTTGCGAAGCGTCAAGCGACAATTATCCGAAAAGCTTTATCTGTATCTGAACATCAGTCCTGAGCTCCGGCCAACGTTCGACAAACGATTCTGCGGAAATGCGCGCCAGCTCGCTTGGCTCAATCTTGTTTAGCCCTCCACCATAGACCCGGCCTTCGCCGCGAAGCTCATGACCGGTCACTTGCCCGAGCAGAGCGTGAACGGCTTTGGCACGGTCAGGATGATGGCTCAACATCTCCGCGAGACTGTCCTTCGGGTAGAGCATGAGATAGAGATTCGTTCCAATCGCCTTCGAACGGTTCCAGATGAAACGAAACGGCCGTTTGTCCGCAGAACCACGGCCCATGTACGTGCAGAGAAAGAGAGCAGGCTCTCGCTGTTCCTGTTTGTACCAGGGGTTGCGCTTGCCGATCAGATAACCGTCCATGACGCCAAGAGTCTGAGCAGTTTGCAGATACTCCCACAAGGCCGGGTGCTTCGCCTCAACCATCGACTCAGGCAGGCCACAATCGATGACGCACAATTGGCGGTCGATGAGTGGATAGCCATCAGCCTCCGCGTCAACGATTGTGGCCTTGAGGTGGCGCGGGCCAGGAAGGATTGGACGGAGGCATGTACCGGGAAGCCCACGGCGCTTCGCTTCCGCACGATCGAGAATGAAAAACTTATTGCAGCCGGTGGCGATGCCCCGCTGGACGCGGAAAAAGTCGCCAAGTGTCGGACCATTCTCGGTGCTCAGCCTGTGCCGGTCGTTCTTGGTGTGACTCGGGTACGCAGTCCACTTGCGAGATTCGCACAATCGTTCATGCTGGATTAGCTCGCGGGCGTGCGGTTCAGCCAGCGTGCCGCCATACGTAAATTCGACGGCATGAGCGGCAGCGGGTGGCGTTTTTCGGAACACCAGTACGACTGACGACACAAGAGCATCACCGAATTGAACATCATCAGGATCGAAGCGATGGGCACGAAGAAGTGTTACCTTGCTCGTGAGATAGTCCTTGAGAGCGGCTCCGTAGTTCACATCCATAAACTCAGATGGAATGAGCCAGGCCGCAATCCCGCCATCCTCCATCCAGGCCGTAGCCAGAAGCAGAAAGTAGACATATAAACCCGCAAGGCCATTCACCTCAACACCGGTCATTTTGAACACGAGGCGCTGGAGGCGTTCCTTTTCTTCCCGATCCATGTGGTGATGACGAACGTACGGTGGGTTTGCCAAGACGACATTGGGTGCGGCAGGACACGACCCGTTGGCGACAATGCGGGTGAAGTCACCCCGCACCACCTCAAGTCCGGCATCGGACCACAACTCGCGAGCGGCATCCGCGAACGCGGGATCAAGTTCGACCCCCACGGCGCTCTTCAATCTCTTCGAGCCAAAGACGGCAAGCGCCGCAGAGAAAAAGCTACCAGAACCTATCGAAGGATCGGCGAAGCGAATCCCGCTCTTACGCCGGTTGGTGATAAGCGATTCGACATACCGGACGATATCGACGGCGAGAACATTCGGAGTAGCAAACTGACCCAGGCGATTCCGCTCAGCAGACGATTTGCGTGTATCGATATCGACCTGCATCGCCTGACGGCGCATTTCAACCGAGTTGTCCTGGCATGCAATCATGCGGTCACAATCCCAACTTCACAAGATCATCAATGCGATGCTCCCACACCCAATCGAACCCGTCGATGACGGCATAGCCCAGGTACCCACCATCAAAATAACCACCAAGGAAAAGAATATATCGAATATGCACACCGTACGCGGATTTGAGTTGGCGCATTTTCTTGGCCTCCTCTTTACGCCGTTTGTTTGTGTTCGTGAAATCGCCCGCCGATTTTGCTTCAATTAAGAGGGGAAGACGATCCAGTGTCGGTCGCTTCGGCTGTATTGCAACATCCACAGGCACCTTGACCTTCTGTCCTTTGGTCATTACTAGATTCAGTCGGAAGCAATACGTACCGGGTTGCATATCAGTGAGCGGTTTTGAAGAAGAATGCGGCTGCTCGGCATAGCCCTTGGCCTTTAGGAACTTTGCGATTGCGTTGAGCTGCCTTCGCTCCTGGGCGTTACGGATCTCAGGGTCTGCAAGGGAGTTGGTGAGCCGGTCAGCAATGATGGTCGAAGCTCGCTCTCGCTGCTGCTCGACCGGCTCTTTCGCTGTGTCCAGCCAAGGAAAAATATCACGGTCCAGCAGCCTGGAGATAATGCGGCAGAGTTTGGTCAACTCCGTTTTCAAATCACCAGCATTCATTTTGGCTGGAAGCTTGCCATCTTCCATCCGACCGACAAGGTTCTTACTCACGCGGGCCAAGCCGATCAAACGATCCACGGCTAATGGCGGAGCCGTACACATACGAAGCGTTGACAGCACACTCGGATTATTTTTGAGAGTGGCGCCATCGATGCGGCGCAGATCATGGGTGGCGAGTAGCGCAGCCTTTACATGTCCGGCAGTCGTTTTGCGTGTGGAACGGAACGCCTTGGGTGCAAAGCGCATGAACCACCGGTTGAACTGGTCAACGGAGGCCGCAATATCTGCGTTCCAGAGATGCGGCTTGTCGGCATTGATGCGTTTCGGCTTCATGAATTCGATTTATTCAAACGTACTAATACTCTGGCCGGCGCAATTATCAACACAGGACTTCTAATTATTGAGTGTGCTGACTGACACATCACGCAAAGACAACAATCCTACTCTAATGTCATTCTTGCACCGCTTCATACAACTCATGAATGATATTTCCATCAAAAACTGGCGCACTCTGCAGAGTGGCTAGATCGGCATAAATCTATTTTCAGTGCGAGGCAGTGCATTCCTGTTTCAGCATCACACGCGACAGATTCTCCGCCGATTCACAATCTCCGTCAAGCAGTGACTTTTCCGACGAAGTTTTCAGGACAGCCTTTCGGTGTCAGGTCTTGCAATCACACGTTTGAAAATGTTTCAGGTGTCCAGAAACCACTTCCCTCTGGACCGCTCCCTCCCCTGCCCGCCAGCGGCTCTAGGTCATATCCACCGACGCACCCACGATGAGTGCGTGGCAAGCTCCTGTCCAAACTGAGCGGTCAGTGCTCGTTCATCAGGTCCGATCTGGAAGCGAGTGAAACAAATATAGCGGAAGATTTTGGAGAATCCCGCACCATCGTCATCGTCTGAAAGCAGCAGTGCCTACCACCGTAATTCACTCGGACCGTTGTTTTCGATGCGCGATTACGCGGGAATATCGACGTATTCGACTCGGCTGCTGGGAGGAGAGATCGGAAGGCCGTCAGCCCTGAGCCCTTCTAGATGAAACTCGATGGCTTCACGGATGAGAGACTCTGTTTCTGTCACGGTCGAACCAGTGGCAATACAGCCCGGCAAGTCTGGAACATACGCAGCGTAGTTTGAAGGGGCTTTCTCGATCACAATCGCGTACCGCATCTTAATTTATCCCCTTCTTCCAACCGGCTTGATTCACGATACTACTCAGGGTTCCTGAAGGCAAATCATCACTGGGCTTGCCTCTAACAGAGAAATATTCCAATTGCTCTCTCGTCATTACCTTCGCCTATCATCACGACGACGCCTCCGCATCGCTGATGCGCCATGCCTCCTAGCTTTGCTGGATATCCGGCACGCGAGGCCCTGAAGGCAGCGGCTGGCTCGTTTCCCGGCCTGTGCGCATTCGCAAAAACCGCAACCGTACCCGATCGAGATAGAGATAGATCACCGGCGTCGTATAGAGCGTCAGGATCTGGCTCACCAAGAGTCCGCCGACGATGGCAATGCCGAGCGGCTGGCGCAATTCAGATCCGACCCCCGTCCCCAACGCCAAAGGCAGCGCGCCGAACAACGCCGCCATCGTCGTCATCATGATCGGCCGGAACCGCAACAGGCAGGCTTCGTAAATCGCCTCCTCCGGCGGCTTCCCTTCCTGGCGCTCCGCCTCTAAGGCAAAGTCGATCATCATGATGGCGTTCTTCTTCACGATGCCGATCAGCAAAATAATCCCGATCAACGCAATCATGCTCAGCTCCGTCTTGAAGAGAAGCAGCGCGAGCAGCGCGCCCACTCCGGCGGACGGCAGCGTCGACAAGATCGTCACAGGATGAATGTAACTCTCATAGAGAATCCCCAGCACAATATAGACCGTGACCAGCGCGGCGAGGATGAGAACCAGCTGGTTGTCGACGGACGATTGAAAGGCTTTGGCCGCCCCCTGAAATGTGCCCCGGACACCGGCCGGAAGGCCCATCTCCCGCATCGTTTTTTCAATCGCCGGCACCGCATCGCCGAGCGATTTTCCCGGCGCCAGATTGAACGACAGCGTCACACCGGGAAACTGCCCTTGATGGTTCACGAGCAACAGCGTGTTCGTCGGTTCATAGCGCGTCATCGCACTGAGCGGCACCTGCGCGCCCGCCGGCGACCGGACATAGATTTCTTGCAATGTCGAGGGGCTCTGCCAATATTGCGGCGCCAGCTCCATCACAACATGATACTGATTGAGCGGCGTATACATAATGGAGACCTGCCGCTGGCCGAACGCATCGTAGAGCGTATCGTCGATCAGTTGCGGACTGATTCCCAGACGGGAAGCCGTACTGCGGTCGAACACTACGAGCGATTGCAATCCCTTATCCTGCTGGTCGCTGTTCACGTCCGCAATTTCCGGCAGCGTGCGCAACTGCCGTTCAACTTTAGGCGCCCAGGCGTTCAGCTCGGCGAGATCCACGCTTTGTAGCGTATATTGGTATTGCGCACTGCTGGCGCGGCCGCCGATTCGCAGATCTTGAATCGCCTGCAACACGGTCGGAGCGCCCGTCACTTTCGCCAGCTTGGGACGCAGGCGGGCGATCACCTGATCGACGCTGATCTGCCGTTCTTCGAGCGGCTTCAGCGAAATGAACATGCGCCCGGCATTGGTATTTCCGCTGACACCGCCGCCGCTGAATCCCGTGACAGTATCGACAGCCGGATCGCTCTTGATAATGTCCACGACTTCAACCAGCTTCTGCCGCATCGCCTGGAACGAAATGTCCTGTGCAGCCTGGATATTCCCAAACATGCGTCCCGTATCCTGCTGCGGGAAAAACCCCTTGGGCACGATGGTGTACAGATAGATGCTGAAGGCCATGGTCGCCAGCGTCACTGCGAGCATGCTGCGCGGATGGCGGAGCACCCAGCCGAGACTTCTGGCATAGCCGCCGCGCAAGCCTTCAAAGACTCGTTCGCTCATCCGGTACCAGCGCCCATGGGTCCTGCCGGTTTCCGCCTTGAGGACGCGGGCGCACATCATCGGCGTGGTGGTCAGCGACACGACCAGCGAGACAACAATCGCCACGGAGAGCGTGACGGCGAATTCGCGAAAGAGCCGCCCCAGCATGCCGCCCATGAAGAGGATCGGAAGAAAGACCGCGACGAGCGAGACCGTCATCGACAGCACGGTAAACGTAATCTCGCGGGCGCCGCGCAACGCCGCCTCCATCGGCGTCATGCCCTGCTCCCGATGCCGGCTGATGTTCTCCAGCACGACGATGGCATCGTCCACCACGAATCCGGTCGCAATCGTGAGGGCCATGAGCGAAAGATTGTCCAAGCTATAATCGAAGAGATACATCACGCCGAATGTGCTGATCAGCGACACCGGCACCGCCACACAGGGAATCAGCGTGGCCCGGATGTCTCGCAGAAAGAGAAACACCACGAGGATCACGAGGCAGACGGAGATCGCCAGCGTCCGCTCGACGTCGTGCAGCGAAGCGCGAATCACCGGCGTGCGGTCCACCACAACCTTCAGAGTCATGCTTCCTGGAATCGACGCTTCCAATTGGGGAAGGATAGCTCGCACCCGATCGACGGTCTCAATGATATTGGCGCCTGGCTGCCGGTTGATGATAATGAGCACCGCCGGAATGCCGTTCGCGATGCCGGTAGTCCGCAGATCTTCGACCGACTGTTCGACCGTCGCAATGTCCGAGAGCCGCACGGCCCGCCCCTCTCGGTAACTCACGATCAGCGGCAAATACTCTTCCGCCTTGTGGAGTTGGTCATTGGCCCTGACTTCCCAGGTCCGGTTCCCGTCCGACAACTGCCCCTTGGGGCGATTGACATTGGTGCTGCTCAACATTCGGCGGACATCGCCGAGTCCGATCCCGTAACTATTCAACGCCGTGGGATTCAGATCGACGCGGATAGCCGGAAGCGAGCCGCCGCCGACCGTCACCTGACCGACCCCCTCGATTTGCGACAATTTCTGCTGAAGAAAACTGGAGGCGACATCGTACATGCGGCCCCGGCTGACAAGATCGGAGGTCAGCGAGAGAATCAGAATCGGCGCATCGGCAGGATTGATCTTCCGATAGGTTGGGCTGTTCGGAAGGGTCACGGGCAGTTCGCTTCGCGCCGCCATGATGGCGGCTTGCACATCGCGCGCGGCGCCGTCGATATTGCGGCTTAAATCGAACTGCAGCGTGATATTCGCGGACCCCAGCATACTCGTGGAGGTCATCTCCGTCACACCGGCGATGCGGGTAAACTGATGTTCCAGCGGAGCCGCCACAGACGTGGCCATGGTTTCCGGACTGCCACCCGGCAGCATGGCTGACACATTGATTGTGGGAAATTCCACTTGCGGCAGCGCCGCGACAGGAAGAAAGCGGAAGGCGATCAAACCGATGAGGGTCACGCCAACCGTCAACAGCGTCGTTGCGACCGGACGCCGGATGAACGGCGCCGAGATGTTCATGGCGTTCCGGGGGCCAGCGCCTCTGCCGGCGACGGCCGCCCGGACCGAACGCGCCGCGCCAGCCGGTCAAACGCCAGATAGACCACCGGCGTCGTATACAGCGTCAGCGCCTGGCTCACAATCAGCCCACCGATGATGGCGACCCCGAGCGGATGCCGGAGTTCCGACCCAACCCCCGATCCGACCGCCAGCGGCAGCGCGCCGAGCAGCGCCGCCATCGTCGTCATCATGATCGGACGGAACCGCAACAGGCAGGCTTCGTAAATCGCCTCCTCCGGCGGCTTCCCTTCCTGGCGCTCCGCCTCTAAGGCGAAATCGATCATCATGATGGCGTTCTTCTTCACGATGCCGATGAGCAAAATAATTCCGATCAGCGCGATGACGCTGAATTCGATGCGGAACAGCATCAAGGCCAGCAACGCGCCCACTCCGGCGGACGGCAGCGTCGACAAGATCGTCAAGGGATGGATGTAACTCTCATAAAGAATCCCCAACACAATATAGACCGTGACCAGCGCGGCGAGGATCAGCCAGGTCTCATTCGCCAGCGACGCTTGAAACGCCTGCGCCGTGCCCTGGAAGTCTCCGCGAATACTGGCCGGCAGCGCGATCTCCCGAGAAGCCTTGTCGATGGCGGCGACTGCATCGCCGAGCGATTTCCCTGGCGCCAGATTGAACGACACCGTTACCACGGGAAACTGCCCTTGGCGGTTAATGGCCAGAGGGGTCGTCGTCTCGGTAAATTGGGTGAACACATTGAGCGGCACTTGCCCGCCGGTGGCCGAGCGGATATCCAGCAGCTGGAGCGCCTGCGGCCCCGTCTGAAATTCCGGCATCACTTCGAGCACAACGCGATACTGGTTCAGCTGGGTGAACATCGTGGAAACCTGCCGCTGGCCGAATGCGTCGTACAGCGTATCGACAATGAGTTGCGTGGAGATGCCGAGCCGCGAGGCCGTGCTGCGATCGATCTCTAGCATCGAGGCTAGTCCGCGATCCAGCTGATCGCTGCTGACATCGCGCAATTCCGGCAGGGCCTGCAACGCGCTCACAAACTCCGGCGCCCAGCGGCGAAGCTCCTCGGGATCCGCGTCTTCCAGCGTGTATTGATACTGGGTGCGGCTGACCCGGTCTTCCACGGTCAGATCCTGCATCGGCTGCAAGAACAGCGACAGACCCTCCACGCCGGCCACTTGCGCCTGGAGGCGGTGAATGACCTCCTGAACACTCAGTCCGCGTTCGGCAACCGGCTTCAGATTGATTTGGATGCGTCCACTGTTCAGCGTGGTGTTGGTCCCATCCACGCCAATGAAGGACGAGAGCCCGGCGACAGCGGGGTCGGCGAGGATGAGGCGGGCAAGCGCCTGTTGCCGTTCAACCATGCCGCTGAACGAGATCGACTGTTCCGCTTCGGAAATACCCAGAATCGCTCCGGTATCCTGCACCGGAAAGAAGCCCTTCGGAATGGCGAGATACAGCCCAACAGTCAAGACCAGCGTACCGGCCGCGACGGCCAGCGTGGCCGGTTGATGCCGCAAGACCCGGCGCAACGAACGGCCATAGGCCGCAATGGTCCGATCCAACACCTGTTGAGACGCACGGTACAGCGCGCCCTGTTCCGTTGCCGGTCGATGGCGGAGCAGCCGGGCGCACATCATCGGCGTCAATGTCAGCGAGACCACGGCCGAGACGAGAATCGTGGCACTCAGCGTGATGGCAAATTCGCGGAACAGCCGGCCCACCACATCGCCCATGAAGAGGAGCGGAATCAGCACGGCAATGAGCGAGATCGTCAGGGAGAGGATCGTGAAGGCAATCTGTTTCGCCCCCTTCAGCGCGGCTTGCAACGGCGATTCTCCCTGCTCGATATAGCGCGAGATATTTTCGATCATGACAATGGCATCGTCCACCACGAAGCCCGTGGAGATCGTCAGCGCCATCAAGGTCAGATTATTCAGGCTGAACCCCATGAGATACATCGCCCCGAAGGTCCCCACCAGCGACAGTGGAACCGCCGCCGCGGGAATGACCGTGGCGGACAGCGTCCGCAAAAAGAGGAAGATCACCAGGATTACGAGCGCGACGGCCAGCATCAGCTCGAACTGCACATCGCGCACCGACGCCCGGATCGACATCGTACGGTCAGTGAGGATCGTAACCTGGACTGCGGACGGCAAGGCGCTTTGAAGCTGAGGCAGGAGCGCTTTGATCCGGTCGGCCACGTCGATGACATTGGCGCCGGGCTGCCGCTGAATGTTGACGAGAATCGCCGGCTGCTCGTTCATCCAAGCCGCTTGCTTGGCGTTTTCCACATCGTCGATGACATCCGCCACATCGGACAAATGCACAGGCGCGCCGTTGCGGTACGCGAGGATCAGCGGCCGGTAGTCCTGGCTCGACAACAATTGGTCCGTGGCATTGATGATCGAAGCCCGTCGGGGGCCATCGAAGACGCCTTTAGCCTGATTCACATTGGCGGCCGCCACGGCGAAGCGCAGATCCTCCAGCGTCAACCCATAGGCGGACAGCGCGCGCGGGTTGGCCTGAATCCGCACCGCCGGACGCTGCCCCCCACTGAGACTCACCAGCCCGACACCGGCCAGCTGAGAAATCTTTTGAGCGAAGCGGGTCTCGGCCAGGTCTTCGACTTGCGACAGCGGCACGGTCGTGGAAGTCAGCGCAAGCGTCAGGATCGGCGCATCCGCCGGATTGACTTTGTTATAGACCGGCGGATTGGGCAGATCCCGGGGAATGACGGTGGCGGCGGCATTGATCGCGGCCTGTACTTGCTGCTCGGCAATGTCGAGATCCAAATCCAGACTGAATTGCAACGTCACGATCGAACTGCCGCCGGAGCTCGTCGAGGTCATCTGATTCAGGCCGGGCATCTGGCCGAATTGACGCTCCAGCGGAGCGGTCACCGACGAGGCCATGACGTCCGGGCTGGCGCCGGGATAGAACGTCAGCACCTGAATGGTCGGATAATCGACTTGGGGCAGCGCAGAGACCGGCAGCAGGCGATAGGCCAGAGCGCCAGCGAGCACAATGGCAACCATGAACAAGGCCGTCGCCACCGGCCGCATGATAAACAGGCGGGAAGGATTCACGAGGAGGCCCCTCGCTGGGGCTTTTCAGCTCCGGCTGGCGGACTATCCGCCGGTTTCTCCGAAGCGCCTGTTGCCGGGGTGCCTTTCCGGTTCCGAATCTCGACCTTGCTGCCTTCGCGCAATTTCTCCGTCCCGTCCACGACCACAACGTCATCGGGAGCCAACCCGGCATCGACCGACATCTCCTCGCCTTGCGAGACGCCCACGGCCACCGTCCGGACCGCCACCGTCTGGTCTTCGTTCACCACATACACGAAGGTGCCCTTCGCGCCTCGCTGCACAGCCGCAGATGGCACAATCGTCACACCGCGCTTGATGTCCAGCAAGAGCCGCGCGTTGACGAACTGATTGGGAAACAATTGTCCGTCCTCGTTCGGAAACACCGCCTTCAGCCGCACCGTGCCGGTATTGGCATCGATCTGATTGTCGACCGTGAGCAATGTCCCCGTCGCCAGCTTCTTCTTCTGCTCCCGGTCGAAGGCCTCCACCGATAGTGTTTCACCGGACTTCAGCCGCTCCATAACCGCCGGCAAATTATCCTCTGGAATCGTAAAGACAACCGTGATCGGCATGAGCTGCGTGATAACTAGAAGGCCATTCGCGTCGTTCGCCCGCACCATGTTGCCCGCATCGACGATGCGCAACCCTACCCGTCCATCGATCGGAGACGTAATGCGGCTATACGCCAGCTGCAACTTGGCATTGTCGATCTGGCCCTGATCGGCTTTCACAACCCCTTCCAATTGACGCACCAGCGCATGCTGCGTATCCAGCTGTTGCTTGGGAATGAACCCCTGGGCGAGCAAGTCCTTGTACCGTTCCAAATCCAGCTGCGCGTTCTTGAATTGCGCCTGATCGCGCGCCATCTGTCCCTCGGCCTGCGTCAATTGCACATTGAATGGCCGCGGGTCGATCTCCGCCAACAGATCGCCGCGGCGGACAAGCTGCCCCTCCTGAAACAACACCTTCATGAGCTGTCCATCGACCCGGCTTTTGACATTCACGGTATGCAACGGCACCACCGACCCGAGACCGTTGAGGTACACCCCGATGTCGCCCGTTTTCGCCGTGGCCACAGCGACCGGAAACGTGCGCGCCCCGGCGGCTGGCGGCTGATTCGCTCGCGACGGCTCTTCGCTGGACTTCGCCAGCAGGGCATAGCCGCCGAATGCCAGCAAACAGGCCGCCATGAGGCCAATGACCCAACGTTTAAGCATGGTGGCAAAACCGATTGATTCCGACATAACGTCCTTCTCGTTGATACCCGGCGGCCGGAGTTATCCAGCGGCCAGGAACCTGTCATATATTCACTGTCGCATCTTACCGTTCCCGTGCCAAACAGTATAATCAAGCCCATCCTCAATTAACATCGTAGCAGGAAACGCTTCTAGTCTACGCTTCACCCACTCAGCGGCGAACAATGCCTCTGACAATGGAAGCTCGTGCGCACACCGTTTCCCACCCGCAGAAAAACTCCCGCATCCACGATCTATGCTGTGGTAGGGTGCGGCCATGGCACCATCGCGTTTGACTCATCGTAGCTCGCGTCTCACAAGCCTGAGCCGCGCCACACTCTGCGCAACGCTCCTGTTCTCCACGCTGGCCGGCTGCCAGATGCTTCCCTCCAAATCGGCCATGCCGGGCATCGCATCGAAAAGCCGGATGTATACATCCGTCGTGGACCGGCTCGCCGTGGCGGTGCAACCGGACATCGAAAAGCAGCAAGGCTCCCAACAGACTCGTGTCCTCGCTACACATGCCATCGGACGCGATGTGCCGGCGCGGTACAAGCGGCGCATTGCCCTCCATACCCTCACCGATCCCTGGGCCGGATTTTCCTCGCTGGAACATCAGGGGCTGCTGATGGCTGACCTGTCCGCGGGCGGCATGGACAACGTGCCGGCGCTCCTGGATGTGATGGAGGCCGCCGTCGACCGCACCTCTGAATACTTCAAACCGCTCCCCTTTCCAGGCACAACGATCCAGCGCGACATCGTCTCCTTCTTGACCGACACGCTGGAAGATGCGGCCATCCAGCGGGAAAGAGCGCTGGCGAATCTCTCCGAGGATGAACGGCGGTTTCTCTTTAAGCATGTCCGAACCCTGGCCGACCAGTTTGCGCCCCACTCAACCGAGCCGATCCTAGACCGCGCGGCGCACCGCAAACTCGATGCCGAATTCGCCCGGCTCGTGGATGAACAGCTCGATTATGCCGCGCTCATCGCATCGGCGCAGACCCTGGCGCGGCTGGGCAACGACCGCTTTCTTCAGAACCTCGCCAAGACGTTTCGACAACAGCCTCCGATTCCGCAGCCGCCCCCCGGCATCACCGGCGACGTGCTCTTCGCGCAACAGACTCGCGCCGGCTTACTCGTCATCGGCGGGCCGGGCGCCAATACTTACGATTTGGATCGCCGAACACTGCTCGTCATCGACCTCGGCGGAGACGATGCCTATCATGGCATCATCGCGTCGTCCGGCGACATCGACCACGGCATCGGCATGGTGCTCGACTTGGCCGGCAACGATACCTATACGAGCGACCCGCTCGGACTGGCCACCGGCCGGCTCGGCGTCGGATTGCTCGCCGATCTGGACGGCGACGACGTCTATCAGCTCGATCAAGGCTCCGGCGGCACCGGCTTCGCCGGCATCGGCATCCTCTTCGACCGCAAGGGCAATGACGTCTATATGGGAAGCCGGTTCACGCAAGGCGCGGCCTTCGGTGGGCTCGGTCTCCTCATCGATCTGGCCGGGAACGACCGCTACACCAGCCACGCCTTCGCCATCGGATTCGGAGGTCCCCTGGGAATGGGCGCGGTCATCGATCATGCCGGCAGCGACGTCTATCAATGCGGCGACAAATATCCCAGTCTGTACCATCAGCCGAACGCGCCGGCGGCCAAACCAGACGAATCGGCCATGCCGTCTCTCTGCGCCGGCATGGGGAGCGGCGCGGGTCTGGATGGCGGCAATGGCAAAGCGGACGCCCAGCTCCCAACCCTGGCCGGCGGACTCGGTTACCTCATCGATCTCGAAGGCCAGGACCACTATCGCAGCGGCGACGTGGCTCAGGGAGCCGGGTATTACTTCGGCGTCGGCGTCGTACTCGATCTCGGTGGAGACGACAATCGCGCCGGAGGGCGGGCCACGGTCGGCGCCGCCGACCAGTATGGCGCCGGGCTGTTTGTGGATGCCCACGGCGCCGACCGCTACGCGCCTTCCGGGCCGGCCCATGCGCTAAGCGCCGCGAGCGGGCGCAGTGTAAGCCTCGTCATTGACGCCACAACGACGCCCGATACCTACGACCTCACTCGCAGCGCCGGGCTGGGCGCAGCCGACGGCGAATCCTGGGCGCTCTTCATCGATGAAGGAGGCGCCGACCGCTATCAAAGACCAGCCGGGTTAGGCTCCGGCACCTCGAACAGCCTCGGCCTCTTCTTCGATCTCGCCGGTCTGGACAGCTATGACGGTCCATCCGAAACTCCGCCCTCTTCCACATCCGGCCGCGGGAACGAACGGACCATCCGTGGCACCGGTGGCCTGTTCCAAGATCGCTGAATCGGCCACCGCCCGTCCAGCCGCGCCGCATCCCTTTCTGCCCTTGACTTGCCCGATCCTGGACCTATCTCTCTTCCTACGCGTTCACTCACCGTGTCTCTTCTCAGGGATGAGAGAGAGAAAGGACTCATTATGAACAGCGAGAACAAAGTGTTGACCCTCCCCGTACTGCCGATCAAGCGGACTGTCTTATTCCCCGGCGTCATGATGCCGCTAACCATCGGTCGCGAGCGCTCGATGGCCGCCGTGCAAGCCGCCATGAAGACAGAAGAAAAAATGATCCTGGTCGTGGCGCAGCGCGACTCGCAGACCGAAACGCCGGGCCTGAGCGACCTCTATACGATCGGCACGAAAGCCATCATTAAGCAGATCGGCCAATCCTCGGAAGGCGCCATTCACGCGTTTGTCCAAGGCGTGGACCGCGTGGCGATCATCGAGGAAACCCAATCGGCCCCCTATGCGATCGCGCGGGTTCGGTCGCTGGACCGCCCGTCGGAAACCGGCACGGAAGTGCAGGCCATGCATCGGGCCATTCAGGAGCTGGTGACGGAACTGCCGCGCGTCATCCAAGCCCCCGGCATGCAAGAGGCCAGCGAAGCCTTAAGCCATGAGGACGATCCGGTGGCGCTCGCGTATCGCCTGGCCTCGTTGGTCAATCTCAGCGTGGCGGAAGAGCAAAAGCTGCTCGAAAGCACCGCGACACTGGAGCTCTTGCGCGCCCTCTATGTGGCCTTGTCCAAGGAGATTCAAATTCTCCAACTCCGCGACAAGATCACGAGCGATGCGCAGGCGAAGATCGGCAAGAACCAGCGTGAGTACATGCTGCGCGAGCAATTGAAGACGATCCAGCAGGAATTGGGCGAAGGCGACAACGACGACAACGACCTCGCGCTTCTCAAGAAGAAGGTCGCGGAAACGGACTTGCCCGATGCGGTGCGGAAGGAAGCCGAGCGCGAGCTTGGACGGCTGGCCAAAGTGCCGCCGTCTTCAGCCGAGCATCAGGTGCTCCGCACGTATCTAGAGCTGGTGCTCGAACTGCCTTGGAAGAAGGCGTCGGAAGATCAGCTCGACCTGGCCAACGTCCGGCAGGTGCTGGAAGCGGATCACTATGGCATCAAGGAAGTCAAAGACCGGATCGTGGAGCATCTCGCGGTCCTGAAATTGAATCCGACCGCCAAGGCGCCCATCCTCTGCTTAGTCGGCCCTCCGGGTGTCGGCAAGACGAGCTTGGGGCAATCGGTCGCCAAGGCTATGGGACGGACGTTCGAGCGGCTCAGCCTGGGCGGCGTCCATGATGAAGCCGAGTTGCGCGGCCATCGCCGCACGTATGTCGGGGCGTTGCCGGGGCACATCATTCAAGCCGTGCGGCGGGCCGGGGTGAATAATCCCGTGCTCCTGCTCGATGAAATCGACAAGATGGGGCGCGACTTCCGCGGCGATCCCGCGGCAGCCCTGTTGGAGATTCTTGATCCGGCGCAGAACCACACGTTCCGCGACCACTATCTGGATCTCCCCTTCGATTTGTCGAAGGTGTTCTTCATCACGACGGCCAATACGCTGGACACGATCAGCCAGCCGCTGTTGGACCGGATGGAAATCATCCGGCTGCAAGGCTACAGCGAACACGAGAAGGCGGAAATCGCCGCTCGCTATCTCTGGCCGAGACGCTTGAAGGAAGCAGGATTGAATGCCGAGCAGGCCTTGTTGCCCGACGACGTGTTGAACCTCGTCATCGGCCGGTACACCCGGGAAGCCGGTGTGCGCCAGCTGGAGCGGATGCTCGGACGATTGACGAGAAAGGTGGCGCTGGCGTTCGCCGAACTTCCGGAAGGCCAGGAGCGGCAGCCGGTGACCATTCGCCAAGAGATGCTGGACGAATGGCTTGGCTCAGAACGGTTCATGCCGGAAGAGGCCAGAAAGAATCTGCCTCCCGGTGTGGCGACCGGATTGGCCTGGACACCGGCCGGCGGCGACGTGCTGTACATCGAGACGACGTTGCTACCCGGCAGCCATGAGCTGACCTTGACCGGACAGCTCGGCGACGTGATGCAGGAGTCCGCCAGAGCGGCGCGGAGTTATCTCTGGTCGCATGCCGAAAGCATGGGGCTCGATATCTCCAAGTTCAAACGCAATGGCGTCCACATCCACGTGCCGTCCGGAGCGATTCCGAAAGACGGCCCGTCAGCCGGCATCACAATGGCCACGGCGCTCGCCTCGTCCTACGTGGGCAAAGCGGTCCGGAGCGATACGGCCATGACGGGAGAGATCAGCTTGAGTGGCTTGGTGCTGCCGGTCGGCGGCATCAAGGAGAAAGTGCTGGCGGCCCATCGCGCGGGCATCAGGCGGATCATTCTGCCGAAGGCCAACGAGAAGGACCTGAAGGAAATCCCGCAGGAAGTCCGCGACGAGCTCACCGTCATTCCGGTGGAGCGGATCGAAGAAGTCCTGCCGGCGGCCTTCAATCAGGATCTCCCCACAGCCTCCGCGGCTGAACGGGATGAACCGCTCGCTACTTCGACCCTCTCGTAACGGTACAATCTTCCCGGCCCCGGGGTGACCCGGGGCCGGACTCAAGGCTCACCATTGACAGATATCTCATAGCGAGATAATCTTCACTGTGCACATCATTACGCGAAAACGCCTCGAAGACTTCGCGCAAGCTCATCCGGACGCGCGAGTGGCGTTGCAGCACTGGTT
Source organism: Nitrospira sp. (assembly GCA_022226955.1). Taxonomy (NCBI): domain Bacteria; kingdom Pseudomonadati; phylum Nitrospirota; class Nitrospiria; order Nitrospirales; family Nitrospiraceae; genus Nitrospira; species Nitrospira sp. The sequence continues at coordinate 1,107,986 of CP092079.1, forward strand.
CACGATTGTGCGTAAGACCGACTATGCATCCTTCGTCGACCTGCGGAGAACGTTTCCTTCGGCTGATCAGGTAGACAGGTTTGCGGTCTTCAACATCGGAGGAAACAAATTCAGGCTCATCGCAGCCTTTCATTACAATCGGAAGAAATTGTACATCCGACACATCCTGACGCACGCAGAATACGACCGGGACATCTGGAGGACCTGACCGATGCTCGCCAAGTACATTCAAGAGGCCAATACCGACTACCGCCGCATCCGGCAGCGGATTCCACTTGGGCCATTGCGAACGGAAGCCGAATACACCCGCGCAGTAACCGTTCTTGATGAAATCGTGGATGAAATCGGCGGGCAAGAAACCCATCCTCTCGCAGACCTAGCCGAGACGCTCGGCCTCTTTATCGAATCCTACGAAGATGCGCACATTCCGTTCTCAGACTCATCCGCTCCTGAGATCCTCCGCACCTTGATGGATGAACATGGGCTCAGCCAATCGGACCTGCCTGAGATCGGCAGCCAGGGCGTCCTGTCGGAAATTCTTTCTGGAAAGCGTGATCTGAACGTCCGTCAAATTACTCAACTGGCCGCACGTTTCGATGTCTCACCCACACTCTTCATACCCATCGTCAAAAAACCGGCCAGACGCCGCACTTCGAAAACAAGAAAAACAAACGCGTGATAGCACGCCAGTAAAAATTGAATCTTGTGGTGCTGCGACCTCATCACCAACACACCTGCCTGAGCCGGCATCCCCACAGCACAGCTCATTCACCCAGCAACGTTTTGAGCTGCGGCTCCATCCGGTCGGCCCAGACTTGATAGCCCTGTTCGTTTGGATGCAAGAGATCCGGCATGAGATCCCGTTTCAATCGTCCATCATGATTAAGAAACACCTGACTGAGATCGAGATAGAACACATGCCGGCCATCGGCGAATCCATGCAAGCGATCATTGATTCTGCTGTTCACAAGCCGAAGCGAATCGGCGGCGGTGGCGCTTCGTGGAAAGATCCCGAGAAGAAGAATTTTGATTCCAGAAAGTTTCGCCCGCAAGAGCGTCACAATTGCCTGCACGCCAGCAGCCGTCTCTTCTGGCGGGTCATTCCTGCTTCCTGAATTATTCGTCCCGATCATGATCACGGCTACCTTGGGATGGATACCATCAATCTCGCCATGCTCCAGTCTCCATAAGACCTGTTCCGTCCGGTCACTGTTGAATCCCAGATTCACCGCCCGGCGATACGCGTAATAGCGCTCCCACACCCGCCGCCCCTCATCGTTCCACCCCTGCGTAATGGAATCGCCGATCATGAGCAGATCGACAGCCCCCTGGCGCACGCGCGCTACAACCTGTTCATGTTGCGACATCCACCAATCAGCCGTCTGCGGCGCTGGGACAATAGCGGGAACGTCACGATCAAGAGCAAGGCTGGTTGCGGCCGGAACGATCGGCAAGCAGAGAGCAAGAAGCAGAACAGCAGCGAGAAGTGATCGGCTTCGGGACATCATGGAAGGCAACTGTACCAGATTGCAATTCATCAGCCATTCGACGAGGGAATGCCCTACCACTGCACCCGAACTGGATATTGGGCAATCAAAGGGTCTGGTGTCAGCAGGGTGCAGTCATGTTCAATGGCCTGACAGATGAGCATCCGGTCAAACGGGTCTCGGTGCAATGCCGGAAGTTTGTGAAGGTGGAGGACCGCCCGTTCATCGAGCGGAAGGACCGCAATCCCATGTCGTTCCCGCTGCTCAATGACGAAACGCTCAACCGCTTTCGGCAGAGGCAGCTTCCCAAGAGAATGCTTCACGGAAATCTCCCAGACGGACACTGCGCTCAGGAGCACCTCGTTGGCGGGATTCGCAAAAATCTCCTCCGCAGTCGGAGATAACTCTTTCGCCCCAGCAATGATCCACAAAAAGGTGCAGGTATCGAGAAGGCACTTCACCCGCGCGTGCCTTCAATGGCATCGAGCAGATCATCAGGCAACGGCTCGAAAAAAGATGGTGGAACAGAGAAGCGGCCTTTCGCAAGACCAATGGGGCGAGGTTCAATCGGACGCACCGGCAAGGCCGTAATCTCCGCAATAGGATGATTGCGATTACACAACACGATCCGTTCCCCACCCTTCAGTTTCGCCAGGTACTTGGATAGGTGCGTCTTCGCTTCATGGATATTCAACTTAATCATAACGCCAAAATAAACTAGGAATCGAACTAAATCAAGAGGATGGAGCTGTCTGGCGTTGATGCATCTGTAATTGAGGGAGGAACACCGGCAAGAAAGATTACGAGCATGACGAGAAAGTAGCCAAAACGGCTGAGGAGAGCCTATTAGGAGATCAACGAGTGCTCGCGCTAATCTAGAAAAGGCTTTCTAGACCACCACTGAAGAAGATCACGCAGAGATCAGTCAGGCCGGTTCCGCTGATACCGGAGCGTATAGTGTCCACATTTCATGCACACGACTTGGAATGGCGGGAGGGAGAGATCGTAGCGTTTGTGGATATTGCCGGGCGGCACCGTCGAATCGGGGTAGCCTTGATTGAACTTCGTGTCGAGCGGCCTTCCACACTGGCCATTCGCACAGTTCACAGTTTCTGAAGCGATAGGAGAATTTGTAGTCATGAGCGCACCATAGCACGGTCACTGAGCCAAGTGTAAGAGGTGCTGGTTTCTAGGGGTGTCACCATTGAGCAGGCGTTGATGCGAAGCGTCAGAAAGGCGAAATGGTGCCTGACATAATATTGTTCTTGATGTCGGACCAATGTTCCACCAGCCAATCTCTGTTGAGCGTATTGAGGTCGCGAAGCGAGAGGATTTATCTTCACCGATTGGCTCCCCTCTCAATAAATTCCGACTACTCAGGGCATCCACTTTAATCCCGCAATATTCAGGCTAAGACAAGGCGTTAGATAATATACGACGTTGAACCATCACGGCTTGCCTCGTTAATGAAGGGGCGTCGGGTTGGAACTGCGTTGGCGGGCCGCCTCAAAGGCATCAAGAAGTTGCTGTGTCGCATCACTTCGCTCAATGAGATTGTTTGTCCTCAGAATGCGCCATGCCAGGTTGGGATGCGAGTAACCGTTGTCGAAAAACACGCCCGGCACACCCAGGGCAAACGCACCGAACTCGTCGAGCGTCCTATATGCCTGCATATTCCAGCTCAGCTTCGCCAATTCGTTAACCACTAAGTTCGCCTCGATAGAAGCATTGTTCGCGGGTGTCTGTCGTGAATACCGTTGAAGCAAAGCCGCAGCAAACTCGTCGGGCGTCCTCTTCGTTTGCCTTAGCCTTGCTTGGGGCGACGTTCAGTTGCGACAGTCGCCCGTTCTCAAAGGCAGCCGCTGGAGTTCCCTTCGAGATGTGCCCCGCTTCATGCAGCAGGACGAAGGTCAAAAAGTAGTTACGGTCCAGCGTCATTCGACCAGGACCAAGAGAGTTGTTTATCACCCAGGTCGCCAACGTAGCGGGATTCACGAAAATACATCGGCATCCTTTCGGAACTGCAGCGGGCGTCGATGCGTTCCCCTCCCCGGTCGCCACTAAGTAAACTGGTACGGCGTTTATGGCTACGGATTGATTGGTAGATTCTAGCCACGAGGCAGCCAAACGAATCTCCGTATCCACAAGAAGTCGGTTGGTGCGCTCAACTGCAGTAGCCACCATCGCTTGATCAAGATCGGTATGACGCAAACCTCGCTCTATGACGACATCGGTTTGACCACTACCGATAGTTGCCCAGCCTGCAACCAAAAGCCAGCAAGCCGGGAGGAGCCAGTACGGCGAACGCACCCTCCACTGCAACCTATGAGGCTTGAGATGAACGAGGGTCATTGCCCATAATACCCGTCAGTGAGGACATCAGCAATATTAGGAAACAGCATAATGAAACAACGATCCTTTAGGCTCGGGCTTCTGACACTGCTATTGCTCTCTATTAGCAATTGTGCACCTATTACTGCACCAGACATGAGAACTACTAAGCCTATTGTGCTATGCGTGGACTGTGATCAAAAATTCGACCCAGACACTCACGAAAAGGTTTTAAAAGATCTACTCAGCAACACTTATATTGGAGAGCTTCGAAAAGCTTTGTACTGGCAGGATTCCGTGCATCAGTTCCAATCGAAAGCTCACTTTGACAACTGTGATTTCGACTCAGCCACGAACTACATAGACTCACTCCTGTCTGAAACCGATGACCATGTGATCGCTGCACAGAAGGCACAGAACGATGGAGACGACGGTGATCTTCAGGCCGCTATACGGAAGGCCTTTTTTTCCATTGGTCAAGCACTCCATGCAATTCAAGACTTCTACGCCCATTCGAACTACGTTGAACTAATGAAAGATAGCGTCAAAAGGCTAACCGACCTGGAAGTCGTCGCGCCATGGCGCCCCGAGGGTAAGACGCGAATCATCAAGCTTCGAGAGAAAGGTTTGGTATCGGGCTATGTCTTCTGGGGTTTCCCTCAGAAATGCTCATCCTGCTCAAGCTCTCACGCTGACCTGGCCAAGGATAGCGTGACAACAACGAGTGGCCAGGTGAAGGTCTCGCATCTTGGAAACATTACTCAATATGGTATCGCCGTCTTCCTAGCAAGTGAGGCCTCACAAGAACTTTTACGCGACGCGTTCAGGCAATGGCCACTGCTCAAGGAACTGAACGGCCCAAATGTGGCATTCGAAGTACTAATTGACCGGAGGTGATTTTGAAAAGGCGCAGGCACCAAGAACCATCTATCTCGAGCGCCTCGAACGTGATCGCCGTCGAGGTGGCGTCGCCCTCCACGCCTATGTCATGATGAAGCGGGGGACTGCTCTGCAATTATTTTAGGGGTGGTTTCATCACCGGGGAATGGTGAATGGCCAAGCGTATTCCCACGCTCGCTAAACTTACCACCCCGCGCCTCCATGCTGTTTTGTGTCGCGAGCGACTGTTCACGCTCCTCCAGGATCAGTGCGATCACTATCCACTTATCTGGGTGTCTGGTCCTCCTGGATCGGGAAAAACTTCGCTCATTGCAAGTTATCTCACGAAGCGAAAACATCGAACCCTGTGGTATCACCTTGATCCGGGTGATGCGGACCTCGCGGCATTCTTTTACTACCTCGCACAGGCAGCTCAGGGCGCAGCCGGGCGGAAGAAGCTTCGATTACCAGCGTTGACGCCGGAATTTATGGCGGATGTGCCGGGATTCACGAGACGGTTTATGCGGGAACTCTGGTCGAAACTTCCCCTGCCAGCTGCGTTGGTCCTCGACAATTATCAAGAACTGCCGATAGAGGCACCTCTCCACAAGATACTCCCCATTGCACTCGCCGAGTTTCCGCAGGGAGCAGCTCTCATTGCTATTAGCCGTGGAGATGTGCCTGAGCCGTTTACAAGGGAACTGGTCCACAACGGAGTGGCCCACGTTAGGTGGGAGGATTTGCAGCTCACGTTTGAAGAGACCGCTTCGTTGGCAGGATCTGGATCGGACATCGATGAACATACTCTCCGATCTCTGCATGCCAAAGCCAATGGCTGGGTAGCCGGCACCATCCTAATGTTGGAACAGATGAAGACGAATCAAACGTGGAATACACCCATTCCGTCCGAAACAAAAACCGACGTCTTTCACTACTTCGCAGAACAAGTGTTCATGCGCATGGATTCTTCCACGCAAGAAGTGCTGATGCGCATAGCACTGCTCCCATGGGTCACAGGACCTATGGCTGATGAGGTCAGCGAGCATTCAGGCGCAGCCCAGATCATTCGCGATTTGTACCAACGGGGCCTGTTTGTGGATCGCCGTGCCGATGCACAGGTGCGCTATCGATATCATGACCTGTTTAGAGATTTCCTTCTCGATCGATGCCACGTTCACTTCGACGGAGAAACACAGCACAGTCTCAAGCGCATCGCCGCACAAGTGGCTGAGCGGCACGGGCAACACGATACGGCTGTCGCGCTTTATGCGGAGACGACGTCTTGGGATGATCTCAGTCGGCTGATTTGCGAGCTAGCCGAGGCGCTGCTCTCTCAGGGACGAAACCAAACACTGCAAGGATACGTCGGACAGCTCCCGACAGCCGAACGCGAGAAGCGGCCTTGGCTACTCTATTGGTCGGGGATCAGTCGACTAGTATTCGATCCCATCAACGCTCGAACAGACTTGGAGCACGCCTATCTACTCTTTGAAGTCTCCAATCAAGACATCGCTGGGCGACTGCTCGCAAGCGGCGGCATCATCGAGTCGTATTACGGGTATGGGGATGATATGGCTCCCACAATTGCCTGGGGAGACCGGATTCACCAACTGCTCCAGCAGCATAAGGGATTCCCTTCACTGGCGATTGAGGCGAGGGTTCTGATGAATCTGCAGGGCCTTATCTTTGCCTGTCCATATCATCCGCTGATTCAGGAGATCGAACAATCCCTCTCCCGCACCCTACATGCGCTGGATGACCCAGCCACTCGAGTTGGAGTGGCAGTCGCATTCATGAACCTGATGATATGGAGAGGACACCTCGCACAGATGCACCAGACCCTCCACGATTTGACTGCACAGAGTGGACAGACGGCCCTTCCACCCGCTCACCTCGTGACGTGGAAAGTCATGGAGGCACACCATGCGTGGGCGACAGGAAATTTCTCCCACGCGACAGCCGCATTCGATGAGGCTCTCCACATCGCGGATACGTTCGGCATTCTGGTGTTTAGGCCACTGGTACTATCCTGCCAGCTCTTTCTCGCATTGGTGATCGGAGATCATGCAGACGGCGAAACACGCGCACGTATGATCTTTGCCGAAAACTTCCGTCACTCAGGGCTCACCATCGGACAATCTCAGCTTCAATCCGCTGGGGTTGCACTCCTTCGTGGTGATGGATTCGCTGCCCTGGCTCATGCCTCAGCCGCGCTTGAAACACTCGCGCCACGCTGCTTGCCGCTCTTCACCTGCAATTGTCTCATGGGGCTCGCCAAGGTACTGATTGAACTGAGTCAGTGCGAGGAGGCTCGGACACGCCTCGGTGAGGCGCTCGACCTGGCGCGAGCTATGCGCAGCCCGTGGCTTGAATCAATGTGTCTCCTAACATTGGCCTATACATATTTTCGCGAAGGCCAAATAGAATTGGTCAATACGCCTCTGCGAACAGGGTTGGGCATCGCCAGCCGTCATGACTTTGTGGTGTTAGACTTTTGGTGGCGACCGAAAGTGATGGCGGAACTCTTGGCGCATGCCTTAGAGGCGAACATCGAGGTCGAATACGTCCGCAGCATCATCCGTCGCCGTGGTCTACTGGCACCATTTGACGGGATGAAACACTGGCCCTATCCGGTGAAGATTACGACCTTGGGGCGGTTCGAGGTGATGATTGACGACGTGCCGTTGGCCACGACTGGAAAAACTCAACGCAAGCCGCTTGAACTCTTGAAATACCTCTGCGCGGCTGGACCGCACGGGGCAAATCAGGAACTCATCGAAGAGGCCTTATGGCCGGATGCGGACGGCGAAGCTGCGAATCAGGCTTTTCGGACGACACTGCACCGACTCCGAAAGCTCTTGCGCCATGAGGATGCCGTGCAACTCACCGATCGGCATGCCTCGATTGACCTATCGCTGGTATCGCTAGATCACATAGGGTTTGAGCGCACGGCTCAGAGCGTCGATCGTACAGATACGCTGGCTCTTGAGCAAACACTTGCCCTCTATCGTGGCCATTTCCTGCAAGGTGAAATGGCTGCCTGGGCCTTGCCAGTTCGAGAACGATTGCGCGCACGGTTCCTTAATCTGACCGAACAGCTGGGCGCACTTTTGGAAGAGCGAGATGACATGAGTAACGCGGCGCTGAAATATCTTCATGCCCTTGAAGTGGAGCCAGTGGCGGAAGTGATGTGCCGGCGCGTGATGATGACCTACGTGCGCCTAGGGCGTCGATCCGAGGCCATCAGCGTGTACCAGCGATTCAGCCAGGCACTACGAACAAAACTCGGTGTTCTCCCAACTCCAGAAACGATCTCCCTCTACGATACCATCGCGAAACCCTGATTCACTTCCTTTGAATCAGCACGAATCGTCTAATCGGTAACCGATCTGTAACGTCTGCTAGCATAAATAGCCGTCTTGGTTAGCAACAGGACTATAACCGTAATTTCTGGAACGCACACTTGTAAAGTTATGAGACATGTAGACCTTCTAACAAAATCGAACCAAAAGAGTTGACCTACTCCCAAGCCATACGGCCCCATTAAGAGGACAATATGGATAACCAGATGAAAAGCATGAGGCCGACTGTAGTAAAGACTTTATCCCATAAGTACAGTTGGCACCCTATACCGCCACCCATTCAGCTTGCTATTCATGACGTAGCTGTAGCCCCTCAAGGAAATCCATCGAGTGCGGTGTGGCTAGCAGATGTAACTGGTAAGATATGGCTAATGTATTCTGCTAGCGGATCAACCCAGATCAAGCAGGTTGGGAGCCAGTTCAAGCGGATAGCTGTTTCTCCGGACAGTGAAACAGTGTGGGCCATATCACTGACCGGCGGTCTTTGGAAACGGAATAGCGCTGGGGTTTGGCTGGAGGCTAAGACGGCTGGCAGAGTCACTTCCGGCTTGGAGGATGTCACAGTTGATGCGCAAGGTGACGTATGGGTAACAGGCGAGGACGGCACTATTTGGGTCACCCGAGATGGGACAGCGTTTGAAGAGCGAACAGTACTAGTTCCCTTTAAACGCCTTGCGGCTAACGCTAATAATGCAATATGGGGTATTGTCTCAGGTGGCACACTCTGGAGATTGGATTCTGAAACTCGCTCTTGGTACCAAACGGGTGGGATGAACATGGAAGATATCTCCGTCAGCCTTGAAGGTGTAGTATGGTTAATCGATGATGATGGACGCGTTTGGACGACAACAGATGGGCAAACTATTAGCCCAAATCCAGGGCAGGGATTCAAAAGTCTCTCCATTGGAGAATACGGCTTAGTATGGGGTGCGAAGGCCGATGGATCGCTGTGGGCATGGGCACCAGATTTGGATCCAGAACCTGAACCGGGTGGAAGTGGTGGTACTGGACAAACTCCTCCTCCTCCTCCTCCTCCTCCTCCTGTCAAGCCAATCATAAGCTGTTCCGTTAGTGGTTCCGGCGCTGGCTCTGTCTTCACGATAACTGGCTCGGGATTCCTGCCCAATAAGTCAGTCATTGTGAGAGTCACTCGCGTAGATGTTGACCGAATTCACGATGTTTCCTTCACCACTTCGAGTACATCGACCGGAACCATCACCTATGTACAACCAATACCCTGCCTGCCAGGTTTAAAATTTAACTTCTCTGCAACCGATAGCCGTGCCGACACGAGTGATCTTACAGGAGCCCTCTGGAGCAATACGGTGACTTGTAGTTGCCCATGATATGAATGCATTAGTTCAGACTGTGGCTTGGAGTATAAGGTTCATCAGGACAAGTGTATCGTTAATGCCACTGTCCACCCCAATGATCGCATACCGCAGGTAACCAATTATTAACAAAACATCTCATCAGTCATGTGCATGTAATGTTCTGGCAACTATCATTCACAAAAAGAGTCATGAGATGTCGTTCTTTTGACACTGACGTTCGTACTTTCTAGAAAGGTGACTTTCTATGAGACCTCCTGAGCTAAATGTCTTATTTTCTATAAACGAGCTTGATTGTAGAGCCCCAGAAGATTCGGGTGGTGATGAGCCGTATATGTGGATTTTGGGGTTTAAGGTTGACGCCGATACAATAACTCCTCGACAGGGAAGCTTGCTCCCACACATGGGGGTCCAAATATTTGACGGCGCACAACAGGCCCGCCAATTGCTTGCTGAGGACCTGAAAGAGGGAAACGGACCTATAGCAATCCCCTCTCATATAGGGGCACGCAGTTTTCGATTGCGCCCGGCTTTTCTTGACATGGGTGGGTGGTTTGCTGGGCTTACGGGGCTTATCTGTATTCTTTGGGATGAAGATGAGTTTTCTGCCGAGACCGTTCAGAAAGCTCATAATAAGTTCAAGGAGATATTTGGACCAACTCTGGCCAATGAACTGGACAAGCTGATTGATGGAGGGTATGACGATCAACTTTCGCGCAATGCCAACGGTGTTGTTGTCTCACCTCCTTCGTCCAACGCACTCGAGTGGCGACTGACACGATTAGGAGATTCCGGAGCACGAAGTAACGCCACGAGCTCAATCACTACGGTATTAAAAGATGAGATTACTGCTGAATTAAAAACAGTTTTCTTGCAATCCGATCCCGTGACGACAATTGTGGATCGAGACGACAGCTTAGGAGCCGAGGTACAGGCTCATCTTGGCACAGATCTTAGAGCGCCACAGGCTTTCTCAATGCGATTTACGGAAGATGAAGCGGATTACACAGCACATGGACATGTATCCGGAACACGCGTATATCATTCTTTAATTGACAGTCAAGTCTTTCATGCTGTCCGGCACTTTGAGTATGTAAGCGATGTCGTTGCTGAGGTTTGTTGGCTCCCTGAAAGGGTATATTTTGCCTACGCTTATCGGTTGGAACAAACAATTCGCTTGCAATTGCGGCCTATAATCAGCGGTGCGCCGACTACAATAAAGTGGTGCCTCAATGACGTAATCCTAGAAGATGGTGCCGGACAGATTTCCGTGATATTCGAGCCTTTAGATAGATATGTCGGGTCACCACAGGATGTTCTGGCGTACCGTTATCCAGGAGGATCCGGCACAATATCATACCGCAACTCAGGGCCTGTGTTAGATCTAACCCATACTGGAGGCATTGGTGCGTTTTTTGGGACGGTAACTGCTGTTTATGCGTATGAAAATGATCCGCCGCTTACTGCGTCCGGTGTGAATACTCGTGCTGAGCTCGCGAGACGAGGCTATGAAGATGTTGTGGAAATTGGATTTATGGGAGCTGAGTTCGAAATGGACGAGCAATATCGACAAGACGTCAAAACATGCAAACGGGTGGTTGCCGAAATCGATCGCAAGCGAATTTCGGTAAACTGGGGAAAAGCAATCATCGATCCGGGAGATCCTCCGCCAACACGCGAACAGATTCTTGAGAAGGCTGACCTCGAGACGAGGATTGTATCCATTGCGAGCGTTCGCCTTCTGCCCCATTCAACAGCTACGGCACGTCGTGTCTTGAAACCGAAAATTGCCGGAAAAGGATAAAGATTGACAGTCAAGCTCTGCTTTTTAACACACTTCGAAGGCCCGAAGTTTGGGGGGTCAGGTCTTGCAATCACACACCGTCGCGCTCGGCCCGCATCACGCGCCGACTCACCGTGGCTGGATGGACGCCCAAATACTCCGCGATCTCGACCAGCCGATACCCATACTGGCGAGTGGCCACGTGAATCAGCTGCGTCGGCGTCCCCGTCCGCTGAAACACCACGCGCAACGATGGGCGCTGGGCCTGCGTCTGCCGACGAGGGATGTCGCGGATCACCCGATTGGGCTGGTGCTGCGCGACAAACTCCTCTGACCCTAGATAGATCTGCCCCATGAGCTGCTCCCACGGCCTCGGCCCGCCGCGCCCCTCGGCGACAAATGCACGATACTTTTCCTGGGCCGGGCCTACTCGCTGCCCGAACTGGCCGAGAATCCAGTCCGTGGTGAGCCAGCCGGGCGCCTGCATCTCCCCCACCGTCGCCCGATAGCTACTCCACGCCCATCGTCGAGGATGCGGCACCATCATGGCGCGCACCGGATTCAGCACCACGTACCGGCAGAGTTCCAACAGATACGGCTCCTTTTCCACCAGGATCGCCGTGAAGCGTCCCTGGAAGAGATGCCCCACGCGATGATGCCGGCGGTTGTACGCCTGCGTATAGCGGCCATTGAGCTGCCGCATGCCGAGCGACAGGGTGGGTTGCGGCGTCTCGATCAGGAGATGATAGTGATTGTCCATGAGACAGTAGGCATGGCACCGCCAGCCATAGCGCTCAACGACATGGGCCAGCAAGATGAGCCACTGGGAACGGTCCTGGTCGTCCGTCACGATATCCTGCCGGGCATTGCCGCGACTGGTAACGTGATAGACGGCGCCGGGGAATTCGATGCGGAGCGGGCGGGCCATGGAGGCGGAGTCTACGCATCTCGCTGTTCACTTACAAGACCTGACCCCAAGAATAGTCATGACTAGTCTTGCCAATTTCATCCGTCCTGCTAGAATCCCCGCATCGATGGCAGGCTTGATTCCCAGGTGCGATGCAGCCATCGACCCGGTGTCGGGTAAATGGCTTCCAATGAGCATTGGCTGAGACTGTCTAACGATTGCGTGTGTGTCAGGCTGTGCCGATCACTGTTCACCAAGGAGGCCCACCATGCTCTTCATCACCAGTCGAATGCCGACACTCAATACGGAGCCGGAACTGAACGCGAACTTCGTCTTCGATCTGCGAAACAATTCGTCGAGTCGCGGATTTTTCTGCTGCAATCGGGACAAGAACGGCGCGATTAAAGAACTCGGCAGCAAGAATTTCTTAAGCGCCGTTAAAGAATCGAAATACCGTCAGGTGCTCATCTATATTCACGGTTTCTCGAATCTTCCTGAAGATGTGTTTACCGATGCGGAGGAATTTCAATCCCTCTGCAACAAGGAGAAGAACGGTGAGTTGTTGGTGGTTCCCATCATCTGGCCGTGCGATAACGATTTGGGCATCATCAAGGACTATTGGGACGATCAGAAGGCGGCGGACCAAAGCGCATTTGCGTTCGCCCGCATGTTTCAGAAATTCATGGAGTGGAGGAATTCGTCCGACGCGAATCCCGACGACGATCCCTGCCTCAAACGGATCAACGTCTTGGCGCATTCCATGGGCAATCGCGTGCTCCGTCAGACGCTCAGTTTGTGGAGGAAGTACCACCAGCCGAGCGGATTACCGCTCCTATTTCGAAATACGTTTCTGGTCGCCGCGGATATTCTAAACGAATCTCTGCACAAGGGCGCGGCCGGCGAATCGATCAGCCACGCCTCGCGCAATGTCGTGGTGTATTACGCCTCGGACGATTTGGCGCTTCGTGCGAGCAAGGTTTCGAATCTCAAGAATGCCGAAGCGTCCCGCCGCCTCGGCCATACCGGTCCTGAAGATATGGCCCTGACACCCAAGAATGTCTATGCCATCGATTGCGACGACGTGAACACGGCGTACGATCCGCCGAAGGGTCATTCGTATTTCAGATCCGGAAAGAAAAAAGGGCAGCCCGGGGTGGTGTTCGATCATATTTTTGAAACGGTCCTCACCGGCCGTGTGTTTCCGAACGAGGAGAATAGAAAGTCGAGCATTTTGGAACTGCCTCGATCGAGGGCCAGAACCTGACCGAGACCTCTGCACTGCAAAGCGGTGATCATGCTGATCGGCCCGGCGAAAGTTGCCCTGACGCCGCCCCTCATGGTTGAGCTGGGGTTGTGATCATGCAGTAATGGGGGCAGCAACTGTCTTGAACATCAAGATAGCTGCTGACCCCATATACCCGAGGGTCTCCGTCTCCAAGACCATCGAGAGCGCATCTTAGGTCATGCTGTCTCGATGAGTCCGTGCTATGCTGCTCACTATGTGGCTCCTTTCACATCTATGATTAGCGTAATCGTTCCCGTCTTGAACGCCGCACGGTTTCTTCCTCAAGTCATCGAGGCTCTTGAAGCACAAGACTTTCCCTCTGCGGAATATGAAGTGCTTCTCATTGACAATGGTTCGAGCGACGAATCGGTCGCTGTCATGAAGCGGTATAGAAAGGTGCGCCTCCTGCAGGAGGCCAGGCGTGGAGCCTACGTGGCCCGCAACCGCGCCGCGGGAGAGGCCCAAGGCGATATCCTGGCGTTCACCGACGCAGATCGAGTCGTCGACAAGGGATGGTTGCGCGCGATTCTCGACGGCTTTGCGACAAGTGACGCCGACGTATTGTTGGGACGGTCGAGGCCCGCCTCCGACTCCGGCTTGGTCGCGTTGCTGGCTGATTATGAGAACGAGAAGGCCGCCTATGTCTGCCAACTTGGCGCTTCGCGCCAACAATATGCCTATACCGGCAACATGGCCGTGCGGCGCAGGGCCTGGGAGAAATACGGCCCGTTTGTGGAATTACAACGCGGCGCTGATGTCGTCTTCGTTCGGCGCATCGTCGACTGTGAGCCGCATGGCTGTGTGCGCTATTGTGACGGCATGGCCGATCGCCATCTGGAATTATGTACAAGCCTGGACTACTTTCGAAAGATGTCTCTGTATGGATCGAGTATTCTGACCTATAGCCGGGTCATCCCGGCCCTCCCGCTCGCAGTGGACGACCACATACGGATTCTGCTCCGCTGTGTCCACCGACACCACTATTCCCCCTGGCGAACTCTTTGGCTTGGAACGGGTCTCTTGGTCGGTTTGGTCTCGTACAAATCCGGAGCCTGGAGATCGACGCTTGAAACAGGACTCCTGCCTTGCCTACTGGACAGCTCCATTTCAAAAAGAAGAGACATGAAACCACCGACAAGCCTCTCTATCGTTATCGAATGGGAGAATGCGGTGCTCGCCGGCGACGAGAGAGGAAAGGGTGCGCTCCTCAGACTCGCTCACGAAATTCGTACATTCGGCAAGCACCGAAGGGTCGAGGTCATCGTGGTCTACTATCCTGGCGATGTCGATCCTGTCCCATTGACGCAATTAGTGAGCGACGCATTTCCTCACGGGATGGCCCGGCTATTAACCTGTGACTCGGGAGACTATTACGAATTAAAGAATGCGGGAGCGAAAACCGCCACGGGCGATATCGTCGCATTTTCAGACAGCGACACCCATGTGGAAGAAGGATGGCTGCGACAACTCATCGATCCGTTCTCCGATCCTCGCATCGCCGCCGTGGCAGGCAATTCGTACATTGAATCCTCAACGTTGCTCGGCAAAGCATTCGGCGCGTTCTGGTTTTTCCCTTCCCGAACGAAGTCAGCGCGGCTTGAGCCGGCGAAAGGAATCTTTGCCAATAATTTTGCGGTCCGCCGTGACATATTCGGCAGGCTTCCCTTCCAACCTATCCCTGGCACGAATCGCGGGGCCTGCGTCCGCTGGCGCGAACGCATGTCCGACGCGAATCTCACGATAGTTCAAAACCCACTGGCGAGAACGGCCCACCCACCCCCAAACGGCGGAACTCATTTTTTCATTCGCGCCTTGACTCACGGGCGCGATGCCATCCTCCTTGCGCGCGACCAAGGTCGCCCCCTTGAGAGCGGCGTTTTCGGAACGCTGCTGCGGTTCGTGCTCAACTTCGCACGAACGACGATCACCCCCTGGACTCGCCGGGCGGATCTCGGGTTGAGAGCATGGGAGATCGTCCCTGTCCTCTTGATTGGATACGTCTACTATGGCACCTATTTCGCCGGGGAGGTCCTGACGTTTCTCCGACCAGAATGGATGAGGCGACGGTTCAGAATTTAGGATAAGAATGAAGGGATAAGGGGAGCGCGCCAGGTGCCACTGGATTTGAATCGCCTCGCCGGTCGTCTAAGCTATCTCTACCAATATTTGTGAGTCCCTGCATTCCTGCGAGGTTGTTACTGATGGAACTGATCAACAAATCAGACGCGGAAATTCTGGCGATTGCCGACCCAATCATGGACAATCTCATGGGGGCTTCGACCGTCATCGACCATGCCCGCCATGTCCGGGACTTTACTGATCGCTTGAAAGCGATCGTGACGAAAGACTACCTGGAGCAGGTCTGCCGGCAGTACCAAAGCGAGAAGGGGTTCTTCGGACTCAGAACCGCCGTTGCCATTTTCCGTCGCCCTCACTCCATCGCCATTGTCTGGAAGCAGCAGTTCACCGACTCTCCCGGCGACTACGTCGCTGAAATGGTCTTGGTCCAGCAAGGCTCACGCTACCTCGTCGATCACGTTTTTGTGCTCTGAGACTTCGTGATTTCCCCGCCTACCGTGCTAACGCACTGACGCCATGAGCTATCGCTTCCACCACTCACCCCATCCACTCACCTTGCCCTTCCGTATAGGCTTATGTAAGGATTAGTTCTGTCATTCGACTGACCATCTCATTTCGCCACTACAAACCAAAAGGAGATGCGCTATGGCTCCCAAGATTGACATCCCGGCCATTGTGAAAGTGACGAAAGCCGACGACGAATGGAAGAAGCAGCTGTCGCCTGCGGCCTATAAAGTGTTGCGGCATGAGGATACGGAACGAGCCTTTACGAGTCCGCTGCATGAGAATCACGCCTCCGGCATCTACTACTGCGCGGGCTGCGATCTCCCCGCCTATTCATCGGAACAGAAGTTCGACAGCGGCACCGGCTGGCCCAGCTTCTGGCAGCCGATCGATCCCACGGTAGTCGAGACGCGCACCGATTCGAAATTCTTCATGACGCGCACGGAAGTTCACTGTGCCCGCTGCGGCGGCCACCAGGGGCATATCTTCGACGACGGCCCGAAGCCGACCGGGCTCCGGTACTGCATCAACGGCGTCTCATTGAAATTTATCGCCGGGTAATCGCGAGCTCCTTGTTCATCATTGTCCATCGTTGAGCTGAACCTTCCCTAGGCTGTTCAACTCGGTACATACTCGCTCCCCCCTATCGAGCGGGTAGCGCCTGTGCCACGATCCAGGTACAATCCTTTTCTATCATCTGGAGCCTGTGTCTGTATGTCTCGTTGGTTCTCGTTCAGCAGCCTGTGCCTCTCAAGCCTGACGCTTATCTCCTGCGGGAATGGCCTTTCGCCGTTCGCCTCAGATACCGACCCCTGCTCCTTGCTCACATCGGCAGAAGCGGCACGCGCATTGGGCGAACCAGCCCAAGAGGGCCAGCGAGCTGACGCGACAACCTGCGTCTTCAAATCGACCCGCGATAGTGCCAATGCCGTGACCGTGCAGGTGGACGAAACTCCCGGTAAGGACCGGCGGTCCGGATTCAATAAGGACCGGCTCAGACGCGATAGCGTGCTCGTGTCTGGCCTGGGAGATGGAGCCATTCGAATCGACTCCCCTCCATCTCTGTCGAGATTGACCTTCTTGCGCGGCGAGAACCTCGTCACGATCATGGTCTCGTCTATTCACGCCAGCAATCTCCCCGCCTCAGTGATGGCCATTGGCAAGAGCGCGGCAGAACGTTATGGCGCCACCGTGGCGCCCTCTCCGACTCCACCCGCGTCCACCGTCGCAGCGACCGACTCTTCCATACCCGACCGAAAGTCCGGAACCCAATCGCTCCTGCATACCTCTCCCGTGACAGCCACACAGACGAGCACTGTCATCGAGTCAGACTCGACTGGCCCGGCCAAAGCTTCAACAATCGACAGCAGCACACTCATAGGCACTTGGCAGACGCACACGCTCCAAGGCACGACCAAGCATCATTACCTGTTGGTGATCGAGCCGAATCGATCCTGGACGCTCTCGTCCCTGACGCAGTTCGACGGCGTGCTCGATGCCGAGTCCGGCCGCTGGTCGCTCGACCGTGCCAATACCTTCAAAGGACAATCCTGGAAAGGCACCTACGTTGCAGAGCAACCCAATTCGTTTGTGACGACCGGCAGCCTCCACAGCACCTGGACCAAACTGGACGGCGATCAGCCTCCCAAGAAAATCCCGGCCGAACTCTGGAACCTGCGGAATAACACTTCAAGTGTTCCGGTGTTTCAACTCAAGAGCGTGGATCGCGCTCTGGTGGGAATCTGGGAAAGCGCCGGCACTTATGCCGGAGGGCCGGCGACCTTTGTCTGGACGATCAAGCCCTCCGCGGCCACCGATCTGTTCATCATGGACCAAACTCGCGGTACCGTGGTCACGAAGGGCAGCAGCATGCAGTTACAGCCCACGCAAACGAGGCAGCGCAGTTTGGGTATCGTTGCCGCGCAGGAAGACAGCTTCACCACCAGCGACGGGAAAACCAGCCTCCGCTGGACCCGCCACACGCCATCGGAAACACCGCAACCACTTTAGTCATACCGAGCACGCGCGACACCTCGTGCCCACACAGGGAGCACCACCATGTCCAGCACACATGAGACCATCGGATTCGTCGGCGTCGGCCGCATGGGCGCAAACATGGCGCGCCGACTGAAAGACTTCGGCTTTCCGCTCTCGACCGTCTATGACCAACAAACCTCCGTTGCGGCAGCCTTGGCGAAAGAGCTCGGCTGCCAGGCCGCTGCGGATCCAGCAGCCGTGGCCCAGGCCTCGCAGACCGTGATCACCGTCGTCACCGACGATGCGGCGATGGATCAGATCTTTGCCATCGATCACCCCGCCAGTCTCCTCACTCATGCGAAGGGCCGGCTCTTTATCAATTGCGCGACCGTGTCTCCGACAATTCATCGGCAAGTGGAACAGCGCGTCACCGCGCTCGGCGGCGCATCGGTCGAAGCCTGCATGGCGAGCAGCATCATGCAAGCGCGCCAGGGCACGCTCTATCTGATGTGCGCCGGACGGCGCATGGCGTTCGAACGGGCCAAGCCCATGCTGCAAACCTTGGGAAGCACCGTCCGCTATGTCGGCGCCAGCGGCACCGCGGCGGAGGTCAAGGCGCTGGTGAATATGGTGATGAACTGCAATACCGCGGCGCTGGCGGAAGGATTGGGATTAGGCCAGGCGCTTGGATTAGATCTGACGATGCTCCGCGAGGTGTTCAGCCAAACCGGCGCGAATTCGCGCGTGCTGGAAACCGATGGCGAGGACATGCAACAGCGCGCGCACGATTGTTATTTTTCCGCGGCTCATGCCGCGAAAGATTCCGGCATCGCGGTGGCGCTGGGGCAGACGGCGGGACTCACGCTCCCGGTGGCTGGCGCGACGCTGGCACAATACCAACGATTGGTAGAACGCGGAAACGGCGAGCTGGATAAGTCGGCCATCGCCGAACTCACCTTCAAAGACCGACTGGGTTAGGAAGCGACTCCGGACTTCGGCTCAAACGCCGCAAGCACATCGCGGACTTTCGACGCTAGAATAGAAGGAGAATAGGGCTTCTTCAACATCCACCCACCCATGACTCCCTCAAAATTCGCGTACGATACTAGACCTGACACAAACAAGACCGGCAACTCCGGCCGCTGAATGCGCAACAGATGGGCCAACTGCGGCCCGGACATCTTTGGCATCACGATATCCGCCACCAACATCGACACTTGATCGTCGTATTCATCGAACAGTGTCAGCGCCTGTTCTCCATTTTCCGCATACAGCACCTGAAAGCCATGGAACTCCAACATCTGGCCGGTTACATGGCACACGGCGGGATCGTCATCGACAACCAGAATTTTCCCGCACCCTGCAGGTGTTCCCGCCGCAACGGATTGCGGCATATCTGAACCAGTCATGCACCCTCCTTGAATAAACCGCTCCAGGTGTACCATGGAATCAATGCCCGACCAAGGACAAGGCAGGTTTCGGCAGGCGCTACTCTATCCCAGTAAATAGACGCCAGAGGCTGATTGCCATCCACAGCGCCAAGGCGACGAGTCCCAGCAGCAACAGGACTGTTCCACCGACGATGCCTGCGACATAGGCCCAATCGATATGCGTGCTTCTGGCGGCTTGCGTCGCGGCCTGGCGCAGCAGCTCCGCATTCCGGCTGTTGCTCCGGAACCAGACAGAAAAGAGATCGCCGAGAATCGGCACGGCCCCGATCGCCCCGTTGATCAGCAGATTGAGACTCATGCGGGTGAGAACGATGCGCGGCACGCCCAGGCGCGCGGCCATTCCCAAAATGATTGTCCCAATGAAATTCGCCAGCACATCGCCGATACCGGGTATCAGTCCGATCAGCGGGTCCAGGCCGAGATACAGGGATGTGCCGGGAATCTTCACCGTGGTATCCAGCGCCTTCGCCAGTAATTCCGCGGCTCCGACTAATGCCTGGCGGCGGACCGTCTCGTCTATAGGCGGTTGCGAGGGGCGGCTCGATGGATCATTCATGCGACCGCCAGGCCGCATGAGCTTTCAGCCAACAGCGATTCATCACGACCGCGAGACCGGCGTCGCGCGCGCGCTGCGCCGCGGCTTCATTAACAACCCCTTCTTGCATCCACACGGCTTTCGCGCCACATGCAATCGCTTCTTCGACGATCGGCAAGACCTCTTCCGACTTCCGAAAAATATCGACCAGATCGATAGGACCGGGCACAGCGGTGAGTGACGGATAGACCTGCTCACCAATGATCGTCTGTTCATTGGGATTCACCGGAATGACCCGGTAACCTTGAGCTTTCATGTAGGACGCCACATGATTGGACGCGCGCGCGGGATTCGCCGACGCACCGACCACGGCAATCGTCCGGCACGCTTCCAAAACCTGTCGAATAATATCGCCTTCAGAAATAATCATGGTTCCACCCTACCATGAGTTGTGGTCCGCAGAAAATGGGTGAAAGGAACGGCCCCTTGACGACATATCCCGGATAGGTCATATCACCTGCGCTCTGGATCGCATTGATCCACCGTGACAGGCTTGACGATGGAGGCTCCCATGCGACGTGGATGGCGTGCGGTCATCTCTCCGGTCCTGTTCTCTTGTGCCGGTCTCTTCACCCTGCTGGCTGCTCTGCCAAACCAGGCCGCAGAGCCCCCGAGCTCGTCGCTCCCGTTGTCCAGCATCATCCTCTACTCCAGCGGCGTCGGCTACTTTCAGCATGACGGCACGGTGACCGGCCGGACACAGTGGGATCTGCGCCTCCAGACCCATCAGATCAACGATCTCTTGAAGAGTCTCGTGGTCCAGGATTTTGGCGGCGGAACGATTTCCACCGTCACCTATGGATCGCGCGATCCTGTGACCAAAACCCTCGGCAGCTTCGGCATTAATCTAAACGGGAATCCGACCATGAGCCAAATCCTGACGCAGGTGCGCGGCGAACGGGTCGAGATCACGGCGCCCAATCCCCTGTCTGGCACGATCCTCGGCGTCGAAAAGAAAACCGAATCGATCATCGACGGACAAACACGCCGAACCGTCGAACAAGAATATCTCAACCTCCTGACCGACGAAGGCTTTCGCTCTCTCCCCTTTGCGCACATCCAGCAAATCAAATTATTGAATGCCGGCTTGAACGCGGACCTGCAACAGGCGCTCGCCACATTAGCCAGCCATCACGACGCGACACGCAAGACCGTCTCCGTTCTATTCGACGGCACGGGAATCCGCCAAGTCCGCGTGGCCTATCTGACGGAGACACCGGTCTGGAAAACGACCTATCGCTTGGTTCTCGACGAAGACAAGGCGCCGTATCTGCAAGGTTGGGCCATTGTGGAAAATCAAACGCAACAGGACTGGCAACAGGTGAAGCTCTCGCTCATTTCAGGCCGGCCCATGTCCTTCACCATGGATCTCTATCAGCCGCTCTACAATCCCCGCCCGGTCGTGCAACCGGAGCTCTATGCAAATCTCACCCCTCAAACCTACGGAGATGCCATGGATGAAGTGAAACCCTCGCTTCCAGCGGCAACCTCTCCGGCCAGGAATGAGATGAAGAAAGAACGGTTACTCGGAAAATTGTCCGAGGGCTTTGCTGGCAGTCGAGCGCATGCGCCAACTGAAATGGCCATGTCTGCGGATATGGAAATGGGACGCATCGACCAGGGTGTCGCCACGGTGGCCATGGCCGACGATAAAGGCGAGCTGTTCGAATATCGCCTGGAACAGCCGGTGACTCTGGGCAAACATCAAAGCGCGCTACTGGCCATCATCGGCCAATCGCTCCAAGGCCAGAAACTGGCCGTCTACAACCAATCCGTGCATGCGAAACATCCCCTCAACGGCTACCGTCTCAAGAACACTTCCCCTCTCCATCTGATGCAAGGCCCCATCACCGTCTTCGATGGCGGCGCCTACGCCGGCGATGCGCAAATTCACGATCTGGCGCCTGGACAGGATCGGCTCATCAGCTATGCCCTCGACCTGAACACAGAAGTCGAGCCCAAGATGGAAGGCGGCACTCAGGAACTCGCAACCGTCTCGCTCAAAAAAGGCACCATGCTAGTCTCTCGCCGTTTGGTTGAGGATCGAACTTATCTTGTCAGAAATCGCGGTCAGAAACACAAGACTGTTTTGATCGAGCATCCCTATCGCGCCGACTGGAAACTGGTCGAGCCGAAAGACGCAACGGAACGGACAAGAGATCAGTATCGCTTCAGTGTCGCAGTGGATGCCGGAAAAACTGCCACGCTGCGCGTGAAAGAGACGCTCCCGATCCAGGAATCGATCCTCTTGATGGACAGCGGCCTCGACCGCATCGCCTACTTCCAACAGACTAAAGAGGTCAGTGCAAAAGTCAAAGAGGCCCTGCAGCGAGTCGTTCACCTTCGCAGTAAACTCGATGAGACCCGCGCGCAACGCACCAAGCTCGAACAACACATCGGCGAGATCACAACGGAACAGAACCGTATTCGCGAGAATATGCAGCGGCTTCAGCAGAGCTCGGATCTCTATACTCGCTACGTAAAGAAGCTGGATCAGCAGGAGACGGAACTGGAGAAGCTGCGCAAGGAGATCGAAGGGCTTACTGCGACGGAGACGGAACGACGGCAGGAACTCCAGAACTATGTGATGGCGCTCGACCTCGCATAAGCTCAGTTCTCTAATCGGAAGAATGCGTGAATCTGCTCGGCCGGCACACAGCCGGCCAGCACAACGCCGCTTGGTGAGACCAACAGGGGAACTCCGGCCTGGCCGGTTTCGTGCCAGGCCGTTTCCCACTCCCCCATCGTTTGGTCGAGGTCACTCCCGTCTGAAATCCCGAACTCATCTAGCGCGAGAGGGTTTGAGATGTCTTGTCCTTTCACCCAGAATGCATGGTACAAATCGCGCACCATCTGCATTCCCGCCCCATAATCGCGCTGAAACAGCGATACGGCCAGGACAATCGCCGGTCCAGTGTTTGGTTTGCCGGGAGGAAGTGCGATCGGAAGCCCGGGCGCCAACCGTTGCACGACCGCCACCTCATGACGCAATTCAGCCAGGCGCGAACCTTCCCAGGCCTTCATTGGGCGCGGCAAATGCGGCGCATGTTGCACCCCTCTCCACTCACAGCGATCGATCAACCGCAACTCGTACAGCCGCTCATGCAGGGCATAACAAAAGGGGCAATTGAAGTCGCTGTAGAGCAGATAGCCAGACATCACCAGTTGCCTCCCTGTACAGAGCGTAAACCTATCCGAAGAATATGGGGTGCGTCCAGTGGTCTAAGGAGAGCCAGCTTGTCGGAAAGTCGGAGTCGGGAAACCTTTTATGCATGCCGAAGGATGCGGTCGAGAATCCCACGCAACGCCGGAAGCGTCACCGGCTTAGTGAGGACTGCATCCATTCCAGCCTGTACGCAAATTTGTGCATCCTCTGCGGAGGCGTGGCCAGTCAGTGCAATGACAGGAATATGGGAATTCGTCTCCGTCTCTCGTTGCCGAATTGCGCGAGTAGCGTCATAGCCATCCATCTCCGGCATTTCACAGTCCATCAAGATCGCGTCGTAGGGTGTTCTCGACACCGCCTCGACTGCCTCGCGGCCATTCCGAGCGATTTCCACTTCGTAGCCCAGCTTTTGGAGAAACTTGCACGCGACCACTTGGTTGATCTCGTTATCGTCGGCGACCAGGACGCGTTTCGGAACGTCCGATCGTAACTCCGGCTTGCCCATCTCTGAGGCCATGGAGTCGGCAGACTCGCGGTGAATCGCCGGCAACAGAAGCGTCGTGTAAGAAAACGTGGTGCCCGATCCTGCCTGGCTTTCGACCGCAATTCCCCCCCCCATCAGTTCGACGAGCTGCCGGCAAATCATCAATCCGAGACCCGTTCCTCCAAACTTTCTTGCCGTCGATGCCTCCGCTTGCGAATACGCCTGAAACAATCTGGACTGCTGTTCATCTGTCATGCCGATCCCCGTATCGGAAATCTTCCACTCAAGCCGGATGCTATCCGGCAGAAGGGAGGGCGATGGCCGCAATGCGACAGAGATTGCCACGCGGCCCCTCTCTGTGAATTTGATCGCATTGCCGACCAGATTGAAGAGAATCTGGCGAAGGCGCACCGGATCTCCGCGCAGACGATCCGGCACATCCGGCGCGACCTCAACCGTTAATTCCAGCTCCTTCTTGATCGCCAGCCCTGAGACAAGAGTCAGCACATCCTCGATGAGCAAACGGAGATGCACATCTGCCGCTTCCAACGACATTTTCCCGGCTTCGATCTTTGAGAAATCCAAGATATCGTTCACCAACGCCAACAAGGCTTCCGAGGATCGATGCATACTTTGAAGCAATTGCCGTTGCTCATCGGTGAGCATCGTATCCTGCAAGAGTTGTGTGCATCCAAGCACGCCGTTCATCGGTGTCCGAAGCTCGTGACTCATCGTGGCTAAGAAAATTCCCTTGGCATGGGCAGACTCTTCCGCCACTTCTTTCGCCCGGCGCAACGCCACATCGGCCGTGACATCAAGTCCATAGGCCCGAATCTGATCGAGATCACCCAATGGGAAAAACGACCAGGCAAGAACCCGATCGGCGATCATGTGTTCGATGCGACAGGTCGCCGAGCGGGTCCGCAGGCAATCCTTCAAAATCGTCTCCAAATCGTGAGGGAGCATTGCCTCGATCCCCTTCTCAAGGGCGCCGCAAGCGGTCAAGAGTTCCACCATCGCCGTGTTCGCATAGAGCATCCCCCCGACGCCATCGAACTCGACGATTGGATTCGGCGAGTCTTCAGCCAATCGCGCCACTCGCTGCACATCTCGCTGCACTTCTATGTCCGCGGTCAAATCCCGCGTGACGATGACCGCGCCCACACGTTCGGCCAGCTGCACTCTTGGCCAGAATGTGGTTGAGAGTTCAAACCGAGTCCCATCCCCTCGCGTCCACTGATGGGATGGCACCATCGTGACTTCGCCAGTTTTCATCATCTGCTGGAAGGGGGAGCTGCCCGTCCCGTTGGGCGCCGACAACCGGCAATCCATCAGCTCCTGAAACGGCTGGCCAATCACATCGCGCACGCGGCCGACCAGTTGTTGGGCCATTGGATTCAAGGAGACAATCCGCCCGCTCCGATCGGCGACGAACACCGCATCGCTCGACGACTCCATGAGAAGAAAGGCATCTTCTCGAGTCGGCAACCACGACATCTGCTTGGGCTCGCGCGCATTCGACTCAGGTTGCCGCTGAGGGCTCATGCGGCCACCTGTCTCAAAATCGATTCCACATCGATTCCTTCCCGCCGTGGATCTCGGATATCGTGAATGCTTCGCCCGCCTTCCGGTTCTTGAGCAAGGTCGAGCTCTAGAGGCGGCGCGCATGACCTCCCTCTCGCATCTCGACAGAGATACACAATAGGCAAGTGGGCCTTCCCTGGAGTAATCGCCCCCACAACCCCAACCTCTCCAGACTTCAAGGCCACAAGACTGTAGAGCGGAAACACACCGATCGCTCTGATCAGATAGGACACCTGATCGCGTAAATACGGCTGATCGCGATATCGTTGATACAATTGCGTCATCGCTTGATTGGACGACATGGGAGGCCCGCCCGTTTGGCCGGTTAGCAGCTCGTCATACTGATCCACAATTCCGACAAGCGCGGAATAGGCTCGGACTTCTCCCGACTGGCCTTCAGTATTGGCCAGCAGTGCCTGCACCGCGTGATGATGCTTGACGATAAACAAAACCTCCGCGTCGCACACTCCGCTTTTCTCCAACACCACAAGCCCCTGCGCCGGATGGCTATCGTAGAGGGCCTGCTGCGCCGGCGGCATGGACTTGGTGCGGTTCAGAATGTTCTTGGGCAGACGGACAAGACCTACATCATGAAGCAGCGCAGCCACCCCCACGCGTTGCAACATCTCTCGAGGATAAGCCAGCGCTTGCCCGATAATGACAGCCAACGTACACACCGTCAGTCCATGTTCATGTAATGTGGGGTCTTGCTCCCGCAAGCCCATGACTGCATAACAGGCCGCCTGGCGCTCGAAGATGAACCCAATCATCTCATCGACTAACTGACTGGCTTCTGCGTACGACACCAGCCCTGTGGCCCTGGTCCCGTCAAAAATTCGATTGAGACGATTGATCCACTCTGTCCGCCGCTGTTTCGCCAGCGCAAGATTGTCCGCCAACACCACAGCCGTACGTTCCGGAGAAATAGGATTCAGCGTTGGCGAAAGAGACGGCTCCGCCTGAGCCTCACGCGCAAGACTCGGATCATCCGGCTTCACCTGAGAATCCGCAGCATCAAGCCCTCGAGCCGTATCGATTGTTACCTGCGCAATGCCCGATGCTCGCAATGCATCGATTTCCGATTGCGCGCTGATCACAAATTTATGCCGAAAAAACGGCGTGTGAAGCCACGAACGATCCACCCCAATCAGATACATCCCGACCTTAAGATTGGAAAGCAGAATTGTGCGATGCGCCATATCGTCGCAGATCCTTCGATTTAATAGGGATATTCAGCTCTATTGGATCGGTAGATTACCCCTCAAACTTGAGTGTCTTCCGTTGGAATTCATGCCTGTCTGTATCCGTTCATGCAGAACGCTGTCCGTTCTGTCAGTAGAAAAATTTATAACTTAATTATATACCCTTATAATAGCAAATTACTCTCCATAGCCAAGCAACCTCGAAAAATGACAGCCCAGGGGAGACAGCTTTCCCATTGAACGGCATGGCTATTTGCTCACATAAATGCGGCACACAGGGTGTCGCGATATCGCGTACGTGTTTCATACAGAGCCTTTCTGAAATTTCAGCTGTTCATTGAGACCGGTTGTTGCCGTTTCCTCACAGGTCGACTGCACTGCAGCTCGGCAGAATCTGCTACACTTAGTCCAGTGCAAATAGAGCTGGGTTGATCAATCCCGATCAACGCCGGCATGTGACAAAGGCAAACCACCTGAGAGGGTGGGACGCAAAGCCAAGGGACCTAACGAGGGACACATGTTCCAGGGTCAGCCTAGCCGCCACAACGCAATGCTCTTCAAGCGCCACCGGCGTGCCAGGTATTTCCCGGAACTGCTCCCTCCGAATGACTCCACGCTGTGTCATCTCGGAACGGAACTGGGAGGTGCCGTATGATGTCCGCTATCGATACCGCCTTATCGGGTCTGACCAACTTCGCCAAAAAGCTCGAGGTGTCCGCACACAACGTGGCGAACATCAACACCGACGGGTTCCATAAATCGAGGGTGGAATCCGTTGAAGTGGGAACTGGCGGCGTGCTGCCAGTGGTCCAGAAGGACGATTCGGCCGGGCCGAGCGTATTGAAAGACCGTGGGTACGGTGCGGCTCAAGTCGAATTGTCTAATGTCGATCTCGGAGAAGAGGCCGTCAGCCAAATCGTCGCCCAGCGCGGATTCGAGGCCAATCTCCACACGCTGAAAACCGCCGACGATATGCTGGGCAGCATCATCGACACGAAGCGGTAAGTTCCCAGACCGGCGATCCGTGTCATCGGGCACGCGACATAGCATTCCCGCCCGACAGTGTGCTATGTCGAGGGCATGACCGCGCCCCGAGTTCTGTTACTGATTCCCCCACTCACCCAGCTGAATACGCCATACCCATCCACCGCTTACCTCACCGGATTCTTGCAGTCTCACGGGATCGCCTGTGAACAGGCCGATCTTGGAATTGAAATGGTCCTGCGCCTCTTCAGTCGCGATGGACTGCAAAAAATCTTTCACCTTGTGCGGCAATGGCAAGACCGCCTGCCCGAACAAGCCCTCGCCATGCTGGCCGACGAAGAGACCTATTTGAGTACGATCGACACCGTTGTATCCTTCCTGCAAGGCAAGACTCCAGAAGCCGCTGAGCAAATCCTCCGTCCTGGGTTTCTTCCACAGGGATTCCGATTCAACGGCAAGACACGATTTGCAAAATCTGTTTCTCTTGATGACCGAGCAAAACACTGGGGCACGCTCTACCTCGAAGACCTGGCCGATCTTGTTCAAGCGACTGTCAGTCCATCTTTCGCCCTCAGCCGTTACGCCGAACACCTGGCGCACTCCGCGTCGTCATTCGACCGATTAGCCTCGGCCCTCACCGAACCGCTCAGCGTGACGGATGAATTTCTGCTGGATGCCTTGTGGCCACACCTCGATCGCACGAAACCAACTCTCGTAGGATTGTCGGTTCCCTTTCCCGGCAATCTCTATGGCGCATTTCGGGTTGCCCAAGCGATTAAGCAACTGCAGCCAAACCTCCCTATTGTGCTTGGCGGCGGCTATGCCAATACTGAACTACGCCGGATCAGCGACCCACGAGTATTCGACTACGTGGACTTCATCACGCTGGACGACGGAGAACGGCCGCTCCTCTCGCTTCTCGAACATCTCGCCGGCCAACGGCGGCACACCGAACTCTGCCGGACATTTTACCGAAAAGACCAGCGCGTGCTCTTCGCCGACGACCGCTCATCGCCGAATTTCAGCATGGGCGAGGTCGGCTGTCCGACCTATCGCGGGTTGCCGCTGGATCGCTACCTAACAATCCTCGACAGCACCAATCCGATGCATCGCCTCTGGTCCGAAGGCCATTGGAATAAGCTGACCGTCGCGCATGGCTGCTATTGGAAACAATGCACATTTTGCGATGTCGGGCTCGACTACATCGGCCGGTACGAAGCGACGCCGACCGAACGGTTGATCCTGCAAATCGAACAATTGATTGCCGAGACAGGACAACGGGGATTCCACTTTGTGGATGAAGCCGCTCCGCCTGCGGCACTCAAAGCACTGGCGCTGGGAGTCCTGGAACGAAGGATCGACATAACCTGGTGGGGAAACATCCGGTTCGAAGAAGCGTTTTCACCGGATCTGTGCAAGCTCTTAGCCGCCTCCGGCTGTATCGCCGTGACAGCAGGACTGGAAGCGGCCTCAGACCGCCTGCTCGACAAAATGAAAAAAGGGATCACGGTCGATCAGACGGCACTCGTAGCCGCCGCCTTTCAAGAAGCCGGCATCATGATCCACGCATATCTCATGTACGGATTTCCTTCGGAAACAATCCAAGAAGCCGTGGATGCCCTCGAACGCGTGCGGCAGCTCTTCAAGGCAGACCTGATACAATCGGCCTTCTGGCACCGATTCACCACCACCGCTCACAGCCCGGTCGGCCTTGATCCCAAAGCGAACGGGCTACGCATCCTCGGCCCAGCGTTTGAAGGCTTCGCCGATAATGATCTGATTCACCGAGACCGCATTGGGAAAACACCTACCTGGCTGGGCGAAGGCTTGCGCCGATCCATGTTGAACTTTCTGGAAGGGCGCGGTTTGACGCTGGATGTCCGGCAGTGGTTTGACTATGAAGTCCCTGCCCCCAATGTCCCTAAGAACTGGGTACGGACGCTTCTCCGCAAGCAAGCGACAACGGACTCTCTGCCACTTGAACGCCGGCTGGTGTGGCTCGGCAATCGACCAGTCTTAGCAACGCACGCCAGCCACATCACCCTGACCCTGGAAGGGCGATTTGCCAAAACCGTCATCCGCCTCCCCCACAAGCAGGGGCAGTGGTTGCATACCATCCTCACGCAAGCAACCCCACGCAAACACAAAACAACGCCCTATCCATGGATTCGAGACATCCAAGCCAGCTTTCCAGGCGCTGTCGAACATTTTTCCACGTTTTTACAGCATCCTGCTTGGAAAGAAGCCCGCGCCGCCGGATTGTTACTGGTCTAGCCCCTCATAGACTTCCTCCCCCCCAAACAAAAAAGGCGGGAGATGCTCAGCACCTCCCGCCCTCTACATGCCCTGTGAACGCTCGTTACTTATTCGGCTGCGGCGTATAGCGCAGATACGGCTTCACCGTCTTAAACCCCTTCGGGAAAAGCGTCTTGGCCTCCGCGTCGTTCACTGCCGGAGTAATGATGCAATCTTCTCCGTCCTTCCAGTTCGCCGGAGTCGCGACTTTGAACTTGGAGGTCAGCTGGAGCGAATCGACAACTCGCAACAATTCATCGAAGTTCCGCCCACATGAAGCCGGATAGGTCAATGTCAGCTTCACTTTTTTATCAGGTCCGACAATGAAGACCGAACGGACCGTCATGTTGTCGATCGCATTCGGATGGATCATGTCGTAGAGGGTTGCGACCTTCTTGTCCGGGTCGGCAATGATCGGATAGTTCATCGTGGTCTTCTGAGTCTCATTGATATCGTTGATCCACCCCTTATGAGAATCCAATGGATCGACGCTGACCGCAATGACTTTCACCCCTCGCTTCTTGAACTCAGGAGTGATCTTGGCCACAGTCCCCAACTCAGTCGTGCAAACCGGGGTATAGTCCTTCGGATGCGAGAACAAAATCCCCCATCCGCCACCAAGCCATTCATGAAAGTTGATCGGCCCTTCAGTCGTGTCGGCCGTAAAATTCGGGGCTTCATCTCCTAAACGTACTGCCATGCTGAACTCCTTTCTATAATCGACACACAAGGATCTTGTACATTGTCTATATAATACGCACCACCTTACTGACTTCCCGGTTCAGAGTGCAAGCCCTCCTGTAACCCCTTCCGTGGCCTGCCGCCCTCGGCAGAACTTTCCCTCTCAAGAAATCGTGACACCTTGCCGATAGGGACCGCAGATACCCAGGAGCCCCCAATGGATAAACCGCAGGCAGGACAAAAGCTTCGCATCACCACAGATCCCATGTATCAATTACTCCGCGAAGGCTGCATTAAGGAGTTCAACGCCAAGAAGTCCTCGGGCGATACATGCGACTTGAAAAGCTCCGACCTGCGAGGGCTGGATCTCCGCGGGCTGGATGCCACCGGGCTGGATTTCAGCGACTGCTACTTCCGGCAATCCGATCTGCGTGGGATCGACTTCAGCCAGTCTAACTTGAGAGGCGCCTCCATTAACGCCTGCAAGGTCTCCGGCGCTCTCTTTCCGGCTGAACTCACCGCATCAGAAATTGAGCTCTCGCTCTTGCAAGGCACCCGTATGCGATATACGGCAAAATAATCGCGACCCTGCCGACAGACCACACGTACCCTAGCGCGCCGCCATCGTAAGCGCTGTCGGCACGGTAGCTCCGCTCCCGTCCTTCAGTCCCGCTTCTAACATGAAGACTCGAGCCTCTTCGACCTGTCCCTGCTGCGTCAAGCTTTCCCTGATCCGCTCCGCGCGACGTTGCGCTAGAAGACGGAGCGCCTCCTCCTCAATCGTGATGGTCTTAAGCAACCGCGTCTTTTTCTCAGCAATCGAAGGTGGTGGGACGCCTGGCTGCTCCGGTGCCGGAGGAAATTGCTTGGCATACCAGGCCGCCGTCAACCGAGATTCATCCTCCGGCGAAAGAGCAGGAAGCGGCTCCTTGCCAGACGGCCGACCGGTCTCCTCAAGTTTGAGCTGACGCAAGCGCTCAAGGAAGCGATCTTCCGCGAGCACCTGCGCATCCACTTGCCTATCGGCTATGCCGGCGACATCCAAGGACAAGGCCGGCCGCTCCGTCAGCACCGTCACCAGCGTCGCCAGCTTCTTCGCCTCGCTCTCAGTCAGATCGCTCCGGCCCGGAGGAAATTCGATGGCTTCCAGACCTTCCCCGCTGCCTCCGACAAGCGACCCAATCAAAGCAAATGGCGAGGTCACCGCTTTTCCCAAAAGTGTGAGCACGACATTGAGCAGAGCACGGCCATACTTAAAATCCGGGTCCTTCAGATTCCCGCGCACCGGCAGATCGATCGCAATCTGCCCTTTGCGATCCTTGAGCAGCGCAACGACCAAAGGAACCGGCAGCGAGGTGGCATCGGGACTCTCGACCTTCTCTCCAAAACCCAGCTGATCGATGAGCACCTTGTTTTCCGCTTCCAGCTCATGCTGCGATACTTTATAGGCTAAATCCAGGAACAGCTTCCCCTTCCGAATAGGATAGCCCACATACTTCCCGCTATAGGGACCCGCCGTAGTCAAATCGATATTGTCGAACTTGACCGAGAGATCGGTAAACGCGTTCTCCGTGAGCGGATTGATCTTGCCCACAATCCGCAATGGCGCCACACGCCCAAGCTTGCCCGAGAGATCGACATCCGCCTTCGCCATCTGCTTCGACGACAGCCCTTTCACCGTTCCCGTCAACTCTTCGAGTCCCGTCCGCACCGTCGGCGCAATCGAGTCGTCTTGAAACATCACCGCGCCCTTCATCAGCTTCACCGTCTTAATGGTGATTTCCGGTGCCGGCCCTGGCTTGCCGGCCGACTGGCTGGGCGTCGCCTCCGTCTCCTTCGGCGCTTTGACCAAATGCGCCAGATTCATCGTGCCATCGGGCTGCACCGCGACTTGCACGCGAAGCTGATCGAGACCGACTTCGTCCAACGCCACCGTTGTCGGATCGACAGTCAGCGCAATCTGCTTCAGCAGAAGATGCTTCCAGGAAGCAAACGGCAATCCCTCTTCCCGGTTGACCAGCGCCAGCGACTTCACACCCAGGTTTCCTCGGAACGTCATGAACGGCGCCTTCGGATGTTCGACCGCCAAGTGGAGCGCTCCATCAATATCCAGCGAACCGTCATCGATGCCGACACGAGTCGCCTGTTGCAGATAGGGTTCAAATGGCGCCAAGCCCAAGCTCTTCAGCGCCAGCGTAAAGTCCGCTTGAAAGGGCGACACCGCCATCTGGCCGTCCAACGTAAACCTGCCGGTATCGTTGATCGTCTGATCGACAGCGAGCGGGATCGGTCCTTTGATCGGCCAAGCCAGATCATGCGAGCGCACGGAGTTCACCACAACTTTGGCCTGCATCGTGGACGGCAAAGACCGATCCTCAAATCGAATCGTATGATTCTTGATCTGCACCTCCTTCACCGCCACCGACCAAGGCGGCGACTCCTTGGCCGGCTCGTTCACCGAAACAGGTGGAGCTGGCGCCTCAGCCGCCGACCGGCTCTCGACAGGCGTAAAGAGCGCTTGCAGATTCAGGCTCTTATCGGGATTCAGCCAGACTCGGTCCGATGCATTCTCCACACCGATCGACGCAATCGACACCTGGTGCTGCCGCAGATCCATCTGAATGCCATCGAGTGCAAAGGACGGGACAGAGATCACCGGATTCACATCGCCCTTTTCAACAATGCCGACATCCGCGAGGTGAAGAAACGCATCCGAGACGGTGACATCCATTGGAGTCGCCCCCATATCGAGTCGATAGGGCACCTTGAGGTCGATCGTGCCGCCCGGAATGTCGAAATTGAATTGTCCCTGCACAGCCTGAAAAATCGTGGGAATCTTCACTCCGCTCAACGCCACCGTGCCCTCGGAGCGAATCGGCTCCAAGGTGATGGTGCCGTTCCAATCCAGCACCTCCCCTTTGCCTAGCTCCGCAACGAACGAATAGGTATTGTCTCCACCCGGCTTGGTGTGAAAATTTTTCAGAACGATTCCAATCGGCACAATATCGATGGCCACCGGCCGAGGCTTGGACTCGTCTCGAAACTCCACAATACCCTGAGCGATCTCGAACTGCCCAATCTGGACAGCTGGAATCTCTCCCGGCGGCTCCGGTGTCGCGGGAGGAGGCGGTTGATCGCCCGGCGCATCCGGAGGAACTAAATCGAGCAAATTCAGATGGCCATTCGGCGCCACTTTTACCGCCACATAGGGCATCGTCAGACGGATCACATCGAATACATAGGCCAGGCGAAACAACGAGACCGCCTGGAAATTCACAAAAAATTCCTCGAACCCGACCACGGGCGTCTGATCGGTGTCACGAATTTCCAGTCCCGCGATCCGTACCGACAATTCAAAGGGATTGATGGCCACTTCTCTCACCACCACCGGATGGCGGATCGTCTCGGCGACTTTCGGTACCGCGTAAGTGGTAATGAGGTATGGCAGCAGGAAAAACCCAACCAGCGCATAGAGCAACAGCGCGCCGCCAAACCCAATTGCGAGAGGAAGAGGACGGAAAAATTTACGCATGAATGATTACGCCAACATGATGGACCTCAGGCACCATTGCCCGAACGCCACCATCTTGTTGATACTAAATCCTTTTCCCTAAAAGAGCAAAGCCGAACTTCCCCTGCAGTTCCCAGCCTCCAGCAAAACGATCAGGTCCGAAAATAGCCAGACTATGAGACCGGCCCGCGTTAGACTGGAGACATGAAACAAGCCGATGTGTTCTATGAAGCAATGAAGGCCCGCGACAACCGGTTCGACGGGAAGTTCTTCGTCGGAGTAAAGACGACCGGGATCTACTGTCGCCCGATCTGTCCGGCGAAGCCGAAGCGCGAGAACGTCGAGTTTTTCAACACCATGTACGCGGCAGAGGCCGCAGGCTACCGGCCATGCATGAGATGCCGGCCGGAAGCGGCCCCGCAATCCCCTGCCTGGGTTGGCAAATCCGCCGTGGTCCGGAGAACGGTGAAAGCCCTGAACTCGATGGAGACCATCGAGTTTGATGAGGACAAGTTCGCGGGTCGTTTCGGCGTGACCGCCCGCCACCTGAGAAGGATTTTTGTCGAAGAGATCGGCAAGACCCCCAAACAGCTTTCCTGCGAGATCCGCCTGAACCTGGCAAGGAAACTCATCACCGAAACCACGCTCTCGATTACGGACGCGGCATTCGCTGCAGGCTTCAGCTCCATTCGCCGGTTCAACGGCGCATTCAAGACGCGTTTTAAGAAGTCGCCAACGGAAATCCGCCGCGACAACGTCCCGGAAGGAAACGGGCTTACGGTCGGCCTGCCTTATCGCCCGCCATTCGATTTTGACGGCTTGCTGAAATCATACGAGACGCACCGCATGGGTGGCCTGGAGTGGTTTGAGAACGGAAAGATGCACCGGGTGATTTCCGTTGCGGGGAAAACAGGACAGATCACGCTGTCAAACAACGCTGGGAAATCCATGCTCGTCCTGGAAATCGACTTTCCCGACACAACCGCGATCCATTCCATCGTCACCCGGGTCAGGAACATGTTCGACCTTGACTCAGACCCTGTCGTGGTGGCAAACGCGCTCGAGGCGGATGCGGGGATCGGACGGCTCCTGAAGGCACATCCGGGAATCAGGATTCCCACGGGCTGGGACACATTCGAAATCGCCGTCTCAGCAATCCTCGGACAGCTTGTCAGCGTTGAGCGGGGACGGTCCCTTGTGAGCAGCCTGATCGAGATCGCGGGCCAGGAATCGGGCCTCGTCGGCGGCGGGAGAAACATCAGGCTGTTCCCGACACCGAAGCAGATCATCGAAGCCGATCTCACGGCACTCAAGACGACGGCGGCACGCAAAGAGACCCTGAAGGCGTTCTCTCGTGCGGTTCACGAAGGCACGCTGTCGCTGGAGCCGACGCAGGATGTGGAGGCCTTTCTGGAAGGCGCACTCGAGATCAAGGGCATCGGCCCTTGGACCGCGCAATACATGGCGCTCAAAGCAATTCGCCACGCAGATGCCTTTCCCGCAAGCGACCTGATCCTGGCACGGGCGCTGGAGATCCACCCAAAGGAGGCCGTCGAAGCCATGCGGCCCTGGAGAGGCTATGTCGCAGCCCTCTTCTGGAGGACATACGCCGGGGCGCTCAAAAAACGCGAGACGAAGAAAACAGCATCGTAATGTGGCCAGTTGAAAAGAAGCCGCGAGAAAAATCGAAATTAGCGGCCACGCTGACGAAGTCCGTCTCGAAAAGGCTTCTCGCGCTCGGGCAAGGAGAGCCCCCTATGGCAAGCCTGAAGCAAAGAATCGACGGCATCGGATGGGACAGCGTGAACAAGGAGCTGCTTGAGAATGGCTTTGCCGTCATCAGGCCTTTTCTCTCGGCGGCTGAGTGCAAGGAGCTCAAAGCACTCTGGAGCACCGATCATCTGTACCGCGCGACCATCGACATGGAGCGGTACAGTTTCGGCAAAGGGAGATACCGCTACTTCAAGTACCCGTTGCCGGAAATCATCCAGGCCCTTCGCGAAGGTCTCTACGAGAAGATCGCAGGCACCGCGAATTCATGGTCGGAACGGCTTCGGCTCACGATCGAGTACCCGAAGGAATTCTCAACCTTCGCAAAGCAGATGCGGGAAAAAGGACAGACAAAACCGACTCCCCTGATCCTTCACTACACGAAGGGCGGCTATAACTGCCTCCATCAGGATATTAACAGCGACTTGGTGTTTCCCTACCAGATCGTCTTCGGCCTGACGGAGAAAGGGAAAGACTACGAGGGCGGGCAGCTCATCCTCACCCAGCAGCGCCCAAGGCAGCAGACCGTTCCACACATCATCACGGTTCCAAAGGGTGGAGCAGTTCTGTTCACGTCGAACGTCCATCCGCAGAAAGGCTCGCGCGGGTTTTACCAAACCCGGTTCAAACACGGCGTCGGCAAGATCGAGCGCGGCGACCGCTACACAATGGGAATCGTCTTTCACGATTTCCGACGGTAGGCACCGCCACGAAGATCGTCGGGAGGGTTTCCAAGGCAAGAAACACGATCCTGCCCGCTTATCTCCGAAAGACAAAACCGACGATGTCCGAAAATAGCCAGCAGACCGCCTGCACAAAGGCTATTCTGCCTTCACTGATACGACGACACCATTACTCAGGAGAACAACATGGAACAGACACAATGGAAAATCGAAACGAAGATCGGCACCCTCTATCTCGTCGCTTCTTTGAAGGGACTCAAAAGAGTCTGCTGGGTCAAGCAGGATGTCCCATTTGAGGACGGTTCCAGCCTCGCAGCCAAGGTTCTTTCCCTGGCCGAGCAGGAAATCCACGAATACCTCAATGGCTCGCGCAAGAAATTCAGCGTCCAACTCGATCCAGACGGAACGGATTTCCAAAAAAAGGTCTGGAAGCGCGTCTCCAAAATCCCCTTCGGGGAAACACGTTCCTACAAGGACATCGCGACCGAGCTGGGCGCCCCGAACTCAAGCCGCGCGGTCGGAGCGGCGAACGGGAAGAACCCTCTTTGCCTCGTCGTTTCCTGTCATCGCGTGATCTCGTCAGACGGATCGCTAGGCGGATACTCCGGCGGACTGGAACGCAAAGAGCACCTGCTCAAGCTTGAGCGGGAAAACAATCATGAGAACAATCAGCAGCACTGCAGAACTAAAGAAAACTTCCGCACAAGGGAGGCTGCCGGAACTCAAGAACGAAGAAGCTTGACTTGATTGCAGAGGATACGCCAGGCCATCTCCCTAGCGTCGTCGAACACGCCTGCCGATTTACGAAATCCAACTGGAGAGAAACTGGAGAATCGAAACCCAGGAAGTGAGAAGTGGTGCGCCCGGCTGGAATCGAACCAGCGACCCTCAGCTTAGAAGGCTGATGCTCTATCCGACTGAGCTACGGGCGCGTCTGTGTGTTCAATGAGTTAGGAACGCCGCCTCGGCACCCGTTCTAGCCAGGTGTGACGACAGTGTTAACGTGAGGTATGTGTTAATCTTTTGCGCCGCCTGCGTCAAGTCCTTCGCCATCTTCTTCCCAACGGCCTGGCTTAGTGAGGGCTCCCCTGCCATTCCGTCGAAAGCAGTATCGTCCGGACCGATCAGTCGGCTGCGGCGAGCAAGAAGACCAGGATGCGCTGGCCTTTCATGGTTCCAGAAAGTTCCAATGGAAGCTTGGCTGAATCTGAATCCGCGATCTGGAACGTCCCAGTTTTCCGTTCATAGGTTAACCAGGCCGGCAAGCCCTCTCCATTGCTTTGCGTCATGCGCTGAGGATAGTCGCTCTGGGTCTCGGCTTGGTCGTCCGACATGGAAAAGCTGATGGAGTCCCCCTGATCGATCATCGCCTGCGGAATTGCTATCGTGATCAGGCGTGGCTCGAATGGAGAGCCCTCCCGCACGACCGTTACAGTCACAACGGCCGGCGCTTTGCGGGGAGCCAGCGAGACAAGTTGCACGGTATTCGCAAACGCCGTCGTATCGACAACCGGCGTCGTATTGAGCACCGGCATCGTCGAGGGTGAGCCGGGAATGAGTCGAAGCCCCAAGCTCAACTGCGTGACGCCGCCCAGCGGATTACTCAGTTGCCCTTGAACCGCTGGAGAGGTGCTGAGATTCAGAATCGACGCCAGCGCCGACACCTGATTCGTAAAGAGATAATTTCCGGCATCCGCACCGCCGTACAGCGTGCCGCTCAAGGCAACGGCTTTCCCCGCGCCGACAGCCGGATCGGCGAATGTCCCCACCGTTCCGCTTGCGGCGAGGCTATCGCCGGCGAGCACTCCGGTAAACACCGCCCCGCTGTGATCGATCGTGGTAATCGTCGTTCCATCGTAATATTTATCCCGCGCCGTCAAGCCGCTCACCGTGACCGACCGAGGCGTAATCGACGCCGTCGAAGGCGCCCCACTAGAAGCAAGCACATAGTTGCCTGAATCTGAACCACTTAAGCCAAACCCACTGTACGTCACTGCCTTATTCGCCCCTACATTCTTATCGACAAACCCGGTGACATTGCCGCTGGCAACCGTCACCGAATCGCCGCCGAGCACGCCCGTGAGCGTCGGCGTCACACCGCTCAGTGCGATTGCGGTCCCGCCATCGTACAAGCGGCTTCCTTGTCCTTGCAGGTCGATAGTCAAACTCTTCGCCGTAATGTTCGCCGTGGTGCTGGCTTGATCCGTAAACGTATAGTTGCCCGCATCTGTCCCGCCATACGTCGTGCCGCTCAATGTCACCGTCTTGCCCGTGCCGACCGTCTTGGTTGCAAAGCTTCCGCTGGTCCCACTCGCCGTTACGGTATCCCCCGCCACCAGCCCGCTGATGCTCACGCCGCTATGACTCACCGTCGCTGCCGTCGTCCCATCGTAGACTTTATTCGCCGCCGTCAGCCCGCTCACCGTCGCCGTTTTCGCCGTGATGGTTGCCGTCGTGCCGGCCTGGTCCGTAAACGTATAGTTGCCCGCATCTGTCCCGCCATACGTCGTGCCGCTCAACGTCACGGCCTTACCCGTGCCTACCGCCTTCGTTGCGAAGCTCCCCGTCGTCCCACTCGCCGTCACCGTATCGCCCGCCACCAGTCCGCCGAAGCTTACGCCGCTGTGGCTTACCGT